>JAUVHW010000087.1 GCA_030593075.1 Ardenticatenales bacterium
CAGGTGGCAGAGGCGGCAGGCGCCAGCGGGCTGACGAATGGAACGGTCACCATCTTTTGCCCCTCCTCTACCAGCGGACTGACGACTATCGAGTTCGAATCCGGCGCTCTGGCAGACCTAGGTCGAGTCTTTGACGAGATCGTGCCGCCAGGCCGCGACTATCAGCACAATCGCCGTTGGGGGGACGGAAACGGGCACAGCCACGTGCGGTCCGCTCTCCTGGGCCCCAGCCTCACGGTCCCGCTGGTCGACGGCCGGCTGACGCTGGGCACCTGGCAGCAGATCGTGCACGTGGACTTTGACAACCGGCCGCGCCAGCGGCGGCTGGTGGTGCAGGTCATGGGCGAGTGATCGCTTGACGGGCACATTCGGCTTGGTATAATGCCTGCCACTGCCCTTCCTCGGTAGCTCAACAGGTAGAGCGGCCGGCTGTTAACCGGTTGGTTGTAGGTTCGAGTCCTACCCGAGGAGCCTGTATTCGGAAGCACGCGGCAGCCCCGGCCGTTCAGGACACCTGAGCGGCTTTCTCTTTGGTCAACCCGAGCCGTCAGCTTGTCTGGCATGCTCTCCCTCCGCAAGGAGCACGCTTCATCTGCGAATTGCTCTACCGGCCGGCCGGTGATAGAATACCCTCCTCCCGTGGCTGACCTGCGGGAGTGTGTGGCTTGTAGCCCCATGGATCTGAGATCTACACATCGACGGCGACCACGCTGGCGGCGGCTCTGGGCCATCCTCTCCCTGCTAGCAGTGGCCCTGCCGTTTCTCCTCCGGGCCGGCCTGCCCGAGGTGACAGCCCACGCCCAGGCGATGACCAGCGTCATCGGCCGGGTCCTGGACCCTCAGGGCGAACCGGTTCACGATGCCGAGGTGCGGATGCTAGTCAACGGGGAGGTGGATGGCGCTGGAGAGCACCCCACGGGCGCCAGCCACGCGGACGGCACCTTTATGCTCGACTTGCCGGCCGGGTCTGTCGGTCAGTTTGACAGCCTGGAACTGCACCTTTCGCGGCCCCATTTCAGCCCGCTATCGTGGAAAGCCAGCCCGGACCAGTTGGCTCAACTCAACTCCGGGGAGTCTCTACGCCTGGCGGACCTGGAGATGGAGCGCCGGATTACGGCCGGTTTCTGGGTCGCCAGCATCACCTTTGCCTGCATTCTGGTTCTCATCGCCTCTGAGCGGCTGCACAACACCATGGCGGCGATGCTGGGTGTAGCCGTGATCCTGTTGACCAGTTTTGTCGGCGGGGCCCTCACGCCGGACCTGTTCATCTTTGACTTTGAGCGGGCGCTGGAATACGTGAACTTTGACGTCATCTTTCTGGTGATGGGAATGATGATCGTCATTGGCGTAATAGAGGGCACCGGCATCTTTCAGTGGCTGGCGTACCAGTCCTATCGCCTCTCCCGGGGTCGCGCGTGGCTGCTGGTGACCATCCTCATGCTCATCACCTTTGTCGCCTCCGCCTTGCTGGACAACGTGACCACCATGCTGCTGATGACCCCGATAACCATCCAGATAGCGCTGGCGCTGGGGATCAACCCGCTCACACTGCTGCTTCCGGAAGTTCTGGCGTCTAACGTGGGGGGCATCAGCACACTCATCGGCACGCCGACCAACATCCTGATTGGCTCCTACGCCCGGCTGAGCTTCAACGACTTTGTCCGGAATCTCACACCGGGCGTCGTCCTGGCACAGATAGCGCTGACCGGGTACGTGCTGCTGCGATACCGGAAGCAGTTCTTTATAAAGGGCGGCGGCCTATCCGACGCCCTGCTCGACATGCTGCGGGAAAGCGGGCGCATCACGCACCCCGAGAAGCTGCGCAAGGCGGGCGCGGTCTTTTTCCTTATGATTGCCTTCTTTGTGCTCGGGGAACGGATTCACCTGGTGCCGGCTGTCACCGCGCTAATCGGCGCAGTGGCAATGCTGCTCTGGGTATCACCTGACGTGGAGGAGATGCTCAACGTCGTGGACTGGACGACGCTGATGTTCTTCATCGCCCTCTTTATCGTCGTCGGCGCCATACAGGAGGTGGGGCTCATCAGCCTCCTTGCAGTGGGAATCGGCCAGATCGTGGGAGAAAGCCTCACGGTCAGCATGTTGGTACTCGTCTGGGCGGCCGCGTTCCTCTCCGGCCTCATCGCCAACACCCCCTTCACGGCCGCCATGCTTCCGGTGGTCGCGTTCCTGACCCGTACTGTACCCGGAGCGTCGAGTAACGCGCTCTATTACTGTCTCTCTGTCGGCTCGGCGATGGGCGGCAACAGCTCGCTCATCGGAGCATCGGCCAACCTGGTCACCGCCGGGATTGCGGAGCGGGCCGGGTACAGAATCACCTACATTCACTTCTTGAAGGTCGGGTTGCCGGCTATGGTCATCACGGTGGCAGTCGGCACGCTGTGGCTCTTCCTCCGCTTCTAAAGGAGTATGCTATGGGCAAGATACTGTGCGCAACTCGCGGTGGAGAGGCGAGTTTTCGGACCCAGGACCTGGTCATCGCCAAGGCCAAGGAAGAGGGGGACATCGTGTTGTTTCTCTACGTCGCGGACGTCGGGTTCCTCAAGCAGACGGCCCGCGGTGTACGCCACGACCTAATGCAGCAGGAAATGGACCGCATGGGCAACTTTCTGCTGACTATGGCTTGTGAACGGGCGGCCGAACAAGGGGTTGAGGCGCTGCCGGTGTTGCGGCACGGCTCCTTTGCCGAAGCTCTGCGGGAGGCGGCTGTCGAGGAAGAAGCCACGCTGGTGGCGCTGGGCCGGCCGGCCGGCGACGAGAGCGTCTTTCAGTTGACCGGCCTGCAGAGGCTGGCGCAGGAGATCGAGCAGGAGACTGGAATCCCCACCCAGATATTCTGAGCGGCTCGGCAAGCCTTTGCGAGCTCTAGCCAGGCGAGAGTGACCCCATGTACAAACGAATTCTGGTGCCTTTGGACGGATCTGAGACCGCCGAGAAGGTATTGCCGGTCGTGACGGAGGAAGCCAGGTGCCACGGCGCGGCCGTGGTGGTGCTGCGGGTGATCCCTCCGCTGCGCAGTTCCTTGATGGTGACCCCCAAGTTCCAGGAACAGCTGCTGCAGCAGGCTACCGAGTTTACCCACAACTACCTGGCGGGCGTTGCCCAACGGCTGCGTAGCGAGGGGTTGGAGGTCCAGGAGGAGATACGGTCCGGGCCGCCGGCCCAACGCATCCTGGACTGCGCCGAGGAGACCGGGTGCGATCTCATCATCATCGGCTCTCGCGGCGAGACCTCGGCCCTCAAGTGGCCGTTCGGTGGAACTGCTCACAAGGTGGTCAAGGCACACACCGCTAGGCCGGTGCTGGTCGTCAGCACCTGATCAGCGCAGGCAGTGCTGCTGCCCAATCGGCCATCCCTGTCCGTGGACGCTGGTCGCTAGTCCCCCTCGTCAGGCTGGCGGCCGGTCTGGTCCTCGAACGCCCTCCTGATTCGCCGGACGTTGTCCGGCTCTGCCAGCAAGTCCACCGCCGTCATCGCCATCAGCTTGGCGGCCTGGAGCATGCCTGCATGCCCGGCCGGAGAAACAGAGACCTCCCGGAACTCGACGCTGTGCACCGTCAACTCGTCCGGCCCAACGGAGATGTAGGCATGGATGGCCGGGACCACGGCACTGACATTCCCCATGTCAGTGGACCCCATTCTTTCGTCGGGACCCGGCTCCCGCACCTCGACGCCCAGCAACGCCATGTTGGCGTCGGCGAGGTCGGCGAGCACGGGATTGGGCATCATGGCGTCGTAAGGCAGGCCCAGCTCGGTGAACTCGAGCCGTGCGCCGGCCGCCCGCGCACCCGCTTCGGCGCAAGCTCGTACCTTCTCCAGAACCTCAGCAGCATAGCGCGTGTCGGCAGCGCGGACGCCAAAGCTGCCGGCCGCATAGTCGGGCACGACGTTGTGCGCTGAACCTCCATGGGTGACGATACCGTGGACGCGAGCATCGCCCCGCAGGTGCTGCCGCAGGGCATTGATGCCATTAAAGGTCAGGACCAGGGCGTCCAGCGCGTTGATCCCCATGTCCGGCGAGGCTGCAGCGTGGGCCGCCTTGCCAAAGAACTCGATGTTGACTCTGTGACTGGTCAGCGACTTGCGGCGGGTCATGTTGCGGCTCGACGGATGCACCATCATTGCCGCGTCCAGGCCGTCAAAGATGCCGGCCTCCGCCATGATCGCCTTGCCGCCGTGCTGCTCCTCGGCCGGAGTGCCGATGACGTAGATTACGCCCTCCAGCTCTGGCAGCACCACCTGCATGGCCAATCCCGCCCCGACGGCCGCCGCGCCAATCAGGTTGTGCCCGCAGGCGTGGCCCAGTTCGGGCAACGCATCGTATTCAGCCAGGAAGGCCACCCTCGGGCTAACTCCCAGACCGCGTAGGCTGGCGACGAAGGCCGTCTCTAGCCCCGCCACACCTCGGTCCAGGGCAAAGCCCTTGGCCTCCAGAGTCCCGCTCAAGAGCGCTGCTGCCTCGTGCTCCTGAAATGCTACCTCGGGACAGGCGTGAATGGTATCCGCGATCCGGATCAACTCATCACACAGGCCATCCACCTCATCTGTGACACGTCGTTTCAGTGCATCAAGATCGCTCATGCTCTCACCTCACCGCGCCCGCCCGTCCGGCGACGCTCCACTAATCCTGTTCTCCAAGCCCTTCAATCAAGGCCTAGCGGCAGGTCCTGGGCTACCGGGGCACCTGGGGTCTCCCGTTTCTGGGTCCGCTTGGCTCCCGCCAGCTTCATCAATGCCACCGCTGGCTGCAGGACCAGATTGCAGCTGCCGGTCAGCGGCCGGAAATAGGCGCTTGCTCCCCGCACCGTCACTGTCTCCTCGGTCGCCCGCCAGAGTCATGCTCCTTGCCACCGCAGCGCTGGGTCAAAGAGCCGCCGCAGCTCGTCGCCGAGCATGTTGACCGAGAGCACGGCGAGAGTGATCGCCAGTCCGGGTGCGGCGCTCACCCAGGGAGCAGCACGCAGGTAGCCCCGGCCCAGGTTGAGCATCGATCCCCACTCGGGCACTGAGGGGGATTCCCCCAAACCCAGAAAGCTGGTGGCCGAGGCGTTCAGAATTGCCCAGCCGAACTGCACGGTCGCAAAGGCGACTACCGGTCCCACAATGTTGGGCAGCAGATGGCGCGTGATGACCCGTCTCCGGCGGCAGCCCACCGCCAGGGCCGCCAATACGTACAGCTCCTCGCGCGCCGACATAGCCGCCGAACGGACCAGGCGGCTAAAGGCAGGGACACCAGTGATACCGACTGCCACCGCCAGCGCCTTGGACCCGGCTCCCAGCACCGCCACCAACCCAAGGATCAGCAGCAGACCGGGGAAGGCCAGCATCACGTCTACGACACGCATGATTGCCTCGTCCACCGCGCCCCCGAAATAGCCGCTCAGTAGCCCCAACAGCAGGCCGGCGCCGACGGTGATGAGCACAGCCGCTCCGGCCACGCCCAGCGTCCGCCGCCCGCCCCAGACCAGACGGCTCAGAATGTCCCGCCCAAAGGGATCGGTCCCCAGCCAATGGTGCCGGCCCGGCGGCAGCAGCTGGCTGGTGCTGTCCATCGCCATCGGGTCGTGAGCGACGACCCACGGCCCGCACAGGGAGAGCAGCGCGATGGCTGCCACCAGCAGACCCCAAAGCAGCGCCCTGGTGCGCCACAGGCGGCCGAGAAACGCAGGAGCCCTCACACAACACCCATGGCTAGCGCAGATGACTGCGCACCCGCGGGTCGAGCGCCCTGTACAGCAGGTCGGTCAGCAGGTTGACCAGCGCATAGCATATCACGCCCACCAGCACGGTTCCGGCTACCACCGGCAGGTCCTTTCGCAGAACGGACTTAACCACCAGGCGACCCAGCCCCTGTCGCGCAAAGACCGTCTCGGTCACTACTGCTCCCCCCAGCAGAAAGCCGAACTGAAGGCCAATCACGGTGACTGCGGGCAGCAGAGCGATTTGCAGCACGTGCCGGAAGAGAATTGAACGAGGGCCAATCCCGCGAGAGCGGGCTACCAGTATGAACGGCTTCCCCATCACTTCCACAAGGCTGGCCCGGGTGACGCGAGCCACAGCGCCGGCCGATGAGAAACCCAGCACTGCGGCCGGCAGCACGAGGTACTGCAGACCGCCCTGCCCGGTTGCCGGAAACCAGTCAAGCACCAGGGCGAAAAGCCAGATAGCCAACAGACCGGACCAAAAGACCGGGGTCGAGATGCCAACGGCAGAGACTCCGCTGACCGCAGCGTCCAACCAGGACCCACGCCGCACGGCCGCCACTATCCCCAGGCCCAGCCCAGTGACCACCGTCACAATCATACCTGCGATCGCCAGTGTCAGCGTAGCCGGGAACTGCTCCGCTATGGTCGCGGTGACCGGCCGGCCGGTGAACAGCGACTCCCCCAGGTCACCCTGCAGCAAGCGCCACAGGTAACGGCCGTACTGGACCGGCAAGCTGTCGTCCAGTCCCAGCTCCGCCCGCCGCTCGGCGATCTCGGCTGCGGTGGCGTTGCTCTCGGAGAGCAGCACCTGGGCCGGATCCCCGGGGATCAGGTAAAGGGCAAGAAAGGTGAGGGAGGCAACCGCCCAGACGGTGGGGACAAGGCCGATCATCCGCCGGAAGGCAAAGGCGAGCAGCGTCAGTCCTCCAGCTGCACCTCAGATAACAGGGGAAACCAGCCCCGTGCATCGAAGCGCAGCCCCTGAACCCGGGAGCTGCTGGCATTCAGGTTGACGTAATCGCGGATGGGCAGCACCAACGCCTGCTCCATGATCTTGGTCTGCGCCTGGCGGTAGAGCTCCAGCCGTTGCGGCAGATCCTGCGAGGCCGCCGCCAGGCCCAGCAATTCATCCAGCTCGGCATCCTGGACGTGAGAGAAGTTGAACCCGCCCCCGCTGGTGTAGAAGCTACCCAACTGCGCCGGGTCGGTGCCAAAGAGGTTAAAGGGTATCACGTTGTGATCGCCAGCGCGGGCGGCCTCCAGCGCGGCCGGATAGGAGACCAGATGGGCGTTCACCTGCGCACCCACAGCCGCCCAGTCATTCTCGATCATCTGGACCACCTCGGGCACCATCCCCCAGCCCATGTGGTACAGCTCGATGACCAGCTGCCGCTGGTCCTTTTCGCGCATTCTGTCACCATCCGAGTCCATCCAGCCAGCTTCCTCCAGCAACTCCTGTGCCCGGCTCACGTCATGCAGGTAGCGACCCTCGAAATCGGAAACGTATCCCAGGGTGACACGCGAGAGAGGACCAGACGCCACCGGCGACCAGGAGCCAAAGATGGTCTCGACGATGGTCTCGCGGTCGGTCGCGTACATCAACGCCCTGCGCACCGCCAACTCATCAGTTGGCGGCCGCGAGAGGTTGAAGAAGAACTGCAGCGGCTGCCCAGGAATGGCTACAGGATGCAGGGCCAAGCCGGCCGCTTGATCAATCCGGCCGGCATCCTGGGGAGGGATTTCCCCCATGATCTGAGCCTGCTCCGACTCTAGCGCAATGGTGCGAGTGGAGGGGTCCTCGTAGAAGCGAAACTCGATCTCGTCCACCGAGGAGTCGACCTGTCGCAGCAACTCAGGCCCCCACTTGTACTTGGGGTTGCGGGCCAAGGTCAGGTGGTCGCCGGGGATGTATTCGACGAACTTGAACGGTCCAGTGCCCACCTGGTGGAATTGATACTCCGCCTTGCCCCACTTGTCCACGGCCGCAGGCGAGGCCATCCCCAGGTATACCTGACTCAGGGAATCCAGCAGCGGGGCATAGGGAGCCGCAAGCCGGATGGTTACGCTGTGGTCGCCCACCACCTCCACCCGGTCGAGCTTCCCCAGCATGTAGCGCGCCTTTTGCGATCCGGTAGCCGGGTCGACCACCCGGTCCAGGTTGAACTTGACCGCCTGGGCATCGAAACGGGTGCCATCGTGAAAAACGACCCCTTTGCGCAGGGTGAACGTGTATACCAGCCCGTCCTCAGAGACCGACCACTCGGTCGCCAGGCCGGGCACGAACTCCCCGGTCTCGGGGTCGAGGTACACCAGGGTGTCGTACACGTTGCTCAACGGAATCCCCAACTCGGACGAGGCGTGAATGTGAGGGTCAATCCCCGAGGGGATCAGGGTCAGACCATAGACCAGCTTCTGGGGCTCTGCATCCCCTGCCTGGCAGGCAGCCAGCGATGGCAGCAGAGCGATTACCGCCACCAGGATGCCGAGAAGCAGTCTCTTTCTTCTCACCATTTGTGTCTCCACCGGCAGAACTTGCGCAAACAGGCAAGGAGTGTATAGGAAATGGAGTAAACTGGCAACAGCGCTGCGCCCTCAGCACGGCTGGGTTGATTCTCTCCGTCAGTTGTGGTACCGTCAGTTCGCCTGGAGGAAGGGAGCGCGCTTGCGAACGCCTTCCTCGCCACCGAGTCGTTGCGCGACGCAACCGATGACCAGCTTCTAGCCCGCGCCCGCTCCGAGAAACGCATTCTTGTCACCGAGGATAAAGACCTTGGAGAACTGGTCCACCCAGTGCGACGCGCGAGGCACATGGGTTCCGACCGGGAGAGCTGCCCCGCCATCGTCTCCCAGGTTACGGGCAGTGCACACCTCACCGGGTTCCGCCAGTTCTTGTAGGACCCCGATGACCCTCTTGCGCGGGGATTCCGCCTAGGTTGGGGGCGCTGCTCCCATGCAGGCAGAGCTGGCTGCGCAACCCGCCATCACCGGTTCGCTTCCATCCACTTGACTGCATAGTCCACCAGCGGCCGTTGCGGCATCAGCTGCGCCGCCGCACCGGCGACGCGTCCAAGCCGGACCCGGCCGCTCTCTGCGCCAAACCGCTCGCCAATCACGGAGAAATCGGACTCATCGAAGTCAACGTCCTGGTAAACCACCCACTGCCGCCGGCCATCAAGCCGAACCGGCGCTCCACTCTCGATGGTCCTCCTGCGAAAGTCCGCACGATATTCGGCCAGGTGGAGCGACGTGTTGCTCTCGTATCCAACGCCCAGCAGCAGAACCCAGCCCTCTAGATCGTACAGCCGGGCCAGCGGCGAGTTCTCGCCCAGACCAAAATCCAGCCCATGATCCGCCACCACCTGTGCGGCGCATGGCCCCCGGGCCGCAAACGACACGCTGGGGTGCGAGCTGCGCAGCACGCCTTTCTGCTTCCGAAAGCACTCCGGGATGAGTCCCACACCCCGGGTCGGCGTCAGGTCAGCGTCAAAGGCCGGCATCGTCTGGCGGATGACGGGCCACCAGCTGGAGGGGACCGGAGGATTGCTCCACCCGGCCGGGTCCGAAAGGTCTCCCGAATGAGCGGGCATGACCAGCGTGCCCTCAAGTCCCAGAGCGTTCTCCAGTGCCAGGATCACCGCCACGGCACCGCCGCAAACCCAGCCTAGAGACGTGAGCGAGGAGTGGACCAACAGCGTCATCCCGGGAGCTACACCCAGAGCCTCTAGATCGGCCGTCAGTGACCGAACCGTGGCCGGATATCCCTTTGTGCGCCGGACGACCTCAGCATCGCTCATGGACCTCCGCCCGCGGGCGCACCGGCGTAGACGGGACCCCCAACGGCCCTCCAACAGCCACAGGGCACCCTGCCCTATACATCCCTATGCTTCCACTGCCCGCGACGGAACCAGAGGGCAAACAGCAGGCCGTTTGCCAGATTGGATATTGCCCGGCCCCACCAGATGCCCGTGGCCCCCAGTCCCATCCAGCGGGCGAGGCCGTAGGCCAGCGGGACCTCCAGCCCCCACAGGCTGACCAGATTGACGGTCATCGCTGGCACCGTATTCCCCGCTCCGTCGAAACCCCTGGCGAGCACCACGCCGACGCCGCTGGCGATCAGCGACAGAGCCACTACGTGGAGGCATTCACTGCCATAGGACACCACCTGGGGTGTGGGGTCAAAAAAGGCGACCAGGGGACGGGCAAAGGCGAAGAGGCAGGCCCCAGCCGCCGCCATGTATATCGCGGCGTAGGCACTGACCCACCAGGCGCTTCGCTCTGCTCGGCCTGGCTTGCGCGCTCCCAGATTCTGACCCACCAGAGTGCCGGCCGCGTTGGCCAGGCCAAAGCCAGGGATGAGGGCGATGAGCAGCATGCGGTTGGCCACGCCATAGCCGGCCGTGGCAAAGGTGCCATACAGACCCACCAACGCTAGGATTGCCAGACGGGAGGAGGAGCGCAAGGTCATCTGGATGGTGCTGGGAAGGGCAATGCGGGCGATACGAACCATCAGCGGGAAATCCGGCCGCAGGTCCCGCGGGTTGATGCCAATGTTGGCCCTTCCTCCCAGGAGGACGCCCACCTGAAGAGCAACCCCCGCCCCGAATCCCAGCACAAAGGCCCAGGCCGCTCCCGCAACCCCCAGCTCAGGAACCGGGCCCAGCCCGAAGACCAGCACCGGCTCCGCGACGACGGTAACGGCCGTGGACAGGAACAGGACCGCCATGGCCAGCTTGGCCTCGCCCGCGCCCCGCAGCATGGCGTTGTTGACGAAGACCAGTATGAGGGTGAACATGCCGCCCATGGCGACGCGCAGATAGTCGAGACCCAGGGGCAGCACCTCGGCATCCGCCCCCAGAAGAACGAGCAGCGGCCGGGCCAGCACAAGCCCGAGGGCGCCCAACACCAGCGAAACGGCCAGGCCGAGCAGGATCGTCTGCCAGGTAGCGTGCTCCGCGGCCGCTCTGTCACCCTCGCCGATCCGCCGGGCCACGACAGCCATCCCCCCAATGCCCAGCCCATTGGCCATACTGTTGATTACCCAGCGGATGGTGATGCTGATGGTTACCGCCGCCAGGGCGGCCGATCCCAACTGGCCGATCCAGTAGGTGTCCAGCACCTGAGACACGTTGAGGATGCCGGTCTCCAGCATCATGGGCAGCGCCAGGTACCAGATGGCCTGGTGAAGGCTACCACTGGTCAGGTCCCGGCCGGTGACCTGGCGTCTGTCTGTCGCCTGAACGCTCATATTGATACTCCGCTGATGGTCAGCTGCACAGACGGGCAAGGTAGGCGGATTTGGATTGCCGATGGAACATACAGCGCATTCTCCGGCTGCGTCGCGCCCACTGAATCACTTGCCTCTCCTATGTCCATCCTTCTGCCGCGCTCTCGCAGCCTACAGTGGGCCGGAGGACCGCCGCTGGAACATCGTCTCCCTGGAGCCAGGCTCTACCACACCTGACCAGGGGAGAATTCTACTCTGAATGGCACTGCGAATCAAGGGCTAGCCAGCAACTCGTCGGAGTCTGCCATATCTCGCCCGCCACTAGCCGCAAGCAACCCTGGACAGAATAGCACATCTGTGCTATACTCAGGTCGGACCCAATACCAGAGCGCCGTCCCGCCTGGATGCCCGGGACCATCGAGCGCCCGAGAGGATTCTCTTGGGCGCTTTTTCTGTCTCGACACACGGCCGGCCGGTCCAGCATCGAACCCCGGAGGAACCAGATGCCATCCTGCAATCAGAACGCCGGAACAGAGATCATCGGCGACTCCGAACGTCGCCTCATCTGCGCCGTTTTCCTGCAGGCGCTGCGCGACCTCAGATCCGACAAGCAGCACCTCGACGCGCTGTCCTGGCTAAGGAGCAGCCAGGCGAGGGCCTGGCTCCAGGTTCTGGACATCAGCCCGGAGCAGCTCGACCGGGTCATCCTCAGCGTGAAACGGGGCGCCGACCTAGGAGTGCGCCCCGGCGCACCTGTGTCCAAGAGCAGTGACACCTAGCACGGTAGGCGCCACTCCGGGCTAGGGGCCTGGCCGGAAACCTGCCTGCCGGGTCCCTGTGGAGAGCCGGCACTCTGCTGGACACGGAAGCGTGCCCCTGGTGGGCCGGTCAGGCCTTACAGAAGCCAGCCCGCAGGCGCCAGTGGGTAGTGAGCCGACAGGCCGTCGTGAACTGGGGCTTTTCGGCCGGGCTTCTAGGACACAACTGGCAACCCGGCGCCCTGCCACAACGCGCACGTGAAGGACGCTGCTGGGAGCCGGGTTGCCCGCTAGCTCATTCCGTGGCACAATCACCCTCGGGAGACTGGCAGCGAGAAGGCAATTAGCGGCCTGACGGACAATGGAGGCCTGATATGGCAAGCGGTGAGGCTCCTCATATCGAGTCGTACGCTTCCGGCCGGGCCGTCATCGACGGCCAACTCCACACCCGGGACGTGATCATCCTGCCTGACCGGGTGCTGGGCGGATGGTGGCGCAAGGCCGGTCACGCTCTGAGCCCTGAAGACCTGGAGGCGGTGTTCGAAGCCGCTCCCGAGGTGTTGGTGGTCGGACAGGGGGCCTACGGCATGATGCAGGTCACAGCCGAGACCCGGCAGGCGCTCCAGGCGGCCGGCATCGAACTGATAGCCCAGCGTAGCGACCAGGCCTGCGAGACCTACAATGCGCTGCGAGAGGAGCGCTCTGTTGCGGCCGCGCTGCACCTGGCCTGTTGACGCGGCCGGCGAACTCCTTCAGGAACCACGCAGCGCGGAGCGAACAGAGAATGGCGAACCGGTACGATCCGAACCGGCACCATCGGCGATCAATCCGCCTGAAGGGGTACGACTACACCCAGACCGGCGCGTATTTCGTGACCGTCTGCACCCACCAGCGGGAGAACTTGTTCGACCACCCACCGTTTCGAGAGGTGGCCGAGAATGCGTGGCTAAACATCCCCAAGCACCGCCATGCCCGCCACGTTACGCTGGACGAGTGGGTGCTGATGCCGGACCACCTGCACGGCATCCTCATCCTTGGCGAACACACCGGCAGTCGGGGGGAGGCCGCCGCACCCGGCGGCGCGCCTGCCAATTTTGGAATCTCAAAGGCGGCCGCCCCCCGACCACAAAAAACGGGAGGGGGCGCCCCAACAAATCGCGGGGTTAGCGGCGCCTCAACCACCACC
>JAUVHW010000359.1 GCA_030593075.1 Ardenticatenales bacterium
AGAATCTGTCAAGACGGATGTGGGCAACTGCCTGATGCTGGCGTTTGCTCGCCTGGGGGGCTGCCTCTTGACCGAGCGAGGAACGGATGATACTTTCACTCCACTGATAATATGGTGTCACTAGTTATTCCCGGTCGCTAAGGAGCAGGGGCAGCCGTGCAGCAGTACATCATCCGGCGCGCGCTTCTCAACGTCCTGGTGATCTTCATGGTCATCACGATGGTCTTCCTTGGCCTGCGGGTGACGCCGGGCGACTTCGCCGTACGTCAGGCGGGGGCGCAGCTCCCGCAGCATTCGGCGGAAGAGGCGAGAGAGATCGTCCGCCACGATCTTGGCCTGGACAAGCCCATCCCTAAGCAGTACTGGGACTTCGTGAGCGGCCTCTTTCAGGGCGATCTGGGCGACTCCTTCGTCAGCAAGGAACCGGTCATGCTGGAGCTGAAGGACCGATTGGCCCCCTCTATCGAGCTGGCGATCCTCCAGATCGCGGTGGCAATAATGGTAGCCGTGCCCATAGGCATTATCTCGGCCGTTCGCCAGGATACCTGGCTGGACTACGTTCTCCGCATGTTCGCCATCTTCTGGCTGGCCGTGCCCTCCTTCTTTGTGGGCGTGCTGCTCCTTTACTCTTTGGCCCGTTGGGCTCACTGGAGTCCGCCCATTACCAACTACAAAGGCTTTTTTGAGGATCCTCTTTTGAATATGCAGGCCATGGTTCTCCCAGCCATAGCGGGGGGTCTGGCTACCGGCGCTATCATCATGCGGTTCTTGCGATCACAGATGTTGGAGGTGCTCCGTCAGGACTACGTACGTACCGCCTGGTCAAAGGGTCTGCGGGAGCGAGCGGTGGTTCTAAGGCATGCTCTCAAGAACGCTCTTATTCCTGTTCTTACCGTTATCTCGCTCCTCCTCGCGACCGTGGTCAGCGGCAACGTGGTCCTGGAGACCCTCTTTCAGGTGCCGGGCATTGGCTTCTACGTTGTCAATGCCATTCAGCAGTACGACTATCCGGTCGTCCAGGGAGTAGTGCTTGTGATGGCAGCAGGTCTGGTGTTCGTGAACCTGCTGGTGGACATGGCCTACGCCTGGCTGGACCCCCGGATTCGCTACGGCTAGTCGCCTGCTGGAAGGAGGGGTCCCGTGCTGGCGGGACAAGAAAGGGCCGAGGTGGAGAGCCTCGCCGCGGCGGAAGAGTTTCTTCAGCCGCGACGGCCGGGCTGGCTTTTGCTGGTCGGTCGTTTCATACGGCGCAAGCCTCTGGGTGCTTTCGGGCTGGCGGTTGTCTTGGTGATGGCAGCGGCGGCCGCCGGCGCGCCCTGGCTCTGCCGCTATGACGCTGAGGAGACATTTCGGGTCGCCAACCCCAACTACGTGGCCGGCTCAGCGGAGCCGGAGGAGATGTTGGACAGCCGCTCGGGCCCGAGCTGGGAGCACTGGTTCGGCACTGACCAGTTCGGCCGCGACAACTACTCGCGAGTGGTCTGGGGCGCGCGGCGCTCACTGGGAGTGGGGCTGGGCGCCCTGCTGTTCGCCATCATCTTCGGCACAACCATCGGCATCGTCTCCGCCTACTACCGCGGCTGGTTCGACATGCTCATGCAACGGATCATGGACTCGATCCAGGCCTTTCCGGCCATGTTCATCTTGCTGCTGCTGGTGAGCCTCACTGAGCGCAATCTAATTACCCTGACGATGGGCTTGGGCTTTGTGGTCGTCACCGCCGCGCAGCGCATCGTGCGGAGCGCCGTCCTGTCGGCACGCGAGGATCCGCACGTGGAGGCAGCCAGGGCCATCGGCTGCTCTCCCATCCGCCTGATGGCGGTGCACATCCTGCCCACCGTGGCGGCGCCGATAATTGTCATCTTCTCCATCGGGATTGCCAGCGTTATCCTGGCGGAGGCCGCGCTGGCATTCCTGGGCCTGGCGCCTATCGAGCCGCCATCGTGGGGCATGATGCTGGACGAAGGGCGGCGGTACATGATGAGTCAGCCGTCGACGATGCTGGCCGGCGGCGCAGCGATAACTCTGACAGTGATGGGCTTCAACCTGGCGGGGGATGCCCTGCGCGATATCCTCGATCCTCGGATTCGCCTTAGCTAAGAGAGCTCTTGGATAAGACAAGGGAGGTGTGACGATGGACGAGTCGCGTTATTGGCGGCGCTTCTGGCGTCGACGGCTGTCGCGACGGCGGATGCTGCAAGCGGCTGCGCTGGGCGGCGCCGGTCTTGCGGCGGCTGCGGTGGTGGGCTGCGCGGAGGAGGAGAAGGAAGCCACGCCAGCGGCCCTGGCCAGTCCAACCGTTGCCGCCAGCCCCACGCCCTACGCGTACGAGCCGGCGGCCTATACGGGCGGCACGCTGCACTTGCCGGGCTACGAGGCCTTCGTGTTCGACACGCTGGACCCTCACCAGACGGAGTTCGGGCCCGTCTACAGCTCTCACTCTGCGGTCTTCAGTAAGATCTTGAGGTACGAAGACATCGAACGGGGGGTGATCGTTCCCGACCTGGCCGAGGCGATGCCGGAGACGCCCGACCCGCTGACCTACATCATCCGTTTGAGGCGAGGGGTGCGCTTTCACCAGCCCAGCGCCGTCCTGGGCGGCTCGGCCAGCGCCGAGGAGAAGGCGGTGGGCGGCCGCGAGCTGACGGCGGAGGACGTGAAGTACAGCTTCGAGCGGCAGATGAACGAGGAGAGCCCTCGCTGGCCCCTCTACCGGCGAGCCCATCAGTATCAGAGCATCGATAGCATAGAGGTGGTGGACTCGCACACGCTCAAGATCCGCACCAAGCGGCCCACGGCCCCGTTCATGCACTTCCTGGCTGATAGCAACGCCTTCATCGTGGCCAAAGAGCTGGTGGATGACAGCGACGAGATGAACCGGCAGGCGGCGATGCTGGGCACCGGCCCGTTCATGTGGGACAAGCTGAAGCCGTTGAGGGAGTCGGCCTTTGTGAGGAACCCCGACTGGTTCGGCTGGAACGAGCCGGAGCTGGGCAGGCCCCACATCGACGGGTACAAGTCCTTTTTCCTCTTCGACGATGCCTCTGTCGAGGCGGCGTTTCGCACCAAGAAGCTGGACGTGGCCTTTCAGGTGAACAATCCGGAGTGGGTGATCAAGCTGCGGGAGGACGAGCCCGACCTGATCAGCGTCGACAAGGGCTTTGCGGCCTGGGTCAAGGTTACCTTAAGCGCGGACCAGCCGCCCTACAATGACATCAGGCTGCGGCGGGCCATCCACCTGGCCAGCGACCGCCAGCA
>JAUVHW010000306.1 GCA_030593075.1 Ardenticatenales bacterium
GCGGCCTCCACCTTTCCCCCGGCCGGAGGGCCTTACGTGCCGTGGCGTCCGGCCCCGCCGGGCACCATAGGGCCTTGTGCCCGTCCCGGCCGTCCCCCTCGAACTGCTCCCCGCACTCAGCAAGGTCCCCCCGATCCACCCTCACCCGCCCGCTCTCGTGACCAGCGGGAGGTAAGCAGAATACGGCATGACGTTGGCTGCTGTCGAGACCAGCGGGAGGTAGACGGGAGGCGGCGTGGGGGTAGGGAGTGGACTCGTGAGCAGGTAGGGCGCGGCCGAACTGCTGGAGCTGCTGCCGGCGAACACTGCCACGTAAGCCAGCACCAGAACGCAAGCCACCACAACTCCTGTTCCAAACCACCGAATCACGCGCTGCACGTCATTGCTCCCGAAGGTTGGTCACCTTCTTCACAGCCAGCTCACACGGCAGGTCGCCCTGGCCTAGCTGCGCAACGGCCGAGGCCTGACATCAGTATACACAGTCCTGCCCCCGGCGGCAAGCGCCGGCGCGATCCCGGCGCGATCCCAGCGCTGCACTTCGCCGTGTGGGAACTCCCCCACCAAAGCACACCCTGGCTGTGCACCCCAGCTCCGCCGCGCTTGACTTGTTCCCCAACTGGTGCCATACTCTGTTTGGGCCGCCGCTGGACCCAACCTTGGCGTGGAGCTCCGCCCGTCTCCCATCCGGTTAGGCACAAGCGGTCAACATAGAAACATAGAGAGGAGGAATGGACATGGCAACGTTTATCATGTTTGGAAGATACTCAGCCCAGGCAATGGAGGGAATGAGCGCCGAGCGGACCGTTAAGGCCGAGAAGCTGGCGGCCAAATTCGGCGGCAAAATCAAGGCAGGCTACGCGATGCTCGGACAGAAGGATCTGCTCATCATCACGGACTTCCCCGGGGTAGAACAGGCAATGCAGGCCTCCGTTGCCTTTAGCAAGATGACCGGCATCGCAGTCACCACATCGCCGGCCGTCACCATCGACGAGTTCGACAAGCTGGTCGCCGAGATCTAGAGAGGGTCAGTCTTCTTTACCAGGATCAGCGCCAAGCAGGCCGGCAGACGCCGGCCCTGCATTGCAGCCGCCCCCGTCTCAGCGGCGGCTGGACCCGGAACCTAGGCGGAGCTCCACTCTTCTCGCTCAACCCTTGCCCCGCGTCTGCCCGCGGGCGCTCGTAGTGACCGCTCCGGCCGCCCGCCTGTAGCATAGGCCCTTGTGGCCGTCCCGGACCACTGCCCGCAGCATTGGCCCTTGTGGTCGGTTGGCGCCTGCCTGTAGCATGGGCCCTCGTGGCCCTCCTCTGGCAGGCACTACTCTGGCGAACTCGCCCCTCCTAACACCACCTCCAGCGCCAGCCGCGCGTCCAGCACAAACACGGCGGTACCGCCCATGTTGACCAGCAACCGGCCGTCCCCAATCCCCAGCATCCACGTGTCACCCGGCCAGCCCGACTGCGCGCTCCCGCTGAAGATGCGCACCAGTTCCGCGGTGCTCACGTCAACCAGGGAGATGGTTATCACGCTCCGTGAAGACCCCTCGCGCTGAGACATAAGGTACACCTGACCGTCAGAGACCAGCAGCCGCTGCTGACCGTGCGAAACGCCGGCAATCGAGCGCTCCCACCGCACCGGACCCTCATATTCCAGCGCGATCAACCGCCGGTCGGCCAGGTCCGCATGCGCCACCAGCAGACCACCCTCCGGCAGTGCAACCATGTCGCCCATCCCGCGGACGGCTGACGGCAGCGGATACAGCAGCTCGGCAGAGCGGGTCTCCGGATTCACCCGGTACACTCCGTCGTTGGCGTACACGAAGAGCTGACCACCCGCGCTGACCGGGCGGCCGCTGATTCCCTCAGCCAGGACCTCTGCTCCAGACTCGTCAATGGCAAGCAGCGCCGGCTCCCCACCAACCGTAGAGAGGATCAGAGTATCCTCAGCCAGCGTCCAATCGGCCGGCGACCCCGGCAGCTCCAGTTCCCACCGCACCTCGCCGCGCGTCGAAACCGCCCACACCTGCCTCCGGGCAGACACAACCACACCTCCGCCGGGCAGAGGCATCAGCGCCGGCCGGGCAAACACGCCCAGCTCCATGTTCCAGATGGACCGGGGGGATACATCGGGTGCATCCGCATCGCCGGCCGGGGGGTGCGGGTTCGGGAGACGAAACGCCTCGACCTCCCCGAACCGGGAGACATAGATTGCCGATCCGGCCGCGTCGATCATCGCGTCGTCTATCCGCTCCGGACTCGGCGGGCTCCAGACGATACCACCATCGGACGCATCGATACCGATCAACTGGCGCTCTTGAATCGCGCCATAGACCTCCTCATACAGCATGCCCAGTCCCTTTCCGACCCGGTCAGAGAAGAGCTGGGCGCCCTGCACACCGGGCGCTCCAACGATCCGATTCTCGGTGATGTACTGGGATGGAGGTTCCCAGCCTGCCAGCGCAGGGTCGATCTCCCAGTAGCCTGGACCAGGCTGGGTGGGCATGTGCGAGCGGATCTCGAAATGGAGGTGCGGCGGGGTGCGCGGCCGTCCGATCCGGCCGACCTGGTCCCCTCGCGCCACACAGTCTCCCGACCGAAGGGCGACGCTGGGGGGGTCGAGATGGCCGTAAAACGAGAGGACGTTGCTGCCATCAGCAAAGACATGCCGTACAATGACCACGCCCTTGTCGCCACCCCACCCATTTGGCTGCGCGTAGGTTACCCGGCCGTGCCCAATGCTGTACACCGGTGCGCCAAAGTTGTTGCGGTTCGTCAGGCCCCAGTCCTCTCCCGCGTGATAGCCATTGAATCGACTCCTGAATGAGCCAAAACCGTACCGCCAGCTCGCACTTGCAGCGTCCGGCGGATCCAGCGGAAAGTCGAGCAGGTCTACCACCCCGCACGGTGCGCCGGGCTGCGGTGACGGCGCGCTCAAGCGAGCCTGCCGCGGATCGCCCGAGACCGTCGCCGGGAGCGCCGTAGGAGTGGGCGTGGGCGTGGGTGTCGGGGTAGGCGTCTGCGTGGGAGTCATCGTGGGCGTCGGTGACGGACCAGGAGTCGCCGTCACGCGGACCTGGACCACCCTGGTGACCACCACCTGCTCCGGCCGGGCGCAGGCGGCAAACACTACCAGGAGCCCCAGGGGCGCCAGGAGAGCCAGCAGCCTTGTGAAACCACTTCTGCTCATCTGCAATGTATTACGGACAGTGACGACCCAAGGTTCAGCCCTCGCGGCGGCCAGTGCCCACGCAGCCGCAATGCTACCACAGTCTCCCCTCATCCGCACCAGTTGGTCCACATAGCCACGTTCGCCGTGTGCTGAAGGCCCAACCGGATGCCTACTGAGCCGGTTTCCAGTCGGCAGGCGGGGCTCGACGCCCGCGACAAGACCCACTGCGCTCTGGCCGGACGGCCCGTCCGGCCCCGCGGGGCTGCTGAGCGCCTGGCGGCCGCAAAAAACCGCCCCGACTCGGAGAGAAACGACTTTCAGGAATCGCCGCCGCAGCTATTGACGTTTTCCCAATTGTGCGGTATAGTTTCGGCTGAGAGACGCGGTAGGTTTTGCTTCGGAACGAACAAAGTGTCGCCCGGCAGCAACTGGTCCGGGCGGCTTTTTTTGTGCCTGCAGCGACCCCCACGTCCTCGTGTAACGTTCCATGATCAAGGAGGATCAAGAATGAGTGAACGAGAAAGCGGAACCGTTAAATGGTTCAGCGACCAGAAAGGCTACGGCTTTATCCAGCGCGACGGTGGAGAGGATGTCTTTGTACACCACACCGCCATTGAAGGCGCAGGGTTCCGCAGCCTAGCGGAAGGTGATCGCGTAGAGTTCACCGTCGGACAAGGGCAGAAAGGGCCCGCCGCCCAGTAAGTACGCAAGATCTAATACTGCTTCTTCCACAATAAACAAGTACCGGAAACCTAGTCCCTAGTGGCTGCGCCGCCCGCGGGCAGTGCCCACGGGGGACTAGGGGACCGGTGTCTAGCTGTACCCACAGGTACCACCCCACGCACCAT
>JAUVHW010000111.1 GCA_030593075.1 Ardenticatenales bacterium
TTTGTCTTCCTCGCTCGGGAGGGTTTCTACGACGGCGTGACCTTTCACCGGGTGATCAGCAACTTTATGATCCAGGGCGGCGATCCTACCGGCACCGGTAGCGGCGGGCCTGGGTACCGTTTTGAGGACGAGGTCAAGAACAACCCGCTGACCCACGAAACCGGCGTCATCTCGATGGCAAATGCTGGGCCCAACACCAACGGCAGTCAGTTCTTTATCACCCACTCCCCTCAGCCCCATCTCAACGGCAAGCACACCGTATTTGGCAAGGTCGTGACCGGTCTGGACGTCGTCAACTCGGTTCGCCAGGGCGACCGAATAACCAAGGCGACGATCACGGAGCTATAGAACAGCGGCGAGGAAAATCGCGCAGGAGGGCGGCGGCCGCGCCTGCCGTCGCAAAGTCATTCCGCTGGCAGCAAGGAGGATCAGAATGAGCAGATCGCTTCCCTCTAGAGTCGTGGGCACGCTTCTGGGTGTGCTTCTCATTCTGAACACGGCCGTCATCACGGCCGACAAGGGTCCAGCTGTGCCAGGTGCCCAGATGCGCCGGTCGGGAAGAGATGGACTGGTGGTCCTGCGTCATGACGACACCTACTTTCCATTCCACGTGCCTGCGCCGGAGAGGGGGCAGGTGAGTGTCCAGACGGCGAACATCGACGTGAATTGGAATCCCGCAAGCTGCCTCTATTCCACTACGCCCTGGCCGGCAAACGCGCAAAGTGCGTTCAGCTACGCTGTCAGTATCTGGGAAACGCTGCTCGACGCCAGCCAGACGGTGGTGATTGACGCCTGCTGGACGCCCGATCTGGCCCCCGACGAATTGGGAGCGGCCGGGCCGACATTCATCTACCATGACCCCAGCCTTCCATTTGCCGAAACATGGTATCCGGCCGCGCTGGCTAATGAGTTCTATGGTGCCGATCTAAGCCCTCGGGAAGCTGAGGTTCTCGCCCACTTTAATAGTGGCATCAGCTGGTACTTGGGCACCGACGGCAGCCCGGGCGCGAGCCAGGTTGACTTTGCCACCGTCGTGCTGCACGAGGTCTGTCACGGCCTCGGGTTCGGCGGCTCCATGACGGTGGATGGTGGTTTGGGGTCCTGGGGATGGGATTGGTCGCCATATCCCGCTGTTTACGACCGGTTCACCGAGAACGCAGCGAGTCAGCCGCTTCTCGACTTTGAGAATGGGTCGACTGCGCTGGGAACTCAGCTGACCAGCCAAGACATCTTCTTTTCTGGTGCTCAGGCGAACGCGGCCAACGGCGGGACTCCGCCCGAGCTGTACGCTCCCAGTTCCTGGCAGCAGGGCTCTAGCTACTCCCACCTGGACGAGTCCTTCAACGGGACTCCCAACGCGCTCATGACCTACAGCCTTGCCAACGCGGAGTCTGTTCACTACCCTGGCCCCGTGGCGCTGGGCATGCTCGAGGACATGGGCTGGACCGCCGCGGACCCGGCGCCCACAGTGACGAGCATTACTCCGGGCAGCGCGATGAACACTGGCACTGTCCACGTCACCAACCTGGCGGGCACCAACTTGCTGCCGGGGGCCAGCGTTCTGCTGACCAAATCGGGTGAGACCCCAATCCCAGGTGACAGCGTCGTGGTAGTGCCTCCCAACCAGATCACGTGCGACCTGGACCTGAGCGGCGCCGCCACCGGCCTGTGGAACGTCAAGGTCACCAACCCTGATGCTCAATGGGGAGAACTAGCGAACGGCTTTGTCATCATGGACGAAACCTGGACCAAGACATTCCTGCCCCTCGTCCTCCGGAACCATCCATAGCACCCGCAGGAGACTGATCTTTATGAGTGCACGTCTGAGAGACCTGGAAACCGGCAGCGGCCGTCTCCCGCTGATGGCCCAACTGGCGGCCGATCGCGCCGGTTTGCTGGCCCAGCTCCTGGGCCTGGATGAGCAGGCGCTCACCGCTGCGCCGGTGATCGACAGCTGGACGGTCAAAGACCTGCTGGCCCACATAGCTGCCTGGGACCGCTGGGAGATGCGGGAGATGAAGCGCGTCGTAGAGGGGGAGGCGCCCAATCTGGTGGACCTGAAGAACCTGGATGCCGTCAATGCTTCCATAGCGGCCGAGTGGCGCCACCGGCCGCTGGCCGAGATAGTGCGTGAGCTGGGCGAAGCCCGGACAGCCTGGATCGACTGGCTCCGGAGCCTGCTGGAAGAGGATCTCTTTCGCTCGCGCTCCTTCGAGGGCGAGGGCTGGTCCTTTCCCGCTTGCGTGGAGATTCAGCGCCGGCACGACGCCGAACACGGCGCCCAGATCGCCAACTGGCGGCCGGCGAGCAGTGTGAGAAATGGAATCGGCCCCAGGCAGGTGTTGGTGGCGGCTCTGGATGCGGCCCGCGAGGAACTGGTGGCGGCCGCGTCCCTGGTCCCTGCTGAGGAGCGGGCGACCCGGCCGGTCTGCGGAGATCCCTCCGGACCCGTTGAGCCCTGGACGCTCAAGGACCTGCTGGGCCACGTGGCTGACTGGGAGTGGGTGGCGGTCGAGGGGCTGCGGCAGCTGGCGGCCGGCCGGGAGTCAGACGCCGGCAAAGTGAAGGACATCGAAGAGTGGAACCAGGCGCACTGGGGTGCCCGCCGCGACCAGTCGTGGGAGACGGTGTGGGCCGACTTTCACGCGGCCCGCCGGGCACTGCGGGAGGCCCTGGGTGGAATGACGCCGGCCGAGCTGGCCCGACCCTTCCCGGCCGCCTGGGATCCAGAGGGCACTCCCTACAGCTGGGGCTGGGTCTACGTGAACCACGACCGCGAGCACGCGCAAGATCTGCGCGGCGCGCAGATTGAGTGAGATCTCCGCCCGTGGAGGCTGAGGTAGATCCGGCTCTCTCCAGAGACCATCCGCTGGAGCAGGCGGAATAGGGAGTGACCGGTCAGGCGAGTGCCCGGCTGGCGCAGGCCCTCTGGAAGGTGTACCGCCGGCCGGAACGGCCCACACCCTGGGCCAGCGGCGGCAATCTACCCTGGGAGGATCCCGATTTCTCGCGGCGCATGCTGCGCGAGCACCTGGATGAATCGCACGGGGCAGCCTCCCGCGTGTCGGCCGAGCGTCAACTACAGGTCGATTGGCTCTGGTCCCGGCTGGACCTCAAGGCGGGAAGCCGCCTGCTGGACATCACTTGTGGCCCTGGGCTGTACGCCGTGGAATTCGCCCGGCGGGGATGTGCGGTCACCGGCGTCGATTTCGGCCCTGCCTCCATCTCCTTTGCCCGAAAGCTCGCCGAGAGCCAGGGCGTTGCCGCCCGATGCGTCTTTCTGGAGCAGGATGTGCGGCAGATGGTGGTCCAAGAGGCCGCTTTCGACGCAGCTCTCTTCCTCTATGGGCAGCTGGCGGTCTTGACCCGGGACGAGGCGAGCGCTCTACTGACCAGCGCCGCCAGCTCGCTCAACTCAGGGGGCAGGCTGTGCGTCGAATTGCTCGATCAAGAGAAGGTGGACAAGAACGACAGCAGCTGGTGGTACACCGACGATCAGGGGCTGTGGGGGGACGGGCCCTATCTGCACCTGGGCGAGCGGTTCTGGTACCCGGACCATGAGCTTTCACTGGAGCGCTATCAGATCCTGCACCTGGAGACCGGCGAACTGACCGAGGTGCAGCTCTGCGACCAGACCTACTCGGCGGAGACGATGTCCCGCATGATGCGAGAGGCGGGTTTCGGCTCGGTCAAGGTCTACCCAGCCTGGGATGGTCTGCCCCTCTACGACGCTGGCGAGTGGTTAGTCTACCTGGCGCAGATGCCGTGATATGATTGTGGGTCGGGCGCCCAGCCCGACGCCTGCAGGTCGGGCTCCCAGGCTGACTTCCCTCTACACCAGCCGCGGGACCGCGGCCGCTGGATCATGATCCCCCTTCTGATGGAGTCGAATCCCCGGCCTCTGGCGCCACCTCTTCCCCGCGTTTCTTCCACCGGCGCCAGGCGAGGCGCAGGACAAGGAGAGGGATGGCAGCCACCAGCAGGACAGGCAGGAGGTAGAATACCGTCCAGATGGCTGCATCCGCGACCCACTGTAGGGTTCTGACCAGGCTCCGCAACGCATTGGCGAGGGTGCCCGACGGCCGCCAACCGGCGACGATGATGGGCCTGGCCAGCACATCGGGGACTAGCTCGATGTTGATGGTGGCCATGGCCGCCATCTTGGACAGGTACTGCATTCTCCCCTTTACTTGCTCGATCTGCCCTCTGATGCTGGAGAGTTCCCGGTGCACTGCCAGAACGTCTTCCGCCTTGCCGGTGCGCTGGCGGACGGCCGTGAGAAGCTCCAGCAACTCCGTCTCGGTGGCTTCCAGATTGCGCAACCGGGAGTCGAGGTCGGTGTATTCCTCGGTCACGTCCTGAGTGGAGACGTTTCGTCTCTCGACTTTGATGGCCAACTCCTTCAGCCGGCTCATGGCGGCGTCAAACTCCCCGGCGGCCACCCGGATGGTCAGGCGGGCTCGCAGCACCTCATCCTGGTACCAGGAGCTGGAATCGACTACGTACCCTCCCAGGTCCCTGGCGATGGTCTCGATCTCCTCCAGGCTCTCCCCAGCGTCTTCCACCACCATGGCGACGTCGCCGGTCCAGATGATCATCCGCTGTTCTGAATACCAAGGGTAGTCCGTCCCGGCCATGACGCCCTCAGTGACCGCGGGCGCTGGCATGACGTCGACCAGTTCAACAACCGACCTCTCAACGGGCACTTCCTTCACCACCTCGAATTCCTGAGGAGCACGGGAAGCGCCGCAGGCTGACAGCAGCAAGCTGGCTGCTGCCAGCAACGCGACTGGGATCAAGTGCTCTTTGTTGTTGAGCATTTCCTCTTCTCCTTGACACTCCGTCTGTGCCGCAAGATTCCAGCCAACCTGGGGGCGAGGCCTCTCTGTCCGTGGCTTCCAGCTCCCGGATCAAAGATGCCAGCTGGCCGGCTACTGCAGTGAGCTATCTCGAACCCTGCACACTTTTGTTCTTTGCCTCCCACTGGTTCGCCTCGGTTCCTTGACATACCCGACGAAACAGGTGCCAAGAAGGTTCCGCGGCCGGCCTGGCGACCAGATGGGCCATAGATGCTGGCTCCATCCCCGACGGTACGTCGCCGACGGTACGTCGCCGATGGTACGTCGCCGCCAACTACCTCATTGGCCCAGTAGGGCGTTGGCCGTCTCTATGGCGGCAGCCAGCCGGCTCAGGCTGTCAGGGATACCCATCTCGATCACACTGTAGTTGAGTTTGGTGATCCAGCCGCTGCCTTGGTCCTCACATAGCGCGTTGATCGCTTCATTGGTTCCTCCCCATGTCTTCCTGAGGGATAAGACCCGCGTGCCTCAGGCAGCCGCTCGGGACCTTGATACCGGCACCTGCGTCCGATCAGATGCCCTTCTGGAGCTGCACCCGCCTCCCATAGGTTGGGTCTCTGCAGGTTGGGCTCCCAACCCGACGCTGCCCTGTAGGTCGGGCGCCCAGTCCGACGCCAACTTGGTGGGTGGCTTCACACCCTTCTTGCGGTGACCAGCCGGGCGAAATGCTCAAAAGACCTGTCATAGGTCCGTTCGGCGCTGCTGGGGAAGCAGCACGCTGGGAGCTCTCGGCTCCTCAGGTGATAGGTCACGCACTCGCAGCAGATGCCCTTGCGAGAGCAGGGCTCATAGCTGCAGTTGCACGACTCTTGGTTTCGGGTTTGGTTGCACTCCATGGAACACTCCAATAGCTCTGTCCGGCGAGCTCGTCAGGCAGACACATTGCGTTTGGTCCGTCCGGCACAACAGACTGCGAGACGGAGCGGCCTATCTTGGGCGCAGTTCCCGCTAGTGGACCGTCACCCCTACGGGGCCAGCCATGTTCTGGCACACGCCATCCGTGAAGCAGATGCGCATCCAGAGACTGTAGCTGCCTGCGGCCGGGATATCAATGTGATCTCGCCACGTGAAATGCTGGCCCGGCTTGAACTTCGAGTTCGCCCAGCTTGTCTGGTACTGCTCCGTTTGCTCGACCCACGTTCCCAGATAGCGATATGCCACCGTGCCCCCGCCGGCGTTGGTGATGTCCATGTTGAACCATATCATCTGATTGACGCCGTACGGGCCGGGTGCTCCCTCTACGTAGTATGAGTTCACCACTAGCCCGCGAAAGTCGGGAGGTGGCGGTGGCGGTTCCGGCGTGGCGGTGGGTGGCGCCGGCGTAGCCGTCGGCGCCGGCGGGGGTTGCACCACAGGCACGTCGTCGGTGCTGAAGGCGCTAACTATCTCCCCGTAGACCCAACCGGCCGCGCCAAGGTACTCGATCTCCCACCAGGTCCCGTAGCGGCCGGTCACCGGAGCCTCGGCTCCCGCCTCCATGTACCCGCGCCGGTCGTAGTTCAGGCCTGGGCCTACGCGCACGTTTGCTCCGTTCTCCCCCACCTGGACGTGAGGTGAGGGGGGCACCGTCTCCGTCGGAGTGGCCGACGGCTCGGGCGTGGCTGTAGGAGTTGCGATGGCGCTCGGAGGAGACGTGGGAGACGGGGGCGGGTCAGCTGGGGTCGGAGCGCCAGCGTCGACCCGCACCTGTGGGGCCGGCAGACCCCCGGGCGCTGCAGTGGGCACTGCCGTCCATATCAGCTGCTCGCTGGGTTCCGGCTGTTGGGATACGAGAGCCAACTGCTCGCTGCGCAAGCGTCTCCAGCTGGCTGCGACCAGCAGAACGCTTGCCACGATTCCCGCCAGGATCAGGCCTGCGGCATACACAGCAGTCATATCTCGTTTCGGCCGGGGACTCTCGCTATTCGCCATGCTCCAACCTCGCTTTCAGTGTCCGATGAGTGTCAATCCAAAGGTGTCTGGCAGAGCGGTACCTCGTCTGCCAGCCGGTGCGGAATTATACCACACAGTCATAGGGAGGCGATGGCACCGCTATGAACTCCCACGCTGCTCCGGACACCGGGGGTCCGAACCTGGTCAGCTGAGCCAGTGACGCGGAGTGTACGACTCGTCGGCCGGAGCCAGTCCTGGCGGTTCCGACGCTGGCTCGGGCCACTCGCCCGAAGCTACTATCCTCTCCAGCCGCTCGAGCCCGTTGCGAGCCAGTTCGGTGAGGGCAAGGTACTGCTCGGCTTCAAGGACCAACTCCAATTGACCCACTGCAACCCGATAGTCGGCCTCCTCTGTCGAGACTGCCATGTCGCCGTCGCAGAGGGGAATGCGCATGGTGTGCGTTCTACCGGCGTCGAGGAGGCGGGCCAGGCGGCGAAACGCGTCGAACTCCAGCCGCACCGTGACGTTGCGCCACATCAGGTGGACCTGGCCGTGCCGGCAAGCAGTTATCATGCCCTGCCTCTCGAGGCGGGCTAGAAGGACGAAACGAGAACCAGCCATGGTTTCTCCAGTTGCTCCATTACCCATTATACATCAGAATCGCGCGCCGGTCGCGCCAGAATTGTGCCTGGAGTCAGTTGCAGCTCTTCTGTCTGTACAGTCCCGCATCCGGCGGTGACACACAAGCGGTCGGAACTGGGTTGCCCTCGAGACCGTTGCCAGAAACCGTTTACCTCGCTATACTCCCGCCGCTTTGCCTCGGTAGGCTGGCCTGGCGCCGGCGGCCGGGGCGCCGCAGATTCGAGAGAAGGAGTGTGCGTTGAGAGGAATCGGCAGTCGCCTGATACTGGTGATCGTGCTCCTCGGCGTGGTCACGGGGCCCGGAGAGTCCGGACAGCTCGCTTGGGGTCAGCCTTTCCTCTCTGCGCGCAGGGCCGCCGCCGCGCCCATGCAGCGGCAGTACGCTCAGGAGGCGCCCTGGGACCCCCGCTTTGGCGTGGTAGAAGCTTTCTGGGACACGCAGGCGGCCGTCGAGGGAGGCGCTGCGTGGGAGCGAATCCTTTTCATGTGGAGCCAGCTGCAGCCCTACGGACCAGATGACTGGAACACGCTGCACGTGCCAGAAGAGTGGCTGCAGTCGGCGGCCGCTCAGGGCCGTCAAGTGGTTGGCCTGCTCAAGAACACCCCATCTTGGGCGGCCGAGGGGGATCCAAACCTGGAAGCCAGCCCTCCCCGCGGCCTGGACCTGCCTATCGACGACCCTGGGAATCTCTGGGCGACCTTTGTGCGGCGCGTCGTCAGCTACTACGGCGCGCGCGGCGTGCACCGGTGGATCATCTGGAACGAGCCCGACATCCAGCCGGGGGTTTACGGCGAGGAGTGGCACGGCACCCTTGAGGGCTACTACCGGCTGCTCAAGGTCGCCTACCTGGTGATCAAGGAGGTAGACCCCGGGGCCCAGGTTCACCTGGCCGGCATCACCTACCACCACGACCAGACCTGGCTGCGCCGCTTCTTGGCCGTCGCGACCGCTGACCCCGAGGGACCAGCACACGGCTTCTTTTTCGACGTCGTCTCGCTCCACATCTACTTCAAGACTGACAGCGTTGACGACCTAGTTAACCAGACCTGGGCTGCGCTGAACGCCTATGGTGTGAGCAAGCCTATTTGGATCAACGAGACCAATGCTTCGCCAGACTCTGATCCGCTCTGGCCCCTGGTCCGGCCGCGTTTTCGCGTCGACCTTCGGGAGCAGGCGTCGTTCATACTGCAGGCCTACGCGCTGGCGCTGGCGGCCGGCGTCCAACGAATCGCCGTCTACCGGCTGGTGGACGCTGGGCTGCCTCCCGGCGGGGAGCCCTTTGGTCTGCTGCGGCCGGACCACAGCCGCCGGCCGGCCTTCACGGCCTACAGCCTGGTTACCCGGCACTACGCCGGCACTCGATCCGGCCGCACAGTCCGCGACCCGGCGTGGGCCCAGGTGACCCTCGATCGAGGCGAGCGCACCACGCGCGTGTTCTGGGCCCGCACTCAGGCCGAGGTGTCGTTGAGCGTGCCGGCGCTGGCGGCTCAGGGTACCCTGATTGACCAGGAGGGCAACGTGGCGACTTTGGATGGCACCAGCGGCTACTATGCGTTGACGCTGCCTGGAGCTCGCTGCGTTGACGAAGTGGATGGCTGCTTCATTGGAGGTCCTACCTACCTGCTGGTGGAAGAAGCGCCGGCCGGCGCGGCCGGCACCCCCCAGCCGGACGAACCGACTCCGATGGTCGGGACCCCTGCCACAGTCAGCGCCACGGCTGCGGCTGCTGCCACCCTTGCTCCCACGCCTACCTTGACTGCTACTCTGACTATGACCCCCACTGACACTCCCAGTCCGACTGCCTCGCCGACCCCTCGGCCGTCCGCCACCGCCACGCCCAGCCGGACGCCCACAGTGACGCCCTCGGTGACCCCCAGCGCAACACCGGCTCCATCCTTCTCGCCCACGCCTGAACCGACGCCAACCCGGCCAGAGCCTGGCCGGCCGGCCGGGGACACGGCTATGCTTGTTGTGGCAGGGCTGGCAAGCCTCGTTGGACTGATCGCGGCCGCCGCTCTTGTCCTGTCACGCAGACAGACGGCGTAGCGCGGTAGAGGGACACCGGTCCGGCTGCCCCATGCCCAGGCCAGCCGGATGTTTACATAACCGGACTTGCAGCGCTGGGTGATGACTCATGATGTCTCTCAAAGAGCAATTCATGCTCGACCCTGACGTGGTTTTCCTGAACCATGGCTCCTTCGGGGCCACGCCCCGCCCGGTCTTTGACGCTTATCAGGCCTGGCAGCGCAGGCTGGAGCGCCAGCCGGTCCGGTTCCTCGCCGAGGAACTCATAGATCACCTGAGGGCGGCGAGGCAAGCGCTGGGGGCATACCTCCGCGCCGACCCGGATGACCTGGTGTACGTACCCAACGCCACCTTTGCGGTCAACGTCGTGGCGCGCTCGCTGAACCTGAGGCCAGGCGACGAGGTCTTGACCACCGATCACGAATACGGAGCCTGCGACAACGCCTGGGAATTCAACTGCCGGAAGGCGGGTGCCTCCTGCGTACGCCAGTCCATTCCTCTGCCGTTAGCCTCTCCTGACCAGATCGTGGAACGTCTCTGGGAGGGGGTGACCCACAGGACCCGAGCGATCTTCCTCAGCCATATCACCTCGCCCACCGCCCAGTGCTTGCCCGTGGAACCGATCGGTCAGCGGGCGCGGGAAGCGGGCATACTCACCGTAGTTGACGGCGCCCACGCACCGGGACAGATTCCGCTGGACCTGCCAGCGATAGGCGCTGATTTCTACGTGGGTGACTCCCACAAGTGGATGCTGGGACCCAAGGGCTCGGCGTTTCTCTACACCCGGCGCGAGGCGCAGCATCTGGTCGAGCCTCTGGTTGTCAGCTGGGGGTGGGGGGAGAATCTATCCATCAGCGCTGGCTCTTCGTACCTCGACTACCTGGAATGGTGGGGCACCAAGGACCCGGCCGCCTATCTGGCCGTACCGGCCGCCATCCAGTTTCAGGACCAGAACGATTGGCCGGCCGTGCGCCGATCCTGTCATGAGCTGGCCCGGCAGGCTCTACAGCGCGTCTGCGACCTGACTGCTCTTCCCTCCCCGTACACTGATGACGAGGGCTTCTACCACCAGATGATGATCGCTCCACTGCCGCCCATCGATGATCCGCGGGACTTGAAGGCGCGCCTGTACGACGAATTCCGCGTGGAGGTGCCCTGTATCACGTGGAACGACCGCCAGTTCGTGCGGGTCTCGGTCCAGGGCTACAACACGCAGGCCGATATCGACGCGCTGCTGACCGCCCTGGAGGCCGTATTGCCGCAGTGA
>JAUVHW010000249.1 GCA_030593075.1 Ardenticatenales bacterium
ATCTCCACCGCCAGCTCCCTATTCTGCTTGCTGTTGACATAATTGTCGTCGTCGTTGGGCCGTAGCTTGTAGAGGAGCAGGGCCTTGACCAACTCTCCGTTGGCTTCCCGGACCAGCTTCTGCATGATGGAGTCTGAACGCCCGGCCGCTCCCAGGCCGGTGATGATGGTCACCGTGCGCTGGCCCCCCAGGTCGCCCAGCCGGCTCAGGTCGCGCTTGATGGGCCGGTTGGGCGTGAACCAGTACGTGGGGCCGCCGAGAACCAGGAGATCGTAGCTCGAAAGGTCGGTGGGCGCCTGGGAACTGGGCGTGGTAACCTCTGCCCGCCAGCCTCTGGAGACGAGACCGGCCGTAAACCCGGCGAACACCTGGTGTTGGAAGTCGCTCTTCCCGGGATGGTAGACCACCAGCGCGGTCCCTGCCTCTCCTTCTGGGTTCAGGGCCTTGACCTCGCTAGGGACCTCTCTGTTGTGACCGAATTCCAGCCAGGCGCCGGCCGCCACCAGCGCTGCCAAAGCGACAATCCATGCCATCGTTGACCTCCGTGTTCCTCGTTGCGGCTGGCATCAGGCCCGCCGCGTTGAGCGATTCTACTGGTGTCCGGGCCTTGGGGCAATCCGGAGACCAGTCCTGCCGGGGCTGATGAGGCAGCCGGCCGTCCCTGGCAAGATCAACCCTGGCGAAAAAAAGACTACCGCCGGTGGGGGGGACACCTGCGGTAGTCGGGGACATACGCCGAAGCGTATGCTGATCATATTATAGGCGACATTCCGCGGCTGTCAAGGGCAAATCGAGGGCATCGCTGCTGTTCGGCGGGATCGTCTCAGAAGAGGGCGAGGCGGCCTGCCCGGCCGCGCTTTGCCAATCCTACGGCGTCAGAGTAGACTTGCCCCGTGAGAACCACGGCCGAGGTCGTCATCATCGGGGGCGGTATCCAGGGAATCAGCCTGGCCTACCACCTGGCTCGCCAGGGCGTCACGGACGTGCGTCTTATCGAGATGAACACCCTGGGCAGCGGGCCGTCGGGGCGCTCGGCGAGCGTCACCGCCCACTCGTTCATCGGCCAGCACTGCCTGCAGTTAGTGATGCTCTCCTTCGAGGCCTACATGCGGTTCGGCGACGAGCTGGGGGCCGATCCCGGATACACGCGCATCGGTTTCCTGGCGCTGTGTGGGGAGGGCGGTGCGGCCGACCTGCGCCGCAGTTACGCCTTGCTGCAGCGCAAGGGAGTGCAAAGCGAGCTGCTGGACCGGCCGGGCATCGCCGAGCTGACGCCGGGGCTGAATCTGGAGGATATCGAGCTAGGGCTCTACACCCCGCGCGACGGGGTCATAGACGCCCATTCTATCATGATGGCCTATGCGCGGGCCGCGCGGCGACTAGGGGTAGACTTTGCTGAGCGGGTAAAGGCGACCGGACTGGAGATCCGGAGCGGCCGGGTGGTGGGCGTCCGCACCACGGCCGGGCTCATTTCGGCTGGGCGAGTGGTCAACGCGGCCGGCTTTCGTGCCCGCCAGGTCGCCGCCTGGACCGGGATGGAGTTGCCCATCACCAACTCCAAGCGGCACATCTTTGTGACCGGACCAGTGCCTGTTTTTGATAATCTAAAACAGGCCCGCCTATTCCGGCGCCATCCCCTTCACCTACGAGTGCGGGGTGGGGTGGTATATGCGTCGCGAGGGTCCTGGGTTGCTCATCGGCATGGGCCGGCACGAGAGCGAGGAGGAGGACCCCCAGGTCGATTGGTCGTTCCTGGACCAGGTGATCGATCGCAGCGTGCACCGCGCCCCGTCGCTGGCCGAGGCCGGGCTGATGACGGGCTGGGCCGGGCTGCGCTCCCTGACGCCGGACGAGGACCCGATACTAGGGGAGGCGCCTCACCTGCAGGGGTTCTACAGCGACTGTGGTTGGTGCGGCCATGGGGTCATGAACGCCCCGGCCGGCGGGATGGTAGTGGCCGACCTGATCACCCGTGGGGAGACGGACCTGGTGGACGTGCGGCCGTTCCGTGTGGACCGCTTCGAGGGCTGGCTGCGCGAGGATCGGGATAGGGGCTGAGAGGGGCAGGTGGTGGGTGCGGCCCGGTAGAGTCGGGGCCTTGCTCTCTGCCTGCGGAGGTGTTGGCTCCGGACCGCAGGTGAGCCTGATGATCGATGCTCCTTCGCCCCGCGCCGGCTGCGCCATTTCGAGGTGCAATGAACTGGTCACGATCAGAGTGTGGCGGAGTCCGTCACAAAACGTGATCCGAGCAAGAGACGGCATCGATGCCGGTGCCACGCCCTCTATCTCCGCTAGAATCCAAGCTCATCCTGCACCTGGAGTGGGAGAAGCAGCCCGTGCTCAACATCAAACAGACGATGGCTGTCGTGGGCAGTTCTGGCAGCCACGCCCGGTAGGTGCTTCGTTTGCTGGCGTCTGCGGGCTCTAGAGCCTTGCCATGCTAGCAGGCGGAGACCAGGCGGCCGATAGCCTCTACCGCCCTGGTGATTTCATCTTAATCCCCGATGCGCTCACCGAGTGCGGAGGCCCGCCGCCGCATTTCCGTGTCGCTCACCGCCACCTCGACAGCCGCCGCCGATGGCGAGCGGACTGGCGGGTGCTTGCGGAGACCCGGCGGCGGTGGACGACCCTTGGCTCAGGTGACGTTCTTGACCCCTATTCTCGTTCGTGCAGACTGCCCACCGGAGCTGCCCGTCAGGCGCGGCATGTGATTCAGGGCACAGCTTGCTCCTGAGCCAGTGCCCGCACGTCCAGCGGCACGCCTTTCTTTTCGTCGCGCACCAGCGACCTGGCCTCGTTGGGGCACTTGTCTACGCAGACGCCACACCCCATGCAGAGGTCCCAGTTTACGACGGCCGTCCCATCCACTTGAACGGCCTCGAAGAGGCAGGCCTCCTCGCAGATCGAGCAAGCCGTGCAGCGGGTCTCGTCGACCTGGGCCACAAAGCCCGAAGAGGCGATCATTGGTGTGTCATATGTCACCACCGCATCCCTTGCGGCACAGCAGCATTTACAGCAGTTGCAGAGCGTGAAGAAGCGACCCAGGAAGGCGTTCGCGAACCTGGCCGAATGGACGTGCCCCCGCTCGTGTTCGGCCTGAAGGAGTTCGAGGGCCTCTGCTTGAGTGAGCCGGCGGCTCTTCTCGGGGTGGTGTTCGAGGAGGAAATCCACGAAGGATTCGCCGATGGTTATGCAGACCTGGACCGGCTGGCAGGGGCTATCCCGAGCTTCACGGCAGGCGCAGTGGAAAACGGCCAGATCGGGGGGACTGCTGAGGACTAGATCGCGGGCCATGGGATAGGGAATGATCTGTTCCAGGTCTCGGAGGGGAATATCCTGATCCACGGTGATAATGGCTCGAGCCAGCTCCGGCGTCAGTACCTTGATGTGGTCGGTGTCGGCGAACCATTTCCTGATTCCTGGCCCGAGGTGAGGCATGACAAGGTCCAGGCCCTTGAGGAGTTCGGTGGGCCAGCGGGCATAAAGGTACATGTACAGGCTGTTGAGAGTGAGAAACCGCCGCAAGCCAGCCTCCCGCATCGTCTTCCAGGTCGAGGGGCGCAAGAGTCGCCAGCGCTCCCCGTAGAGCCATAGAGCGAGCAGCGCCAGGACCAGCGCTGCAACGACAAGTGTGACAGTACCTAACATCCTATCCTCCTCGTGTGTGTTCCCTCTTTCCGATAAGGATGGGCGGGTCTCGTTGGACGGGGTGGCTGGCGGTCGAGCCGCCTCGAGAGCGGCCGTGACCGGTACCTGGGCTGCGCGGCCCACCGAGCGATATGCAGCGTCCCGTGTATCGCCACCGCGAATGAATCTTGCCTTCTTCTGGTGCGAGCAGGACCCACCCGCTGCCCAGACGGGGCGCGAAGACCGAAACCTCTACAGCGGCCGGGCTCCTGGGTGGCGGCGTGGGTCCGGACCACATACGCACTGCTCTACTGGTCGTGCGCACCAGGGCGGACGCCTATCACTTGGCGCCCGATCTCGGTATTCCTATCCACCTCGGGGTCCTGTCCATGTACTCTCGGTACGCATCCCCATACTTCTGGAGGAGAACGCGCTCTTCCTCCACGACCCCAAAGTGCCACGAGACTATCCATGCCAACGCACACAGCAGGAAAACCCAGGAGGCGCAGGCTATGCCTATCCCGGTATAGACCAAGAAAATGCTAAAGTAGCATGGGTGTCTCGAAATGCTGCGGACCCCCCTGGTCATCGGTTCATCAACCGGGCCAGCAGAATAGGAATGTGCAGTCATGAAATGCATGAGTAGCGCCAGAAAACAGATGGGAATACCCGCATAGAACCATGCCGTTCCCACCTTCAGCGGGAGGAAGATGCTGTATATGAGAGTGAAAGGCATGATCACGGTTGGCACTATGAACACTACCTTGGAGGTCCTGCTGAACTCGCTCCAGGTGGGCTCTCCTTCCGTTCTCTTCTGCATTCTCTCTTTGTCGGCCATGAAGGCCAAGGGGGCCACGAAGGAAAAGATCTCAATGATCCAGGCGTTCCAGAGTCCCAACTCAAAAGCTGGTAATAGCGACATGATTTTCCTCTCCTCGGTTGAACTTCCACGCTTCAGTCATGAACACCGTTGTTCTGGTGTTCCCGCCCTCTTGCGAGTATTTCGCTCGCGGTGTGAGCGCGTCTCAAGCCTGACAGAGTCCGGGCATCCGCGACGCGCCGGAGTCGTGAGGCCAGATACCTTCAGTCAGGCGATAGTGCAGGCAGAAGGGGCATCAATCATTGCTCGATCTCGGTGTTCCTATCCACCTCGGCGTCCCATCCATATACTCTCGATACGCATCCCCGTACTTCTCAAGAAGAACGCGCTCTTCCTCCACGACCCCAAAGTGTATCGAGACTATCCATGCCAACGCACACAGCAGGAAAACCCACGAAGCGCAGGCTATGCCTATGCCGGTGTAGAGCAAGAAGGTGCCAAGATAGAAAGGGTGCC
>JAUVHW010000118.1 GCA_030593075.1 Ardenticatenales bacterium
GTGTCCCCCGCATAGGGAGGTTGCCATCAGGGTGAGGGCTGCCTCGATCCCGGCCTGCTGATCTACGCCCTTGGAATCGCTACACCCACCTATGGCAAACATGGGCAAGCCGTAGAAATGAGCCATTGCCTGGGCAATCCCACGCCGGTCGGGCTCAGCATAGGGCTGGACCATGGTCCGCATGTCCAGCGAGCCGGCTCCCCAACCCGCCATGACGTAGGGCGCGCCCTCGCGCTTGAGTTGGGACAGCGCCAGGCCGACCAGGGCACCCACGTTCCAGATCACCTGGCAACCTGCTACGGTGATGGGGGCTGTAGCGCCTCCTAGTCCCACCGGGATGTATAAAGCGGGCAAGCCTCTTTCGGCCAGGTAGAGCAGCTTTTGCAGCGCCTCCTGATTGTGGCGCAGCCCGGTGGTGACGTTGATGTAGCAGGCCACGAACGGGTTCAGGCGCAGCGCCTCGTCCCCGCCGGACACTGCCTCGGCCATTTCAACCGCGTCCACGCAACCGGAGAACTCGGTGGTGACAAAGACGATGGGCTTGGTGGTGTTGTTGAGCATCGCCTCCATCTGGTAACGGTCGGCCGCCATCTGGGAGACGTCCACCGGCAAGACCATGGACATCACAAAGTCGATGTTGGGGAGCGCGTCCGCAACGGTCATCCCCTCCACGATGTCCCGCAACACCGGCTTGCGCCGCTCGCCGGTGCGGTGGTCTATGATGTTGAGGCAATCGGAGCCGGGGCCGAAGAAGCTGCGGTGGCCTTCCAGTGGCATCACCCGCTCCCCGTGGCGGTTGCACAACACAATCCGCCGGGGGACGGTGGTGAAGGCTTTTTCGACCAGCCAGGAAGGGACGTGCACCCGGTTGCCGTCGGATACGATGGCTCCGGCCTTTTGGAACAGGTCAATGGCTTCCTGTTCGTACAGACGGACGCCGGTGCGCTCCATGACCTCCAGGCTGGCCCAGTGGATCTTTTGGCACTGCTGGTCTGACAGTCGCCGAAACTGGGCGCTGAGGAAAGTGCTGTCATTGCTGCGGATGTTGGCCATATTAGCGTCCCCTTTCAGTTAGCCACAACCCCGTCTACTATTGGCAGGCCTTCAGTGCCTGATCTAGATCACCCGTCGAATCCTCAGCGGCCCCCAGAGCTCTCCTCTGCTCGCCGGATGATGGCCTTGACCTCTCTGGCTGCTTGCTCAGGCAACGGCTCCGCCCGGCGCTCTGCGAGGATCTGTTTCACCCGTTCAGCGGCTCGTTCGGCCAGGCTTCTACCTCCGGCCGCCTGCCACTGATCGTAGTTGCCCCGCTCGAACACGACTGGGTACCATCGCTCGCGAAAATGGGCCATGGTATGATCGGTGTCCAGAAACTGGCCATCGGGGCCGACCTCATCAATCAGGTCAAGTGCCAGGGTCTCCTCGCTGATCTCCACCGGGCACACCACGTGCCTGATCCAGCCCACGATCTCGTCGCAGATGACCAACTGAGCCAGCGAGCCGCATAGACCCGACTCGAGGTAGCCCAGGTCGTGAATCAGGTTAGCGCCACCCAGCGTTTCGAACGTCAGGGTAAGCGCGGCTTCGGCCGCCGCCTGCTGATCCACCAGCTTTGACTCGCTACATCCGCCCAGGCCGAACATCGGCAGGTTGTAGTGATGGGCCAGGGCATGGCCCATGCCCCTGGGGTCGGGCGCGCAGTAGGGGTTGACCATGGTTCTCATATCGAGTCCTTCGCCGCCCCAGCCGGGCACGACAAAGGGCGCGCCCTCCCGCCTGAGCTGGGAGAGCACCAGACCAACCAACACGCCAGCATTGCTGAGCGCAAGGCCACCGGCCGGCGTGATCGGGCCGCTGACACCGGACACGACCACCGGGATGTAAAGCGCCGGTAGCCCCTTGTCGGCCAGGAAGAGCAGCTTCTGCAAAGCCTCTTGGTTGTGGCGAAGGCCGGTCGTCACGTTTATGTAGCAAGCCACGAACGGCTTCTGCTTCAGCGCCTCGGCCCCTCCTGCCACGATTTCGGCCATTTCCACGGCGTCTTGACAGCCAGAGAACTCGTTGGTGACAAAGACGATGGGCTTGGAGGTGGTGTTGAGCATGGCCTCCATCTGGTACCGGTCGCTGACCATGGCGTCCACGTCAGAGGGGAGGAACATGGACATGACAAAATCGACGTTGGGCAGGGCATCACACACCATCATGCCATCGTACACGTCCTGCAACACGGGCTTGCGCCGTTCCCCCGTGCGGTGGTCAATGACATTGAGGCAATCAGATCCGGGGCCGTAGTAGCAGCGGCCGTCCTCCAAGAAGAGGGGTGACTGTCGCTGACCCCCGGTCCCTGAATCCCGAGGAGCGGGATACAGCGTCACCCGCTTGGGTACCGTGCTGAAGGCCTTCTCCACCAGCCCGGCCGGGACACGCACCCGGTTGCCCTCGGAGACTGAGGCTCCCGCCACCTTCAGAAGGTCGATCGCCTCTTGGTCATAGAGTCGAGCTCCGGTTCGAGCCAGGATTTCGAGACTGGCATTGTGGAGCTTCTGTGATTGTTGGGCCGAGAGCCGCCCATATTGGGCGCCACCGAGGATCACGTCATTGACACGAATACTGGTCACGTCTGCGATTCTCCTCTTCTTCTGAGAGAAGCTCGGCCACAGCAGCCGGCCGCCGGCAATGCCACTCAGCTTCAGGATCTGGCTGAAAAAGACCGCCGCTGCCAACTTCCGTCGGTCCTTGTGCCTTGCTGTATCCCCCACGTGCAGGGATGACTGGCAGACTGAGAACAGGGAGGTCTCCTCCACACAGCCGCTACCGCACCTCGCGCCACCAACTCTCCTCCATTCTGTCCAACTCGGCCGCCACCTCGGCCGGCAACGCCGGTTGTCGGTGTTCCTCCAAGATGCGGCGAACGCGCTGGTTGGCTCTGTCGGCCAGCGAGAGACCGCCCGCTGCAGTCCACTGGTCATGATTGAGCCGACTCATCAGCTCGGGAAACCAATTCCCACGGAAGTGGCGGACGGTGTGTTTCTCCCCAAAATAGCTCCCTGAAGGACCGACCCGCTCCATCACGTCCAGGGCCAACGTCTCAGGCGTGATCTCGATACCAGCCATGATGGTGCGGATCATGCCAATGAACTCGTCGCTGGCGGCGATCAGTTCCAACGAGGCAGAGTTGGCCGCCTCAGTAAAGCCCACGTCGTGAACCAGGTTGGCCCCACTCAAGGCTGCCATCAGGCAAGAGATGGCCGACTCGGCCGCTGCCTGCTGGTCAAAGGCCACCGCATCCGTGCACCCGGCCGTGCTGAAAACGGGTAGGTGCAGGTAGTGGGCCATCTCGGCCAGTGCGGCCGACCACAGGCTCATCTCGGGAGCGCCGTAGGAGACAACCGTGCTGGACATGTCGATGATCGTCGGCACACCGCCAAAGATGACCGGCGCCCCCCGCCGCTTGAGTTGCGCCATCACCAATCCGCCAAGTGACTCGGCCATGCAGGCCACTAGATTGCCCGCGGCCGTCACCGGAGCAGAACTCCCGGCGAGGGTCATCGGCGTGTAGATCACCGGGATACCGTGTTCGACACAGAAGAGGAGCTTAGCGACGCCTTCGTCGGTGTGTGTCAGCGGCGAGAGAGGTTCGGCGTAGTGAACATAGTATGGCCGCTGGGCCAGCTCTTCCCGTCCGCCCACGACGAGAGCAGCCATCTCGGCCACCGCCTTCAGGGCACCATACTCGCCCGTGCCGTGCATGAGCGGCTTGGTGCAGTTCATCACCGTGTCCTTGTGACCAACGCATATGGCGATCTGCCCGGGAACGTCGCGGTACAGGGACGAGAAGGACACCATATCGATGTTGGGCAGAGCATTGCAAAGGACAGCGCCCAGCCGGGCGTCCTCACGCACACACAGCCGGCGATTGTGGTCCAGGGGCTGATCCTTGGCGTATTCGAAGGGATCAAAGAAATAGATCGAATCCACCTGGCTGCAGAAGGAAACGCGGTGGTCCTGCAAGAATACGGCCGGTTCGCCCAGCCGGTTGTAGATGGTGATGCGGCGGGGCGCGCTGGCGATTGCGTCTTCCACGAGATAGGAAGGGATGTGGACCCTCCGCGTCGACCCGGCGTCCGACGAGAAGTCCAGGGTTACGCGCGCGCCAGCGCCGTGGAGCAGCTCCAGGCCCTCGGCACTATGCACCTGAACCCCGGTATGTTCCAGCACCTCCAGAACACTCAAGAACAGGGTCTCTTTCTGATCTTCAGACAGCACCCGGAACTGAGGAGTAACCTGTGTGGTGGAGCCAGCTCTCATAGTTCGAGATTCCCTTGTACATTACGGTCAATCAGAGAGAAACCACGTGGAAAGGGATCATCGGGATCAAGGACGAATTGGTGGAAACCGGTCAGGTAGGCGCGCCCGGCCACGCGGGGAATGATGGCCCGGTATTCGCCCACGCGGGTCTCCCGCACTATCCGGCCCACGAAATGGGTACCGGTGATACTCTCGCTGATGAAGCTCTGGCCGACCTCCAATTGCCCCCTGGCATGCAGCACGGCCATCCTGGCGCAGGTGCCGGTACCACAGGGGGAGCGGTCTATGGTGCCGTTGCCAAAGGTAGCAACGTTGCGGGCGCGGAGGCCACCGTCCGCCTGAGGCTCGGCCGGGCCGTGAAACTCTACAGCGTCAATCATATTCATAAAGGTTAGCTCAGGGTGTTGCACAGAAAGCTGCGCATTAGCCACGTGGCGTAGGCGGACCCCCAACTCGGCCAGCAATCTCGCATTCGCGGGCACAAGCTCCAGACCAATCTGCTTCGCATCAACCAAGGCGAAAAAGCCACCGCTGTACACGATATCCGCCCGCAGCTCGCCCACGGCCGCCTCCGACATGCGGGCGTCAAGTTGATGGACAAAAACCGGCGTGTTGATGAAAGCGACTTCTTGCACGCAGCCCGCTTCGACGAGGGCTCGTGTGTGGATCAACCCAACAGGGGTGTCGAACGCCACCACAGTCTCCGGCTCGGCAAGCTGAACCATACCAGTCTCCACCACGGTGGTCGCAGCTCCAATTACGGCATGACCGCACATTGTGGTGTACTGCTGGGTGTTCATGAAGATCAAACCAAAGTCGGCGCTCGGGTGCGAAGGAGCGACGAGGAGAGCTCCGTACATATCCTGGCGGCCCCGTGGTTCGAGGAGAAGCAAGCGGCGGAGGCAGTCCAATTCATTGCGGGCATAAAGCATCCTCTCCCCCATAGTGGCGCCCCGCAGGGAGGGTATGCCCCCGACCACGAGTCGGGTTGGCTCACCGGCCGTGTGCGAGTCTATCGTTGATACGACGCGCTCGAATCGGGCCACGTTGTCTCTTACCTACACTTCGCGCACGTCCACGACTTCCTGACCATCAACCTTGCGCAAAGCAGCGACGATTTCGTCCTTGGGCACGTTGCTTACCTTGACTACCACATCCCATTTGGATGGATCCTTGGGGGTAGGTGTACCCCCCAGAGCCCGGATTCCCCAACCCTGTGCTGCAATGGCGCCGACCAGTTTCGCCAGTTCGCCTGATACGTTAGGCTGGCGCACCGTCACCCGCACGCCGGGCACGCGGGCGGCCATCATCTCCATCAATCGGGCCAGCAGGTCAATCTCAGTGATAACGCCCGTGACGACGCCATCGTCCACCACTAGCAGGCAACCTATCTTCTTCTCCACCATGATGCGGGCCGCTTCTTCAATAGTGGCGTTCTGTTCCACAATGATGACGTGTTCGGCCTTGACCATCACGTCTTGGACGGTCAGCCCGGCAAGGCAGCGGGTGATCTCCCAGACGTCCAGACTGCCCAACCTGCCCGGGTCAACGAGCAGGGTTTGGCGGGTGACCAGACCCAACAGCCTTTTGCCGTCGCCAACTATGGGGAGGTGACGGATGTTGTTCTCCCCCATGAAGCGCTGGGCATCGACTATAGACATCGTCGGCTGAACCATCAGTGGGTGCTTTGTCATGTAGTCCCTTACTAACATTGGATGCCTCCTCAGCTATGGATGGAACCGTCCGGTGCAATCGCCCCCTCTAGGTCAGCGCTTCCAAGGTCGGCTGCTCTCAGGTCGGCGCCTTCCAGGTTGGCGCCCTTCAGGTCAGCCCCGTCCAAGAAGGCACCGCCCAGCTTGGCGCCAGCCAGGTTGGCGCCTTTCAAGTCGGCTCCTTGCAGGAAAGCTCCTCCTATGAAAGCCCCTTCCAGATTAGCCCCCTCCAAACAAGCCTCCTCCAGATGAGCTCCCTCCAAGTTGGCCCTCTCCAAGACGGCGTTTTGCAGGTTGGCCTTCTTCAAGTTGGCTGCTTCCAACTTGGCCCTGGATAGCTCCGCGCCCCCCAGATTCGCGCCTGCCAGGTTGGCCCGGTACAGCTCGGCCCCCTCCACTCTGGCCATATTCAACTCGGCCCCTGCCAGCTCAGCCAGAGAGAGATCGGCCCTGCTCAGCCTGGAACCTCTCAGGTTGGCCCCGGTCAGGTTTGCTCTCACCAGGCGGGCCCCTTCCAGGTTGGCCTGGTACAGGCTGACCTTCTCGAGATTGGCCTCCTCCAGGTCGGCCTGGTGCAGGTCGGCCTGACACAGATCAGCGCCAGAGAAGTCCAGTCTGGACAGAACCAGGCCCGACAGGTCGACACCCGCCAGCCGGGGAGACGTGCCGCCTGTGCCCAAGATCATGATAACCTCTTTGCGTGTCAGTTCGGCCATCGAGTCCTCTCCTCACATGCGCTACTTGCCCTGAAAACAGGGCTCCCACTCATTGGGCAGCGGTGTCCAATCTGGCCCCGTCCCGACGCCGGTCATGGGTCTGGCCTACCCCGGCATTTTCGTTCTCGATGACGTCGCAGGCGGGCACGGTGACTACCCGGCGATACTGACGACCATCTCCATCTCGCGCAATTCCTCAAGCGGGATGTGGCAGTGGATTCGGTGCTCATCGGTCATATGCTGGCAGGGAGGAGCCGCGGTCTCGCACACGTCGCCCAGCTTGCGCGGGCAGCGGGTGTGGAAACGACAGCCACTGGGCGGGTTGAGGGCGCTGGGCACGTTGCCGCTCAGACGGATACTCTTCTGCTCTACGCTGGGGTCAGGGATGGGCACGGCCGACAGCAGCGCCTCGGTGTAGGGATGGTAGGGGGGCGAGTAGATTGCCTCAGCCAGTCCGATCTCGGCGATCTGGCCCAGATACATCACCGCAATGTGGTCGCAGAAAAAGCGCACTACGCTCAGATCGTGGGCAATGAAGATCATGGTCGTGCCCAATTCCGCCTGGATTTCCATCAGCAGGTTGAGCACGGCTGCCTGCACCGAGACATCCAGTGCGGAGACTGGCTCATCGCACAGCACCAGCTCGGGGCGAGCGGCAATGGCGCGGGCGATACCCACCCGTTGCTTCTCGCCGCCGCTCAGTTGGCGGGGCAGCCGGTCATAGTAGAGTTCGCCCAGCTTCATCATATTCAGCAGACGCATCACCTCGGCACGGACGTGGTCCTTGGGCACGGTCTTGAAACGTCGCAACGCACGCCCGATCTGCATACCGACCGTAAACGAAGGGTTGAGGGTCGAGTCGGGGTTCTGGAACACCATCTGGAGTTCCCTGATGATCGATAGGTCTCGCTTGGACACTGGTGTCGATATGTCCACGCCCATGAACTCGAACTCGCCCGCGGTTGGCTTTTCCATGCCGATGACGGTCTTGACCAGTGTGCTCTTGCCACAGCCCGACTCGCCAACGATACCCAGCGTCTCTCCTTTGATGACCTCAATGCTGACGTCGTCCACCGCTTTGACATAGAGCTTCTCTCTGCTGAGGAGCTTCTTGGAGGGCGCTTCATAGTAGGTCTTGGCCCGCGACACTTTCAGGATCGGTTCGGCCGTTCTGTCAAACTCGGCCGGAGTCGCCAGATCGGCCAATACCTCCTCCGGCGGTTCCCATCCCATCTGGGCAACCTCTTCAGCAAAGTGGCAGCGCACCCAATGTCGAGGCTCTATCGCACGCAGCGCGGGCCTCTTGAGACGACACTCTTCCCGGGAATAGTCGCACCGCGGCTCGAAAACGCAGCCGGGCGGCAGGTTTGCCGGTGAGGGCACTCGCCCCGGAATAGGGTACAAGAAGCTGCTGCGCTTGTCCATGCCCAGCCGCGGCACGCAGCGCATCAGCCCCTGGGTGTAGGGGTGGTAGGGCCGCAGGTAGACGTCTTTCACAGTGGCCCGTTCAACAATCTCACCAGCGTACATGACGCCAACCTTGGTGGAGACGCGGGCAACGACGCCGAGGTTGTGGCTGATGTACATAATGGCGGTATCAAACACTCGCTGCAACTCGGCGATCAGGTCCAGCACGACCGCCTCCACCGTCACGTCCAACGCGGTGGTCGGCTCATCCATGATCAGCAATGCCGGGTCGTTGAGCAGTGCCATTGCGATGACCACGCGCTGCTGCTGCCCACCAGAGATCTGATGGGGGTAGCGCCGCATCACGTTGGCCGCGTCCGGCATGTACACCCGGTTCAGCATCTCGAGGCACTTTTCTTCGGCCGCTTTCTTCTCCATGCCCCGGTGCACGATCAGAACCTCGGACATCTGGTCACCCAGGCGCATGGATGGGTTAAGGGCCTGCATCGGGTCCTGGTAGACCATGGCGATCCGGTCGCCCCGGATCCGTCGCAGCTCTTCTTGCGGGCGGCCTACCAGATCCTGCCCCTGGAAGAGGATGCGCCCATTGACGATGCGGCCGTTGCGCCCCAGGAAATTGACAATGCCAAAGGCCACTGTGCTCTTGCCACAACCCGACTCGCCGACAATGCTGTGGGCCTCGCCCCGCAGGATGTCGAAACTCACATCTCGTACGGCGGGCACATCCCCCTTACGCGTCTCATAGGAGATGGCCACGTCTTCGACTTGAAGGACAGGCGTCTTGATCCGGTGGTCGTCCACCTCTGTGATCCACTCTAGTTCCGTACTCACGGCTTCCTCCTACTGATAGCGCAGCGACTCCTCGCGCAGGCCGTCGGCCAGCAGGCTCAAGCCAACAACCAGGGAAGAGATTGCCACCGTCGGCCAGACAACACCCCAGGGGTTGGTAAAGATATGGTGATGGCCTGCCTGCACCATGCTGCCCCAGTCGGGGTTGGGCGGTGGCAGCCCCAGCCCCAGGAAACCCAAGGTGCCTATGGAGAAGATAGCATAGCCTACCCGCAACATGGCATCTATAATGATCGGACCGCGGGCGTTGGGCAGAACCTCCAGGAACATCATCCACAGCCCCGGCTCGCCGCGGGTCTCCGCAGCAGCAATATAGTCACGGGTGCGGATATCCAGCGCCAGGCCGCGCACCAGACGGGCAATGCCGGGCGAACCAGCAATCGTGATGGCGATGACGACATTGGTGGCCGAAGCCCCCATGGCCGCGATGATGATCAGGTAGAGCAAGATGGTGGGAAAGGCCATCATCGCGTCCAGAATGCGCATCACGACCTCGCCAACCCAGCCGCCATAGTAGCCCGATAGCAACCCTAACGTGCAGCCCACGGCCAGGGCGATCAGCACGCCCCAGATAGCTACGCCGCCGGGGATCCAGAAACTCTCCGTTACGGGCCACTTGACCAGCACTATTCGGCCACCATAGGCCACCCGTGACCACAAGTCCCGGCCTTTGTGGTCTGTACCCAGCCAGTGCCCGGCCGAAGGCCCCTCATTCCTGGCCTGCGCATCTTCTACGTTAGGCTCGTGTTGGGTGACAACGGGAGCGAAAATGGCTGTCAGCGTCCAAAAGAGGACAAGGATGAGGCCAGCAACCGCCACCTTGGACTGCCAGAGAATGGACAGGCTATCCCAGATCTTCTGCCAACGCGAAGGTTGCGTCAGAGCGCCCATTTCGGTCATCATCATTTCCTCCTACGCGTAGCGGATGCGGGGGTTGAGGAAGGTGTAGATAATGTCGGCCACAAGTTGCGAGCCCACAGCCAGCACCACCATGACCATCGCTCCAGCCTCAAGGGCATAGACATCGTTAAACAGGGCAGAATCCAACAAGTACTGGCCCAGGCCGGGGAAACTGAACAGCACCTCAACTACTACGATGCCGCCCATCAACCAATTGACGTGGAGCATGATGACGGTAATGGGGGCCATCAAAGCATTGCGCAAGGCGTGCCGCAAGACAATACGCCGGAATGGCAGCCCCTTGAGAAAGGCGGTCCGGATGTAGGGTGCG
>JAUVHW010000244.1 GCA_030593075.1 Ardenticatenales bacterium
CCTGCTGGGCCTTGTTCCAGCGGTGGACCTCGTCCACAAAGAGGATGGTCCGCTGGTTGTAGAGGTTGCGCCACTCCTGCGCGTCGGCGATGGCTTGCCGGATCTGTTTCACGCCCGAGAGGACGGCATTGATGGTGATAAAGTGGCTGCGCGTGGTGTTGGCGATGACCATCGCCAAGCTGGTCTTGCCGGTACCGGGCGGTCCGTAGAAAATGAGCGAGGAGAGCTGGTCGGCCTGGATGGCGCGGCGCAGCAGTCGGCCGGGCCCTACGATGTGCTGCTGACCGGCGAACTCCTCCAGGGTGCGCGGCCGCATGCGGGCAGCCAGCGGCTGCTCTTTCTCAGTCTGCTCGCGGCGGCTGTGCTCAAAGAGGTCCACATCCGCCATTGTACCGCGGCTTTTCAGGGAGGGCTAGCTATTCTCCGGATTGACTTACGGCGAGTGCCGGCCGAACAGGAGCCGAATCAGCGCCCCCAGCGGGTCCGTTGGATGGCGAGTGCGCGCCCGCGGGACGAGGGCGGCCTTCATCTCTGAGATCGTCTGGTAGCGGTCGGCCAACTTGGTCTGCGTCGCTCTCTGGATGACAGCCTCGGTGTTGCTGGATACGCGCGGGTTGAGCCGGCGGGCGGCCGGGAACTTGAAAGGTTTGCTCTCCGGGTCCCGGCCGGTTAGCAGGTGGTGCAGCGTAGCTCCCAGCGCGTAGACGTCCGATGCGGGCCGGGTTTGCCCTTTGCCATACTGCTCCGGCGGCGCATAGCCGGGTGTGCCAAGCGCCAGGGTGTCCTTTCTCCGGCCTGGCTTCCAGAAGCGGGCGATGCCAAAGTCAATCACCTTGCAGACATCGTCCTTGCTCTGCTCCATCACGTTCCCCGGTTTCATGTCGCGGTATATGATGGGGGGTTCCTGGCCGTGCAGGAAATCGAGCACCTCGCAGATCTGCGCTGCCCAGTCCAACACACGGCGCTCGGGCAGGTTTCCGGGTGTTTCTTCCATGATCTGCAGCAAGGTCTTTCCTTTGATGAACTCCATCACCATGTACCAGCGCCGCTTGTCCTGGTCTTGAAATACGTCCACCACTTTGACCAGGTTGGGATGGTCCAGGGCTCGCAGCATGACCGCCTCTCGCCGGAAGGCCTTGACTATCCGTGCCCGCTCGCCTGGGCTGATGGCGGTTTCGCTCATCTCCTTGATGGCCCAGGTGACACCTGGTTTCTGTTTGTCCGACGCCCGGTAGATGGCGCTCATGCCACCCTGGGCGATCTTGTTGAGGATGATGTAGCGTTTCTGGAGCACCGACTGGCCAGGCATGAGTCCGGTGCCAAAGCGGGGGGCCAACATGACCGGCGCCGGGGCGCCTGATAGCCGGGCGCGGCAGCGACGGCAGAAGCGGGCGCTGGAGCGGTTGGGGGTTCCGCAGCGCGGGCAGGGGGGCTCGATGCTGGGCGCCGGCGCGCCGCACCTGAGGCAGAAACGTGCGCCCGGCCGGGCGAGCGCGCCGCACTGGTAGCAGGGCCGGGGCTGGGGAGCGCCACAATACCGGCAATAGCGCGCTCCGGGCTCGGTGGGGCGGCTGCAGCGAGAGCATCGCCGGGCGCCGGCCGCTGCCAGCGGCACACTGCAGCGCTTGCACAGGCGAGCCACTGCGCGGTTCACGGTGCCGCATTGGGGGCAGGTTCTCTGGGTGGCTGACACCGGCGGTTCTAGTCTTGGCCCAGATCCTTAGCCGCCCGGATGACCCCTCTGCCCCATAGGCCGCCCAGGAGCACTGAATAGAGCAGGACCGGGCCGGCGACCGCCCCGGCGATAGCCAGTCCCGCCTCGTGGAGAGCGATGAACCCGAGGGCAGCGCCGGAGAGGACGGTCGCCAGGTGGAATTCCAGCGGCCGGCGTACCTTCTTGTGGACGACGCGCACGTCCCGGACCAGGCTGCCGGTCCCTTTGCCCGTCACCCGCACCAGTTGAGCGCCATAGTCCATGAGGCTCATCTCCAGCTGGAAAGTAACCTTCTTTGGCTGTCCCTGGGCCGGCTTGATGGTCAATTCCCCCCGGTGCCGCCGGCCGAAGGGAAGGCGGCGGTAGCCGACCGAGAGGTCGATCTCCTGCCGGGCACCCTTGCCCACCAGCCGGAATCGCTCCCGTGAGAGGTCCATCCACGGAACGCTGGGAGCCAACTTGCCGCCAGCATAGCCGCGCTGCCGGTTGAAGAGCATCAGGCTTGCCCCCCAGCGACCCATCCCTGTCTTTCGGAGCTCCAGGTGCTGGCTGCTGGTCTGCAGGACCGGGGAGGGCAGGTCATCGTCCAGAAACCGCAGCACGATCTCGTGCTTGAGGTCATTGTCGTCCACCGTCGAGCGCAGGGCCTCGGTCTTGCTGGCCAGGTCGTAGCGGCCGATGGTCTTGAGCCAGTGCTCAATGTCGCCGCGCAGTAGGTGGTGCTTGCCGGTCTCCCATTGCTCGTCGCAGACCTGCACCAGTGCCTTGACCGAACTGGCTATGTCACCGGACCTGAAGGTGAACGCTTGGGCCCCAGGCCGGCCGGCAATTGCCTCGAGTTCGGTCCTCATTTCCAGGGCGCTCGGCCGCTGATAGACCTCGAGAGCTGTCGCTGCTCTGATAATGCGCTCCGTGGCGGCCGAGACCTGCCGGTTGAGCTGCCGGACCGGGGGAAGTGGGGATGCCCCGAGCACCATAGTGGGGGTGAGGACCTCCTCCTCGGCAAAGGCGTCGCGCGGGTCGCGACCGGTCAGCAGGTGGTGCAGGCTGGCCCCTAGCGCATAGAGGTCGGAGCGAGGCTGGGGTTCCTGGAGCCACTGCTCGGGCGGAGTGTAGCCCGGAGTGCCGATAGCGACGGTCTTGCCGCGCCCGTTGACGGCCGGCTGGCTGGTGGGCATGGCCCGGACCAGGCCAAAGTCCACCAGCCAAAGACGGCCGTCCTCGTCCAGGATTAGGTTCGCCGGCTTGATGTCGCGGTGGACGACAGGCTCGGGTTTGCGGCCGTGCATGTAGGCCAGGGCGTCGCATACCTGGATGGCCCATTCGACGACGTCAGCCTCCGGCAGCGGCCGCCCCAGCCGTTTGAGCCGCTCCTCCAGGTTCTCGCCGGCGATGTGTTTCATCACCAGGTAGTGCCGGCCGTCCTCGATGAAATAGTCAAAGATCTCGGGGATGTTGGGATGGCCGGGCTGATTGAGCAAGGCTAGAGTGCGTGCTTCGCGCTGAAAGTCAGCCTCCGCTTTGTGACGCTCCTCCGGGGAAGCACAGTCCGGCAGCATCTCCTTGACTACGCAGCGCCGCACCAGCCGTGTGTCGTCTGCCAGGTATGCCGCCCCCATTCCGCCCCGGCCGAGCGAGCGGGTGATCTGATAGCGCCCCCCCTGCAGGGCTTCGCCCTCTCGCACCGGCCTGGCCCTGGCTGGCGCCTGGGAGCCACCGCATCGGTGGCAGAATCGAGCGGTGTCGCGTATCTTGGCGCCGCAATGAATGCACCACACAGTTGTCGCTTCCTCGCCCTAACCTATACGTCCACCATGAATCGACTGTTGCACGTCCGAGCCCCACGATTTCTCGATTCGCCCCGCCCTTGCGCACAGGGTACGCACGCCGCCGCGTGAATGGCGGCAGGGTTGCGCGTCTTGGCCGCCACGTCTATTATACTCTCAAGCGGGGCCGGTGGCAGTGGACCGGCTCAGTTTGCTTCCTCTTGGTGGGAGAGGAGCATGCACGGAAGCTTGCCCGAAAGACCCGACTGCCCTGATCGTTACTCAGGGAATCACAAGGGATGGCGTGTGGCCTGGCTTCCGTCTGCCGTGGCCGGGCCGCAAGAGGAGTGCTTACATGGGTGATGCAGCATTGACTAGCCAGCGCGACCCCACGGGTGAGGCGCCCGGCCATGCCCCTGCGGCCACGTTCTACTTTCCGAAGGATTTCCGATGGGGGACTGCAACTAGCAGCCATCAGGTGGAAGGCAATAACACCAACAATGACTGGTGGGCCTGGGAGCAGGAGCCCGGCAGGATCCTCAATGGCGACAAGTCGGGGCTGGCCTGCAACTGGTGGGAGAACGCCGAGGCCGATTTTGACCGCACGGCCGATATGGGCACCAATGCCCACCGCCTATCCATCGAATGGAGCCGAGTGGAACCTCAGCCCGGTCTCTTTGATGACGATGCATTGGACCGCTATCGGCAGATGCTACAGGCGCTTCACGACCGGGGAATCGAGCCGATGGTCACACTGCACCACTTTACCAACCCGCTGTGGCTGGCAGAGAAGGGGGGCTGGGAAGAGCCGAGCGTTGTCACGGACTTTCGACGGTATGTCCGCGCGGTGGTGGAGCGCCTTGGGGACCTGGTTCCCCTGTGGGTCACGATCAACGAGCCTATGGTTTACGCGGTCCAGGCGTATCTGGGCATGGGGTCTTGGCCGCCAGGGAAGAACAGCCTGGGTCTGGTAGGCCAGGTGGCGCGGAACATGCTGCAGGCCCACGCCGCCGCTTATCACCTGATCCACGAGCTGCGGCCTGACAGCCAGGTTGGGATAGTGCGCCACTGGCGCATCCTGGAGCCGTCCCGCTCGAGTTCTCCGCTGGACCGCTGGCTGGCGGGGAGGCTACATTGCTTCTTTAACCGTTATTTCACCGATGCCCTCGTCACCGGTCGATTGCGCTGGCCCCTGGGTGGTGGCCGGATGAGTGAGCTTGCCGGCACCTTTGATTTCTTGGGTCTCAACTATTATACTCGCGAGTTGGTCGCCTTTGATCTTGGCCATGCCGGGGGACTCTTTGCCCGCCGCCACTTTGCGCCAGGCGCCGAGATGTCCGATGATGATTATGGGGAGGTCTATCCGCCGGGAATCTACCAGGCTCTCAAGCTGGCGGCGGCCTACCGGCGGCCGATCTATATCACCGAGAATGGCTTGCCGGATGCCGATGACGACCAGCGGCCGAGGTTCATCCTGAGCCATCTCCGCCAGGTCTGGGCTGCCTTGCAGGGCAACCTTCCGATCATGGGGTACTATCACTGGAGTCTTATCGACAATTTCGAATGGGACCGGGGCTGGCAGCAGCGATTTGGTCTGATTGAGCTGGACCCCGCCACTCAGGAACGGAGGCTCCGGCCTAGCGGCGAGCTGTACGGCCGCATCTGCCGCAGCGGGTGCATCGACCGGGACATGGTGAGCCAGTATGCACCGGAGCTGCTGGACCAGATGTTCCCAGCGTAGCCTT
>JAUVHW010000184.1 GCA_030593075.1 Ardenticatenales bacterium
TCTGCTGGCGGCAGGTCTGCTGCCGGCAGGTCTGCCGGCGGCACATCGGCCAGCGCCGGAGAAGCCGCAGGAGCTTCGTCCAGAGAACCCGGAGCGGCCGGCGCAGATTCGGCAGCTGCACTTTCGCCCGGCCGCGCAGGCGAAGCTGGCACAGGCCCAACGCCAGCCTCTTCGTCCTGTTGCGCCGGAGAGGCCGCCGCAGGTTCCTCAACAGGTTGTTCAGGTAGCCGTGCCTCCTGGGCAGCAGTTCGCCCATGGGGTTCCGCGCCGGCTTCCGCTGCGGCCGGTGGTTCTGGCTGAACGACGGGCGCTATCGGCCTCTCCAACCGCTCCCGAATAGCGTCCACAAGCTTGGCTCGGGCCCCCGCGCCGGAGACCCCCTCATAGTCCACCAGCAGCTCACCGATCTGCTCCACGAGAGCTTTCTCGCCCTCCGTGCCAGCCTGTTCCCGGGCCTCCCCGATCCAGATCGGGATGTAGCGCCCTATGCCACCGATCACTGCCCGGTTCCGATACCCCCCATGGCTTTCCAGTTCTAGGATCTTGGCTAGCTTCTGAAGTGCGGTTTCCATGAACTCAGCAGCCTCCCGCTAGCCTTGAACCACCGCGATGCCGATAGCGCCGGGGCCCACGTGGGTTCCCACGACGGGAGTTATGTTGACCGTCAGGACCTGCTCCTCCGGGCGCAGATGCGCCAACCGCTGCCGGAATTCGTCGGCTCTCTCCGGGGCGTTGCTGTGCAGGACGGCGATGCTCTGCACGTCTCCCAATCCTTCGACTTGCGCTACCAGTCTCTCAATCGCAGCCTGTCGCGTCCGAACGTACCCCAGGGACGAGATATCACCGCGGTGTACCCTCAGCAGGGGGCGAACACGCAGAAGCTTGCCAACCGTTCCGCGCGCCCAGCCGACACGACCGCTGCGCCGCAAGAACTCCACCGATTCCAGCGCAGCAAAGACGAAAACGCGCGCCCCCAGCTCAGCGGCTGTGGCCTCCAGCGCCGTGACGTCAGCGCCGCCGGCCGCTGCCTGGGCCAACCGGAGGGCTATCCATCCCAGCCCCATGCTGACCTGACCCCCGTCCAGAGCAAGATAGGGGATTTCGCCGCCCGCCATCTCCCACCCGTTCACTGCTGCCTGTCTGAGCGCGCTGAAGTGATCCGGAGGATGTATAGAGATGATACCGGATGACTCCTGAATCAGTCCCTGGTAGACCTCGGCAAAGACGCCGGCCGGTGGAGCTGCGGTAGTCGGATGCACGGGGCCGGACGCCAGTCGCCGGTAGAACTCGGGCCGCGACAGCTCGACCTGGTCCAGATAGCTCTCAGTACCGAAATTGACATAGCAGGGAACGACGCTGATTCCCCATTCCTCCGCCACCCGGGCCGGGAGATCGGACGTGCTGTCAGTGACAACGCGGACGCTGCACATCTGCCTGGGCCTACTCAGCACTCATGATGTAGTAGTAGTGAGGCTGGCCGCCGTGGACTACCTCCACTTCGAGATGGGGATACCATTCCTGGGCCAGTGCGGCCGTCTGATTCGCGTCCTGGGAAGTGACATCAGTACCATAATACAGAGTCAAGAGTTCACGGTCCTCGACCTCCATCCTATCCAGGGTCTCCCTGATAACCTCCGCAACATCCGGACCGGCGAAGCAGATCTGGCCATCCGCCAGACCCAGATAGTGGCCATTCTGCACCTTGACGCCGTTCAGTTCCACATCGCGTGTGGCCGTGGTGATTTCGCCAGTCGCCACCTCCGTCGCCGCTTCGGCCATCGCCTCTGCTACCGCATCCAGGTCTCCATCTGGCATAAGCGCCAGCGCAGCGCTGACCCCTTGAGGAACGGTGCGCGTGGGCACGGTGCGCGCCTGTTTACCGGAAAGCTCACAGGCCGTCTTGGCCGCCATGATGATGTTCTTGTTATTGGGCAAGACGATGATCTTGTCGGTGCCAATCTCCTCCATCGCCGCTACGATTTCTTCCGTGCTCGGGTTCATCGTCTGCCCACCGGAGACCACCCTCGCCACGCCCAGGCTCTCAAGGACGCTAGCCAGCCCGGGGCCTGGGGCGACGGCGACAACCGCAATCTGTCCAGGCTCCACCTGCGGCTTTTCCAACAGTTGGACCGGGGAGGCCTCGGCCGCGGCGCGGGTGCGTACGAACTCCTGGAACTGCTCCTGCATGTTCTCGACCACGACGTCGACCAGAGTGCCCCGGCTAACCCCATAGCTGATGGGGATTCCGGGGTCGTCCACGTGAACGTGGACCTTGATCGTGTTCGAATCGCCGACCACCAGGGTCGAATCCCCCATCGAGTCGATCTTGTCCCGGATGACAGGAGTGTCCAGATCGTATCCCTTGATGACGAACTGCACATCATAGTTGTAGCGGCCCTCCGCAACGTGAACCAGCATGGCGCCTTCGAGCTCCGCTGCGGCCGGAAGCTGCAGATCGACCTGGACGGTCTCCCCCCGCATGCGGCGCAACATCCCCTCCAGGATGAGCGTCAGCCCCTGCCCACCGGCGTCTACCACACCGGCGTCCGCCAGCACCTGCAGCAGCTGCGGAGTCTCGGCGACCGCCTGGTGGCATCGGCTGACCACCTTCCCGAAGGTTTCTGTCAGATCGTCGCCGGCCTGCGCAGCGGTCTCGGCCGCCTCGCCTGCCTGGCGAATCACGGTCAGTATGGTTCCTTCAACGGGCTTGACCACCCCCTTGTAGGCCGTGTCCGAGGCCTCGCGCATGGCGGCCGCGAATTCCCTGGCGCCGAAAGCCTCCAGGTCCTCAATCTGGCGGGCAAATCCGCGCCAGATCTGCGAGAGTATCACGCCAGAGTTGCCGCGCGCCCCCATCAGTGCTCCGTGGGCCACCTTTTGAGCTATCTTCCCGACGTGGCGCGACTCGTCATCGGCGATCTCGTCAAGGGCCGAGCGCATGGTGAGAAGCATGTTGATCCCGGTGTCTCCATCCGGGACCGGAAAGACATTTAGCGCGTTGACCGCTTGATGGTTGTGATCCAGCCAGGCCATACCGGCTTCCAGCAACTGCTTCAACCCCCGCCCTTCGCAGAGAACCACGTTCTCTGGCGCCTGGCCTGTCTCTCCTTCGTTCGTCACAGAGCCCTCCAAACCTAGGAACTGCCTAGTCCTCGTCGCTGAACCGCAGCCCCTGCACAAAGACGTTGACTGCCTGGACAGGGATGCCCAGCGCCTGTTCCACGTGGAAACTGACTGTGTTTTTCACGCTGTTGGCTACGGCCGAGATTCGCATTCCATATTCCACTATGACGTACACATCGACAACAATGTCCTTGCCATTGATCGAGACCTCAATCCCCTGGCGGCTGTCCCTGCTCAAGAGATGGGCGATGCCATCCACGAGGTTCTTGTTTGCCATCCCCACCACACCGTAGCACTGCTGCACCGCGTTGTTGACGATGCTGGCGACGGCGGCCGGCGAGACCTCGATTCCCCCCAGACTGCTCCGTTCGTTGGACATAACGGCTCCTAACTAGACTTGCGAAAACGCTCTATCTGTGGTACACTCAGCCATGTGGCGACCCAGTTGCGGTCGCCTTTACATTGCAGATTGTCCCCTAATGGGGACGTTTCCAGAGGGTGATACCAATGGCCAAGTGCGAGCGTTGCGGTAAGGCAACTCGTTTTGGGCACAATGTCAGCCACTCGAACGTACGGACGAAAAGGCAGTTCAAGCCCAATATCCAGCGCGCCACGGTCCTGCAGGATGGGCGGCGCGTGCGCAAGTATCTCTGCGCCAAGTGCATCAAGACGTTGAGTCGAAACGAATAGGGCGTGACCACGTATCCGCTCGGGCCAGCCGTGATGACCGGCTGGCCCTTTTTCTTTCTTGACCACGGCAGGCATGACGAGGTCAATGATACCGCGTTGGCATCGAATGGGCAAGCCGGCCGGTGGCGGGACACAGGGCTACGCCGTCTGGGTAGCGCTGGCGGCCGTGCCCAATTGCTGCCTGAGCTGCCCGCAGCCCGCCTCAATGTCTGTTCCCCGGCGCAGACGAACCGTGCAGGAAACGCCGTGCCTGGTCAATACCTGACAGAACCGGTTCACTCGCTTGGGGCTGGACCCCTGCCCCACGTAGCCTGCCGTTGCATTCAGGGGGATCAGGTTGACGTGGCAAGGCATGTCACTCACCAGCCTGCTGAGCGCCTCAGCCTGCTTGAGTGTGTCATTCTCGCCCTGGATCAGGGCACATTCAAACGTTACGCGCCGCCCCGTTCTCTCCCAGTAATGACGGCCAGCAGCGACTAGCTCTACAACCGACCAGCCCCTCGCAGCAGGTATCAACCTACTTCTTTCCTCATCGGTTGCCGCGTGTAGGCTGATGGCAAGACCCACCTGCCACTCCTCATCTGCCAGACGCCGAATCTGGGGCGCCAATCCCACAGTAGAGACCGTGACCCGCCGTGCCCCCAGGCCAAAACCGTCCGGGTCGATCAGACAGCGAATCGCCTCGACGGTGGCGGCATAGTTGTGGAGCGGCTCGCCCATGCCCATGAAGACCAGGTTCTTCAGTCGCCTGCCCTTGCGCCGCAGCTCGCGCTCAGAGGCAACCGCCTGCGCCACGATCTCGCCAGATGAGAGGTGCCGGCGAAAGCCCATCTGCCCGGTAGCACAAAAGAGGCACCCCATTGCACATCCCACCTGGCTCGAGATGCACAGCGTGTCGCCTCGGTCGTAGCTCATCAGTACAGTCTCGACCGTCTCTCCGTCCGCCATCTCGAGAAGCCACTTCTCTGCCTCCCCATCGGCCGACTTTCGAGCCGCCACGAGCTTCGGTTGGCCCACCACCACCTGGCGCTCCATTCGCTCCCGCAGAGCTGGGGGAAGGTTGTGCATCTCGGTCAGGCTGGTAGCCAACTGACGGTAGAGCCAGTGCCAGATCTGCTGGGCGCGAAAGGCGGGCTCTCCCCACCCGAGCACCAACTCGGTCAGTTCCTGCCTCGTCAGCCCGTAGAGATCAGTCTTCAACTGCGCGCTATCCTGCTGAGTCGCCACGCAACCAGCAACGCCAGGCCCAGCAGACAGCTTGCAGCCGATATCCCGGCCAACGGGCACAGGCAGTAGCCTGCGCCGAAACCGTCCTCGGCGCGCGGTGGCGGGCCGGTGTCCGGCGACACCGTACGAGTAGCGCTCACAGCTTTGGGCGTGCCTGTTGGCGGAAACGTTGCTGTGGGAGTAGACTGCTCACCGCCGGGAAGCAGTAACGGGACAAGCGTCGGCCAGACGGGGGTTGAGAGATCGTACGTGCCCTGCGGTACTCCCAGCCAGCTCAGCCAATCCTCTTCGAATTCCTCCGGGGTCTTTCCCAACGTCCGCTGGAAGGCCTCGTCGCCTGAATCTCCTTCCCCATAAGCGATCATCAGATCGGCCAGTCCGGCCGCGCCGTACGTCTCCACCAGATAGGTGACCGCGCTCAAACCTTCAGCATAAGCAAGTCTGAATCGAGTCTCATCATGACCAAAACCGCCGGTGAGGGTTCGCAACGGCAACAGCCTGCCATTCAGTATCTCTCGCTGAGCATATCCGAGATCACGGCCATGGTCGCGGAATTCGACGTGCTGGGCCACGCCTTCATTGAGCCAACGGGGAGGGGACGAGAGCGGGTGGTCGGTCACCTGATAGAAGTAGAGGTGAGCTATCTCGTGCGGAATCACGTCGTTCAGCCACCGCTCATTTGACCCAAAGGCGGGGACGATCTGGCAAGTGACGCCTAGCGCCGGGAACGCCTGCCCCGCAATAAACTCATCTACATAGGTATGCCATCCCGCGAATTCCTCAGACTCGTTGTAGACGAGGACCCGCATGGGATAGTCAAGTTCGGTTCCGAACAGGTCGCGCAGTTCTTCAACCGCCCGGCCGGCAATCTCCATGACCTGCTGACCGAATTCGGCCGGCCGGTCATGCCACCAGACTGAAAGGCTCTCGTTCTCCAGCGACTGCCAATCGTACCGCACGTCGTCATAGTAAAACAACTCCTCATCGCTGGTGGCCCGGTTACCAGATGAATCGGTCACCTTCCAGTAGTAGTAGACAGGGGCGCTCGGCGGTACGGTGATTCTGCTGGTGTCCCAGGTGTGCCGCAGCACCACCTCCTTGCCCGGCTCCACCTCAAGAGGCACGTGGTTGATGGAAGCCGCGTTTCGCAGCCGAAAGTACAGGTCGGCCGAGCTAATCTCCCCCGCGCTGCTCTCCACACTCACAGCGAAGGCCAGTTGGTCCGGGAAGCGGTTCTCCAGAACCGAAGGACCGAAACGAATGGGGTCCTGGGCCTGAGCCGGCCGGACCCCAGCCAACAGCACCAGCGCAAGAGCCAGAAGTGGCCACCTCACCACACGTGCCCAAAGGCCCGGTCGGCAATCCAGCCCATTGCCGCTTGCTGCCAAGCCGAGCCTCCTCCGGGTGCCTGGCCCCGCACCAGTCGCGTCGGCCTGGCCTTGCAGAAGCCACCGCCCAGGCATCTGTGGATGCCGATCATGGCAGGTCATTGCGCGAGCCCACTCTTTGGCTTGCTCTCCAGGGCCTGGCTCAGCGCACGGATGTCCTCCAGCACCCAGTCGGGGCGCACGGCAGATTCAGCCAATTCCTCCCTCTTTGACGCCCCGGATAGAACCAGGATGGTGCGCACGCCAGCATTCTGCCCTCCCAGGACATCCGTCTCCAGCCGGTCGCCCACTACGAAGGTCCGGCCCGGTTCCGTGCCCAGCTTCCCCAGCGCCTGCTCCAGCATCAAGGGTTCGGGTTTGCCAATGATGGTAGGCTGGACGCCGCAGGCCGCAGTGATGGCCGCCAGTACCGCGCCGGCCCCCGGCTGCAAGCCTTCCGGAGTG
>JAUVHW010000364.1 GCA_030593075.1 Ardenticatenales bacterium
GATGACAACGGAGTTGGTCACACCAAGGGGCCACGGGATCGTCCGGGTAAGCCACAACCTACGGCAGCATATCACTGACCCGCGCAACTGGGCAGAGTCGCCGGGCACGGACTTCTGGATCGCAGGCGGCCCCGGCGAGGCAACGGTGGCCACAGGCCAGGGACTCGATGTGCTGGCCGTTCACGGCTGGGTGACGACAAGCATCGTTGAGGACGTGGGCTCCGATGGGAGCTTCCTTGATGCCACAGATCAAGACCCCTCATCGTTCCACTTCAACGCCGCCTCCGATCTGCTCACCTCGCCCACCATCTTCGGCAGCTATGCTCACGGGCAGTTGGCAGGGCACTTCCTGGGCTTCAGCCCGACAACGCTCACCCTTGACATCTTTGCGGCCTTCCTAGATGCCACTGGCACCGAAACGGCGTCGGGCTTCGGCTTTGTTGAGGGCGGCGGTTCTATCGTCACTGCCAACGATGCGCTGGCCGTCATCCACTCAGATGGCACGAACTTCAAGCTGAGGAGCGGTGCGGCTACGAGCGGGGCCGGCCCGGTGGACGACACCGACTGGCACCACTGGAGGATTAAGATCACGTCGGCCGGCGTCGAGTGGTTCGTGGATGGGGTATCGCAGAACGCCACGGCCCTGCTCGCGCTGGAAGCGGACGAGTTCCCTGTCAACTTCGGGATTGGCGTCGTAGGCGGCGGCACCAACTACATGAAGATGGCTTGGTGCCACATTTTTTACAGTTAGGAGGCTGACATGCCACATAGACGACCAGTACGCAGACCACTTAGGTCGCCCCAGAGGGGTAGGCCAGCCCCCGCGCGCGGTGTAGGCGCAATCACCACGCCGGGCAATGTGCGTGTGACGAGGCCGCCCCCGCGTAGGCGCCCACGAGCGAGGCGCTGATGGCCGTTCTCACGAGCCGCGAGGCTATCAAGCAGGATGTGCTCAAGGAGCTGGCCCCCAGGGACGAGGCCCTTGCGAAGTTGCCTGTGCCGCTGCGGGCCACTGGCACAGGCAGTACGACAACCCTGATAGACACCAAGTTGGGCCGTGGGACCACACAGGCCAACCGCTATGACGGGCGCGACATTGAGGTTCTGACCAACGTTACGGTTGGCCCTGCTGTCACTATCGCCTTCGTGGACGGCGGCGCTGGCGCTGACACCATTACGGACAGCAATAACGGTCTGGCCCTGGTTCTTACCGGGGACACTATCCAGGTATCGGGCAGCACTAGCAATGATGGCGACTACCTTGTTGCTACGGGAGCGGTGGCGGGAACGATCACGCTGGCAACAGGTGTTCTAACCACCGAAGCAGCGGGGGCAACGGTTACGATCACGGTAATCGCGATAGCCGCCGTGGACGACGCGGGGTTCAACGGTACTTCCACCGTGACATACTCACCTACCATAGCGACGGCGCCGCTAGCAGGGGCGAAGTACCTGATGTATCCGCTGGGGCTCGGCCCAGAACGACTGGAGGCCGCCATTGGCGATGTGCTGCGGGAGACGGTAGGGCCGCATGTCTACTTCCCCTCACTCGTGGCAGACCCAGACCTGACGCTCTATGTCGATTATGTCGCCGCCACGGCAGCAGGGGCCATCGTCAGCGTGAGCAGCCCCACTACAGAGGAATACGTCACTACTTCTAGTGGTGTGTTCATGGGGGAGAAGGCGGTGCATATCGTCGCAGCCGGCGCAAGTGATGGGTTTGAGACGGCCAACTTCTCCGTGACGGATACGGAAATCTTACTTGTCTCAGTCTTCATCTGGGTGAATGTGGAGACTAGCGGGGTGGATGTCATCCTCTACAACACAACGGGTTCGGCGGCTCTAAAGACCGTGAATGTTGACGAGCCAGCCTGGACTGAGGTGCGCTTCACCCAGGCCGTGGGTTCGGGGGTAGAGCAGTGCAAGCTGCAATTTCTGTCGCAGGCGAACCTGGACGACTTCTACGTGAGTGCGCCAATCATCGTCCAGTCCACCTCGATGCACAGCTACGACATGCCTTCCTGGTTCACCTACCCTGGCCAGGTTGCGGGCTTCCGCTACCTCGACGCAGGGCCGGCTTCCTCTTCCGGTTCAACCTCGGGCGACGTGTTCATCCCGCTTGGGCGCCAGCCCCGCGCTGACCACGCGCCCGGGAGCATCCTCGACGCCCGAGGCGTGCATCAGGTGAAGCTCGGCGGCATGATACCCGCCGACAACCGCCCGGTGTATGTCGAGGTCATGCGTGAGTTTGACGAGCTTCTCACCAACGCCGCCACCACGCCGGCGGACCGCCAGTACCTGCGAAATGCGGTAGTCGCCAGAATCCTCGACCGCTGGGGCGACAAGGACGCTCGCAAGTGGCAACGCCGGGCTAGCGCCAGGGCTGAGATGCTGGGCTACAACCCGCGCGAGATGAGAATCGAGCCCAACCCTACGACGGTCGTCTGATGGGATATGGTACAGGAGCAAGACCTTCAGCCGGAGGCCCAGAGCGACCTTGACCTAGCGCCGCAGGACACCGAATTCCTGGGAGAAGCCGGCGGGCACGAGCCTTCCTTCATCATCACCGTAGACGGCCTGAATTATCCTTGCACGCGCTGGGAGACGGTGGACGCTGCCCGCTTCGTGGAGAAGCGCTACGACCAGGGCTTCAACGGGGGCATGGGCGCGTTCCTGGACTCCCAGGCCAGCAGGCCCAACCAGATATACACCTGCGTCAACCTCGACCCGAGTACCTTCCCGTACATCAGGATGCGTAAGGGCGAGCGCGATCAGGCGCTGCTGACTCTTAGCAGCGGCGACGTGACCGCCCCGGCCTACGGGTTCATAGAAGAGGATTCGGGCAACCGCGAATACCTCTACATCGTCAACAGCGCTCGTTCCTTCAAGATTGACCTGGGCGCTAGCGGCGCTGACACCCCGGCGCTTGAGTCCACTACCCAGCCTGGCGGCTTCTCTGGCGGGATAGCTGGCCGCCCCGTGCGCTTTGAGGGCACTTGGTACGTTCCCTTGGGCTCTGGCGTCAATGCTCGCAAGTTGAATACTGTGGCTGCTGGCGACCAGTCTGGCGATGATTGGGCCGATGTTGGGGTGAAGGCCGACCACTTCGCCACCATGATGAATGAGGGGGTAGCGCAAATCTGGCGGGCGCACAGCACGAACCTAATCGGCGCCTCGTCGGACGGCAGTTCGTTTGGC
>JAUVHW010000383.1 GCA_030593075.1 Ardenticatenales bacterium
CGAGCTTGTTAGCGAGAGCGAAGGCCGCCGGTCTTGTGACAGGTTGGAAGGTGTGAAGAGCCTGAAAGTGCAGCACCGAAGAACTCCCCGGCGTAGGGGGAGCGGGATGCGGTGAAAGCAGACGATGGAAAAGGAGAGATCTCATCCGGCCGGTGGTCCACATCCACCGTAACCCGTGGTACAAGCGGAAGAGGTCAAATCCAGAGGGATGCTGGATGAAAAGTCGGAGTAGGCCGTAGCAGGCTACGGCTCGCTCTCCTATTGCGGCCGCATGTTGCGGCCGCGAGGAGCGGTCACGTAGGCCCGGCTCGCAGCCCGACGTGGTCTTGAGACGAATAGCCTTGCGAAGGTTCCCGAACCGGAGGTTCGCAACCGCCGGTTCGCGACCTTCGCAAGGTTTGCTGATGGCCGAAGGTGCCGGCAGGCTGGGAGCCTGCCCTACGGCGCACTGTCGGATTGCGCCTGCGGGGAGCGGTGACGTAGGCGGGCAGGCCTCCCGGGCTGATCACCTCCAGCCGGTCCGAGAACATCCGAATCTCCACCCGCCGGCCGCCCAGCCGGTAGTCGCGATGGCAGACGGCGTTCACCAGCGCCTCCCGCACCGCAAAGCGCGGGTAGGTCAGGTTCTCTTCGCGCGCCAGCCCATTCACCACCGCGCCCACCCGCATCTCCTCCCAGATCACGTTCCAGGCGCGTTCAATGACTCGGGCCAGCGGCCCCTGGATCTCTTCCCTGCGGCCGTATCCGGCCAGCCCATCGGCCGCCCGCGGTTCGATCCCGACGAACTTGACAAAGACCACCCCGCTCTGCGGCAGAAAGGTCTGCGGCCGCCGGCCGAAAAGGAGCACCCCGGCCACGGTAGGATTCCCTTCGGGGGTGGTAGCCCCAATCTCGAACAGAAGCTGCTTCAGCCCGGTGGTCCGCGCCGCGCCCCGCTCCTCCCGCTTTTGCAGGTACTCGTCCAGCACCTCCGAGTCCCAGTCCTCCGCCTGGCTGGCGCCCGCGACCTCCTGCTCCTCAAAGCTGCCGCCCTCCTTGCCCGACGCCAGATGGCGAATGGAATCACCGCCCAGGGGGCGGTTCTCCTTGCCCTGGCGCACCAGCACCCGGCCGTCGTCCAGGGTGTGCAAGCCCGTGCTGCGGGGTACGGTGATGGCAATTACCGGCCCCCCGGGCGCCTCGGATTGCTCCCAGCTGGTGTGCACCGGCGGCCGGCAGCGGTTCTCGGCCGCTTGCAGCGCGCCCTCTAGCTCCTCCGGCGTGACCCGGCCGGTAGCCTGGCCCTGGGCGTCCAGGCCAACCATGATCGTCCCCCCATCGGTGTTGGCAAAGGCCACCAGGGTCTCGGCCAGCAGGTCGCCGTCCACCTCTGGCAGAATGGCCACCTGCGGCCCTTCACCTCTTTGGATCAGATCTGGCGGCATGAATCTGCTGAAAGAGCCGGATTCACCGCGGAGCACGCAGAGACCGCAGAGGGAAAAAAGAGAACAGGTGTGACATCTTGACAGAGCCTCACAGGAAACCAGTAGAATCTCAAGGCAGACTCCAAGAACTCAGCGTTCTCCGCGACCTCTGCGGTGAATGAACCCTCTTTTCACGGGAGTCGTGGCAAGGTTCTCGGCCGCCCAACTCGGCACCTGTTTTGGATTATCAAAAACAGGCACCCTCTCCGCTCGAGTCAGCAGCGCTCGTTGCGCCGGCCGGGCACGGATCGTCGTGTCAGTGCCGGTTGGCCGCCAGCCAGCGCCGCAGCTCACCGTAGGGCAAGGGTTTCGCGCTCGGACCGGCAACACACGAGCTGGCCGGCTGGGCAAACATCTGGACGGCGTCGATGAAAAAGTCCTTGTGTCCCCATTTGTCCTTGAACCGGATCACGATCTCGATCTGGCCGCTTGGCGGAACCAACGATGATCGTTGAATGTAGATCCACTCCTGGTCCACAAACGGAGGTTGGCCGGTCGCCGGGTCGTGCACCCAACCGTACTGCCCGTTGAGCCACACTCCCACTTCGGCCGCCCAGGGGTCCGGGTCATCGTGCCGGTGGACGTTGACCGGGACGATGACGGTAGCGCTGCTGCCGGGCTCGAGTCCGCCCACCGTCTGGCGCAACTCCGAGCCGAACGCTGCTATGGCGTGGAACATCTTGTAGGTCCACTCTCCATCCAGGACCAGCGCGCCGGGTTCACCCGGCCACTGGTGCGGCGGCAGATGCTCCCAGTAGCGCAGGTGGCGGCACTCGGGCACGCCGGCCGCCAGGGTGCCGGGGTCATCGTACAGCGGTTCCCCTGGCTCCAGCCAACTCAGTGTCCAGCTGTTAGGCTGCTGGTTGATTAGGTACCCAACAGGCGGCAGGTCGGTCCATCCCTCTTCAAAAGAGCCGTTCTCGACCGCCGGCTCTGATTCGCAGACCGCAATATAGTCCGGGTGTACCAGTGTGTCCGCCTGGCCTGACCCACTGACCGCCAGGGTCACGGTATAGGATCCCGCTGAGGCGTAGGTGTGGTTCGGATTCACGGCCGTGCTGGTCGCTCCGTCTCCGAACTGCCACAGGATGCCAGTATAGCTGCCGGTGGAGGTGTTCGTAAACTGAACCGTGAGAGGGCGAGAGCCAGAGTTGGGCGAAGCCTCAAAACCTGCCTTAATCGGCGTGGTCACCATTATCAGCGGGAGGTAGATCGGAGGCGGCGGCTCCATGATAGACGATAGGTGTGTTCTAGCCTCGACAACGTCTGTGCTAGTCCCTGTCCGGGCTGAGAGGCGTGGCCGCGCCCCATTGGGGAGCAGGCACACAGCCAGCAGTACAACAACCAGAGTGAGGGGGCGTCGGAATCTAGTCATACTAGGCCTCCAGAGTATCTGCGATCAGGCACGGCCGGCTGCGAGCTGCTGGGAGCCACGACCCAACCCGCTCACAGGAGT
>JAUVHW010000381.1 GCA_030593075.1 Ardenticatenales bacterium
CGGGGGTGGACCGGCGGCGGCGGACGGGTCGTTCCGCGGCGGGGCGGACCAATGTGTCCGCCCCGTTACGTCCAGTGCTTGGCCAAGCGAGCGATTTCGTCGAGCACGTCATCCGGCAGCAAAGCCGGTTGATGCTGCATCACCTTCTCGGTCTTGTGCCGGAGCCGCTCCTCAAAACGCTCTGCGCCCGCATCCTGCCACGACTGATAGATCGTGCGGTCAAAGAGATCCGAATACCACACGTCCTTGAAATGCTTGAGGGTATGATCTTCGTACAGGTAATGCCCACCCGGGCCAACCTTGTGGATGGTATCGAGGGCCAGCGTCTCCTCGCTTACCGGAAGACCGCGCATGTATTGGTTGACCATGTAGAGAATCTCGTGAACCAGCACCATAAAGGCCGGGGAGGCCAGCGAGCCGTGATCCAGCCAGCTGCCGGCGTCGTGAATCAAGTTGGCGCCCACCAGTGCAGAGCTGAGGCAGGAGAACGCGACTTCAGCGGCCGCCTGGGGGTCCGGGAACTTGGCGTCGGAGCAACCGGCCGTTCCAAAGAAAGGCAACCGGTAGTGCTGGGCCATCTGCGCCATGGCAGCCACCATCAGACTCATCTCGGGCGCACCGTAGGAGAAGATAGTAGTCTTCATGTCCATCACGGTGGCAAAGGCGCCATAGATAAAGGGCGCGCCCGGCCGCGCCAACTGGGCCAGAACCAGTCCACTGAGCGATTCGGCGCTCCCCTGCACAATCTCGCCGGCAAAGGTCGCCGGCGCAGTGCTCCCGCCTTGCGGCGCCGGGAAGTTGATGAGCGGAATGCTCTTTTCCGCGCAGTAGATTATCTTTTCCACGGCCGGATCGTAATAGAGCAACGGCGATATGGGCTCCGAATAGTGGACGATGGTTGGCGCCTGCCGGAAGCGGGTCTCGCCGCCGGCTATCAGCAGCGCCATCTCGTGGATATCCCGGATGCTGTTGACGTCCTGGCAGCAAAAGACCAACGGCTTGACCGTGTTGGTGAAAACCTGACGAGCGATGACACGGTCAGCGATACTGGGCGGCACGTCGTCCGCCATTCCGATGGTCATCACCCAGGTAAAGTTCTCCAAGGCGTCGGCCACGGTGGCAGTGATGCGGCAGTCGTCGCTCACAAAACGACGGCGTTCTTCAGTGAGCGGGTCCAGGTAGTCGATGCAATCCAGGCTGGGCCCAAAGAAGCTCTTGCTGCCCTCCAGGTACACCGTTCGCTCGCCGTTTCGGCTGCCCAGCACCACGCGGGAAGGCGCTTTGCGGATGGCATCCTCGACGAGCCAGGAGGGGATGTGGACGCGACTCCCCTCGACCCGTGCGCCGGCTCCATCGAATAGCTCCAGCGCTCGCTGGTGCTTGACCTCGATGCCGGTGCGCTCCAGCACCTCCAGCGTGGCCTGGTGAATCTGTTCGATCTGGGCGTCATTGATGACGCGTAGTTGGGGCCGGAATGTCAGTTCGGGACAAAACATGGCTGATCTCCTTTTGCCATTCGGCAAGCCTACGCCGGCAGCCGAGCCGTCAGATGTTCTCGTAAAACCCGGCCGGCCGCAACTCGGGATAGTCATCCCCCTTGACCCGGACCAGGTGCCAGCGCAGGTCCACGCAGAGGTGGCATTTGCCGGCATACCCACCGGGCAGCGGCCGGTAGCCGTACCTCTTGCCCACCAGCTCAAAGAGGCCGTACGGCCCACTCTCGATCAGCAGCTCCACCAGCGGCGGGTAGGGGCGCTGCAGCGGGTCCTCTGCCCGCCAGTCGGCCGCGGTCAGCCCGCCGCAAAAGGCAGGGATGTAGTTGCCGTAGAGGTCCATGTGGGAGTGGTGAGCCAGGAGGATGTTGCCGGAGCAGTCCTCCTCGGCAAAGACCTCGGGCGGCCGGCACTCAACCAGGTGCCCCAGCTTGTACCCCGACCGGCCGCCGGAGATGATTCCATAGCCGCCCCACAGAATCCGGCCGGCCTCCTCCCGGCCGAACATCTCTTCGTAGCGGGCCACCGGGGTCGGCCGCTCCAGGTCGAACCGCTGCACGATCTCGAGGAACTCGGGCAGGTACACGATGACCCGGCCGGAGCCAAAGACCTCCTGCGCCGCCTCGACCGCCTGCAGGGTGCGGATGGGCGGGATCCTCTCGGCGTGAAAGGGGGAACAGCTGATCAGAACGGCTTGCAGGCCCGCCTGGCGCAGGGTGCGGAAACGCTCGGTCGCCTCTGCCTGGTCGAGGCACCAACTGGCGCCGGTCTCCACGTAGCAGGTGACACCCAGTCCGGCCGCCATCCGGACCCCTTCCAGCAGCAGCTCAAAGTGGAGAAATGGCTCTCCCCCGGTCAGGTGGACCTCGGGCGGCCGGGGCCAGCCGGCTACGGTCTCCAGCGCCTGCTTCAGGGTCTCGGCCGGCATCGGCTCCTCCTCCCAGCGCGGACCACAGTTGTAGAGGCAGTGCTTGCAGCCGCTGTGGCAGCGGTAGGTCAGGATGATGCCCACGTCCCGTGGGGGAAGCGCCGCCGTGACAGGGATGAGACTACTCCTCGCCCCGGCTCCAGTCAATGAGCAGGTGCTCGGCGGCCCAGGCCACCACCGCCCAGATAGGACGGGTCACGCGCCGGTGTCGCAAGCCGTAGAGGAGACGGGCGGCGAGGGCGCGCCGGCCGAGGGTGCGGCCGACCCAGTGCGAAAGGACCCGCCGGCGATAGTGGCGAAAGGAGAGGTCGCTACGGGCAAAGGCGTTCTGCAGGGCGGTGGAGAGTCCGGCCGGCCCACCGCCGACGATGATGACGTCATAGTCCAAGGGTCACACCTTGAGTTGGGTTTTCGGCCAGGGCCCAGGCTCGGGCAAGCCAGAGCAGCCCAGGTTCATCTGCCTCCGCCCAGCTCCAGCCACTCAGGTCCTGAACGGCAGGCGCAGCCGGCGCAGGAGGATGCCCA
>JAUVHW010000208.1 GCA_030593075.1 Ardenticatenales bacterium
GGCTCCAGCGCCTCTGCTGTCGCTGGTTGTCTCGGACGTGGTGGGTAGTCCCCTGGATACTATCGCGTCCGGACCGACTGTCCCGGACACGACCACCTTTGCGGACGCTCTCATGGTGCTTGAGAGATATGGGCTAGAGGACCAGGTTCCCCGTTCTGTCCTCGACTACCTGCGGGAATCTGCATCCGCAGGCCATGATGGAGAATCAGAGACCCCCAAGCCGGGCGACCCGATCTTTGATTGGGTATGCAATGAGATCATTGCCGGCAATGAGCTGGCTGCCTCGGCGGCCGTTGCCAGGGCCAATGAACTGGGCTTCAACGCCCTGCTGCTCTCCACTTTCATTGAGGGGGAGGCACGCGAGGTTGGGTCTGTGATGGCAGGGATCGCCAGAGAGGTCCGGCGGAGCGGCCGCCCGGTCGCTCCGCCGGCCTGCATCGTGGCCGGGGGCGAGACCACGGTGACGGTGCGCGGTGATGGGCAGGGTGGGCGGAACCAGGAGTTGGCGCTGGCAGCCGCGCTGGGGATTGAAGGGATGGACAGAACGATGATCGTCGGGCTGGCAACCGATGGGACGGACGGCCCAACCGACGCCGCGGGTGCCTGGGTGGACGGTAGTACTGTGCAGCGTGGAGAGGCTCTGGGACTATCGGCCGTCGGCTATCTGGCAAACAACGATGCCTACAACTACTTCCGCCAGCTGGGCGACCTCATCGTCACCGGACCGACCAACACCAACGTGAACGATCTGATTCTGATCCTCGTCTGGTGACCAGGGGGCTGCCCCCGAAGCTCGCTCTCTCGCGACCGGTCGCCCTCAGAAGAACGTCGGCTCTTGATAGGCTCCGAACACGTCGCGAAAGACGCCGGTGATTTCGCCTAGAGAGCCGTAGGCGCGGACTGCATCCAGGATGAAGGGCATCAAGTTCTCTGTCCCCTCCGCTGCCCTCCGCAGCGCTTCCAGGGCGGTCCCCACTCGCTCATTGTCCCGCTCGCGTCGCACCCGCTCCAGACGAGCGATCTGGCGCTGGTAGCCGCGAGGGTCCATCTCTAGGATGGGGACATTGATGCGGTCTTCCGGGTCCACGTAGTCGTTGGCGCCCACTATGATGCGCTCTTTCTCGTCTGTCTCCCGCTGGTATTGGTAGGCAGCCTTGGCGATCTCGCGCTGAAAGAAACCCTGCTGGATGGCGGGGAGCACCCCGCCGGCCGCCGAGATCTGCTCAAAGTACTCATAGGCCTGCTGCTCCATCTTGAGCGTCAGGGCTTCCATATAGTAGGAGCCGCCTAGCGGATCGACCGTGTTGGCTGCCCCGCTCTCGTGGGCGATCACCTGCTGGGTGCGCAGAGCTATGGTCGCCGCTTCTTCGCTGGGAAGCGCCAACGCTTCGTCGCGGCTGTTGGTGTGCAGGCTCTGAGTCCCGCCCAGCACGGCCGCCAGGGCCTGGATCGTCACCCGAACTGTGTTGATCTCCGGCTGCTGGGCGGTGAGGGTGCATCCAGCCGTCTGAGTGTGGAATCGCAGCAGCCAGGAGCGCGGGTTCTTGGCTCCAAACGTGTGACGCATCTCTCGGGCCCATATGCGCCGCGCAGCGCGATACTTGGCGATCTCTTCGAAAAAGTCATTGTGTGCGTTAAAGAAAAAGCTGAGCCGCGGGGCAAAGTCGTCTATATCTAGCCCGCGGTCCATAGCCCAACGCACGTATTCCATCCCGTCCGCCAGGGTGAAGGCAAGCTCCTGAGCCGCGGTGCTTCCAGCTTCCCGGATGTGATAGCCGCTGATGCTGATGGTGTTCCACAGGGGTAGGTGCTGGCTGCCGAACTCGACCGTGTCGGTCACCAGTCGCATGGAGGGTTCGGGCGGGAAGAGGTATTCTTTCTGGGCAATGTACTCTTTGAGAATGTCGTTCTGTGTTGTCCCCCCTAATCTCTCCAGGGGTATGCCCTGTTTCTCGGCCGCGGCAATATACATGGCCCAGATGATGGCGGCCGGGCTGTTGATAGTCATGCTGGTGGTCACCTGGTCCAGCGGGATTCCGTCCAGCAGGACCTCCATGTCCTTCAGAGTGCTCACCGCCACACCGCACCTGCCGAACTCTCCCAGTGCCTCCGGGGCATCGGTGTCGTAACCCATGAGGGTGGGCATGTCAAAAGCAATGGAAAGCCCTGTCTGCCCTTGCTTCAAGAGGTATTTGAAGCGCTGGTTGGTCTCCTTGGCCGTGCCAAAGCCGGCGAACATGCGCATGGTCCAGAGCCGGCCGCGGTGCATGGTGGCGTGAACCCCACGCGTATAAGGGTACTCGCCGGGGAAGCCAAGGTCGCGCTGGTAGTCCAGGTCGGGCAGGTCCAACGGCGTGTAGAGGCGCTCCACCGGCTCTCCGGAGGCGGTGATGAATTCTCCTCGTCGCTCGGAGAACCGATCCGTCGAGGGCCTCAACGTCTGCCCCTGCCAGCTAGAGCGCGTGGCTCTGAGTTGGTCGAGACTCTTTTTGTCGTACAGCATCGTTCTCACTCCTCACGACCCGGCCGGCCGGGTGCCACCGCGCCTGCGGGTTGTGCGTGCGAACCTCGATGGATGAGGCTCCCGGTCACCAGGCCCGGTGCCACCGTCTGGGCGAGTCACCGAGCACCGCCGATCAGTACCGGAACAGTCGCCGCCTAGAGAAGAGGGGCAGCATATCACCCAGACTGCACCAGCTCTACTAGAACACCAGAGGCGCTCTTGGGATGGACAAAGGCCACTCTACTGCCCCCGACCCCGACCACGGGCTCCTCGTTGATCAGCCGAATTCCTTTCGCCTTCAGCCGGGTCAGAACCTCCTCGATGTCGTCCACCTCAAAGCAGACGTGATGCAGCCCCTGCCCACGCTTTGCCAGGTACTTGGCCATCCCGCTGGTCTCGGTAGTCGGCTGCACCAGTTCGACCTCCGAGCCGCCTACCGGCATGATGGCGACCACCGTCTCTTGCTCTGGCACTTCCTCCCGATGTTCCACGGTCAGGCCCAGCGCGGCCTGCCAGAAATCCAACTCGTGGTCTATGTCGGGAACGACAATTGCTATGTGGTGGACGTTAAGAACGGGCATTTCGCCTCCCTCGGCCGTCGTCGCCGCTCTGACAGGGAACGTTCTGCAAGCGCCGCACCCGCCATAATACCTGTGCGGGGCTGCGCTGCCACTTATCGCAACAGGAACGCTGTCCCCAGTTCCCGGCAACAGCCTAGTGCTTTGTCAACGATGCTTTGACGCGTAGCCCAGCCCCTTGTGGGCGTCGCTCTCGAGGCAAGACGGGCACTAGGCCCTAGGCTACAGCCATCCGATGACGCTTGACAAAGCACACGCTAATGTAGCACAGTTCCGAAATGGCGCAAATGCACCACTCTCCGGAGAGCCCAGCTGGCCCGGCCGTGGCTCGGTTGACAGAAGGCTACTCATAACCTAAAATCGCTTCGACCCTAGTGTCCGCTCTTTGACCTGTTCGCAGCGAGAACCTGATGCCCAAGTTGACCAGCGGCGAGATACGACAGCAGTTCCTGGACTTTTTCGCCGGCAAGGAACACACGATTGTGCCGAGCGCATCGCTCATACCGCATGACGACCCCACGCTGCTGTTCACCAACGCTGGCATGAATCAGTTCAAGGACGTTTTCCTGGGTATCGGCAGTCGTTCATACACTCGCGCGGCCGACACCCAGAAGTGCATGCGTGTCTCCGGCAAGCACAATGATCTGGAAGAGGTCGGCAAATCCCCCTACCATCACACCTTCTTTGAGATGCTGGGGAACTGGTCCTTTGGCGACTATTACAAGAAGGAAGCAATTCAGTGGGCCTGGGAGTTGCTCACCGGGTGGTGGGGGCTACCCAAGGAACACCTCTACGCTACGGTGTTCGAGGATGACAAGGGTGACCTGGGCCGAGACACCGAAACGGCTGACTATTGGGCCCAGGTGACGGACATTGTCCCGGAACACGTGCTCTGCTTTGGGCGGAAGGACAACTTCTGGGAGATGGGTGACACTGGCCCCTGCGGACCGTGCAGCGAGATACACCTTGACCGGGGTGCGCGCTTTTGCGACATGGATGGTGCGGCAGGCCACGTTTGCCAGGTCAACGGCGATTGCCACCGCTTCGTGGAGTTGTGGAACCTGGTCTTCATTCAGTACAATCGTCACGCCGATGGCGGCCTTGGCTCTCTGACGGCAAATCACGTGGACACGGGGATGGGCTTTGAGCGCATGGTGACGGTGCTCCAGGGAGAAGCGTCCAACTATGACACTGACCTGTTTTGCGGCATCTTGGAGCGAGTCCAGGAGATGCTGGGGCACAGCGATGCAGAACGCCGCGCCAACCAGGTTGGCTACCGCGTAGTAGCCGACCACGGGCGGGCCGCCGCATTCCTGATTGCCGACGGAGCTCTGCCGGGCAACGTGGGACGAAGCTATGTGCTGCGCATGATCATCCGCCGCGCGGCCCGATTCGGTAGACAGCTCGGCTTCGCAGATCCTTTCCTGGCCCAGGTCGCTGATGTCGTTATCGAGGAGATGGGCTCCTTTTTCACCGAGTTGGCTGAGCGGCGGGAACACATCCAGCGGACACTGACCGCTGAGGAAGAGCGTTTCCTGCGGACGTTGGATGCAGCGTTGGCTCGGCTGGATGACGTTCTGGCAGCGGCCGCGGACGACGGCAAAGACACGATAGATGGGGAGACCGCTTTCGACCTCTATGCCACCTATGGCCTGCCCCTGGAGATTACCCGTGATGCAGCACAGGAGCGAGGCTGCGCGGTGGACGAAGCGGGTTTCCGGGCAGGCTCCGAGGCGCACAAGGTAGCCAGCGGCGCCGGTCTCATCGGGACCATTGACTCTGATGAGTTGGGCCGCTACGCCGACGTCCTAGACACGCTGGCAATTGACAGGCTCCTGGGGGGGAAGGGGGAGGTAGATTACGCCCCACACCGCGACCCCCCGGTGCGTGAGACACAACTGGTGGCAGTTCTCCGGGGTGACCGGCCGGTGGAGAGGGTCGGTCCGGGCGATGAGGTAGAGGCAGTCTTGGCAGCGACGCCGTTCTATGTAGAGTCCGGCGGCCAGGTGAGCGATACCGGGGTGATCGAAGGGGCGGCCGATCCAGGCTGGAAGATTGAGGTGGTCGACGTGCATCTCCCTGTGGCCGGTCTGATTGTGCATCGGGGGAGAGTGGTCTCGGGCCGGCCGCGCCCCGGTGACCCGGCAGTCGTCTCGGTGTGCAGTGAACGCCGGCAGGACATCAGTCGAAACCACACTGCCACCCACCTGCTGCACAAGGAGTTGAGGTCCGTGCTCGGCGACCACGTCCTGCAGCAGGGGTCGCTGGTGGCGCCGGACCGGCTGCGGTTCGACTTTAATCACCCCGCCATGCTCGGGCCGGAGGAGCTGGGTGCCATTGAGCAGAACGTCAACCGGGCGATTCTCCGCAACTACCCGGTGGACCCTGATAAGAGCAGCCTGAAAGACGCCCGGAGCCGTGGCGCTATGGCGCTGTTTGGTGAGAAATACGGCGACGTGGTCCGCACCGTTCGGGTTGGCGACCAGGAGGACCCGTACAGCTTTGAGTTATGCGGCGGCACCCACGTCAAGGAGACGGCCGAGATTGGCTTCTTCCACATCGTCAGTGAGGGAAGCGTGGGGGCTAACCTGAGGAGAATCGAGGCGGTGACCGGCCGGCGAGCGCAGGCCGTGGTTCAGGAAGGCCTTGGCGTCCTGGAGAGGGTGGCATCCCACCTGAACGTCTCGCCAGGGGAGGTGGACCAGAAGGTTCAGGCTCTGCTGGGCGAAACCCAGGAGGCGCAAAGGGAGATCGCCCGGTTGCAGCGGGCGCTGGCGCGCCAGAGGTTCGAGCGGTTGCTGCAGTCCGACGTGCGGGAGGTTGACGGCATTCCCGTGATGGCGGCTGTGGTCGATGACTTTCCGGTTGAGACACTGCGAGAGATGGCCGACTGGTTCAGGGACCGGGTGGGATCGGGCGTTGCAGCGCTGGGCACGGTGGCCGATGATCGCCCGCTGATCATCGTGGCCGTCCCTCCCGACCTG
>JAUVHW010000370.1 GCA_030593075.1 Ardenticatenales bacterium
GGATCAGCTTCTCCTCCTCGGCTACCGGGTCGTCGTAGTGACGTTCGAGGAAAGTCGGCGTCGGCATGAGGCCGAGCTGCCACAGGCGGACATCGGACTCGCGGCGCGAGAACTCGACGGACTCAGAGATGGACTCGAAGCCCACTTCGAGGTTGTGTTCCTTGAAATCGTCCGGCGTGATGGTGATGGTCTGCCGCACCTTGGAGGTCTTCCCCTGCGCCTTGAGCTGGACGGGGATTCGCACGTCCATGCCGAGCGCCTGGATGGCGTCCGCCTGCATCTGGAACAGCTCGCGCCAGGAGGCGGCACGGTTCCTGAGTGCGGGCTTGAGGGCCTTGGCCGCGGCCTGCATCTGTTGCGAGGTATCGAAGCCGGAGGTGGAACTGCCCTCGACAGGCGCCTGTGTGGAGAGCGCCTGCGGGAAGCCCCAATCCTTGAGGTTCTGGTTCTCGATCTGCCATGCGTTCAGGACTTGCTGCTGATCGGGCACCATGAGCGGTTCGTAGTGATGGCCGGCGGGCGGCTTTTGCACGGCATCGTCGGACAGAGTATGGAGCACGGGGCGCAGGTCGGGGTCCGTCGCCATGAAGGATGCAAAGTCGGGCAGGCCTCGCGCGGTGTTCTCGACAAGCTGATAGGTGTTGCGGCCGGTCTGCAACGCGCCGGACATCATGAGGGTGCCGAGCACGTTGAGATTCTGCACGACGACGTAGAGGGGGCCGATGAGCGGGTCGAAGCGCTCAGCCACGTTGCTCTCTGAAGTTTCCCGGCCCGGCATGAGGGAGTACCACGGCCGGCCAATGAGGTTGTGGCGCAGCTCCCGCATCCAGCCTTCGCCCTGTAGATTGCCGTCCTTGTCCTGGCGCGCGACGACATCATAAATCCAGTCCTGCGTCTCCAAGTGGAAGACGCGAGCCGTGTGCAGGAAGTCGTTCTGGTCTTCCCGCTGTGTTGGCGTCACCAGCCAGCCGGGCTTGTCGGCACGGTTCTCATATTCCAGGGCCAACTCCGCGATCTTCCGCTCCCCTAGCTCGGCGAACGTCATGCGGTTGGGCTCCCAGAACACCGCGTCGTGGTCGGGCAGGATGATCTGGAAGGGGTTCTTCTTGAACGGTGTCGCGCCCAGCGCCTTTATGTAGGCGTCAACGCCCTCAATAGAAGTGGTCCCGCTGAACATGCTTTCGAGAACGTCGTCCGCGAAGTCGAGCCGCTTAGTGCCGCAGCCGTAGACGACCTGGTTGTAGACGGAGCCCCTGTCGGCGTTCTCGCCTGTGGGGCGCGTGAGATCGTTATAGACGGCGAGGTAGTAGTTCTCGACCCGTTGGGCCGCCTCCACATCGGCGTCCCTGGCGCTCCGGGCGCCCACCGCTACGTCGATCTCGGCGCCGTGCAGGGCATCGACGTATTCCGTGGCGTGGTGGCGCAGGGAGGGGCTACGGTTCTCTAGCTGGTCCGACAAGCCTTTGATGTCAACCGGATACCAACTGTAGAGGAGGTCGTGGCGAACGTCGTTCCGGTTCCGCCAGTCCTGGAAGCCGTTGTCGTCCTTCAGGCGCGTGCAGACCGCGATTACTTCTTCCGAATTAAGGGGCTCGGGCAAAGAGAAGCCCACCTTTCGATTAGGTGGGCCGGGTGCCCGTGCGAGCACGGTAGCCCGAATGCGGTTGTGTTTAGGCTACACGACTCTCAATAGCTTGTCAACCTCGGTCCAGTGACCGCAGTTCTCACAGCGCACCTTGGCCGGGGGCACGGGCTCTGCCACGATAGCCACCGCTCGACCCTTGTGCTGCGAGACGAACGCCCCGTCCTCTCGGAGCGCGCCTAGCTGGTTGCCGCAGGGGCAGTACAAAGGAGTAGTGTCAGTCATCAGGCTCCCAGGGATCTTGGAGCTCCCGCCAGTTGGTGATGATATACGACGCGGCGTCGGCCAGCGGCTCCCGACTGGGGCGGATGAGGTCGTCATAGACTTTATAGTAGAAGTTCTCCACCCGTTTCGCCTTCTCCCAGTCCAGCCTTTGCAGGTCAGTCAACCGCTCAAGGGATTGGCTCCGGGTGAGGCTGATCTTACGCATGAGCGCTTGTGCCTGCCAGAGTCCCCGAACTTCCGGTGACATCCCTGCCAGCCGGCGTACGGCCCAGCGCATCTTCCGGCGGGCGAAGTAGCGGCGGATCATATCAGAACTGCCGTATTTCCGGGTCTACAATTTGGACCTCTGGATACTTCCGCAATTCCCAGTCGTCAGGCACTTCCAGCACCTGATAGGCGTACCCCGAAGGAGGATGAACCACCACCGCCTCGTAACACGGCTGATACATCAGTGGCCGCTCCTCTTCAGGCAAATGCTGCCAGTCGTGCCAACCGTTCGCTGGCCGATCTGCCAAAACAAGTACCCATGCTGGCTTCATACCAGCACCCGCTGGCGTTCGCCTTCCCACGGGTTAGCCCAGGGGACGGGCTTGTGGGGCCTCGCGGCATAGAGCATGGCGGCCAACTCGCGCTGCCGCACGTAGTAGATGAGCTGGCACATAGCGTCCACAACGTCGTCGGTCTGGCCGTCAGGGTAGGAGAAGATTTCCGTCTCCGCTTCCTCAAGCCACAAGGCCGGTTTGGCGCTGCGCCGGAGGAAATACTCGCTGGGGAGATGCACCTTCCCGCGCTCGCAGTAGTCGGTGACCTCCTCGTTGTACCGGAACCGCGTGACGCTGCCCTTCTGGCCGGCTGGCTGCCACTCGATCACCCTCCACGGAATCTTCCGCTGCTGATACATAGGAATGAACTCGTCAAGAAGCTGCTTGCCAGAGGACTTCGCCTCGATGATGACGAAGTCGGCGCGATCCTGCTGGGCCTGCATGAAGACGGCTTGGCGGAGGTAGGGATAGAGCACCTGGCCCCGGTTGAGGTTGAAGAGGTAGATGTGGAAGTCGGGCGTTACGACCGCGCTCCACCCCGCCGAGAAGCTGCGCCCCCTGCCCTCGCTCGCCGCCGTATCCCAGGAGTTGGCGCGGAACAGCGTGTCAGGCGGTAGATCATCAAAGCGAGGAAACCACTCGCGAAGAAAAGCCATGCCCTCTTCGGGGGCCACGATGTTCTGGTACTGTTTGGC
>JAUVHW010000298.1 GCA_030593075.1 Ardenticatenales bacterium
GCAAGCCCGACCGCAGAATCTGCCGGCCGGTGGAGACAGGCCAGAAAGAGACTGCCATCAGGCCACATGCTGTCAGGGCCGTCGGCCGGTCAAAGGCCGCCGCAGTCCAGCGATAGCCGGCGCTGAGCAACAGGAGGCTCAGGAAGGCGGCAAAGAGGCGCAGGGTAAAGACCGAAACCCCAACCCACCTGATCCAGCCAGCCAGCAGGTAATCGAACAGGGGCTCGCGGCCGTAGCCGACAGTCTGGTACATGGGGCGGGCACCGTCCCGGATGGCAATGGCGTCGTGACCGTGGCCTGCCTCGTCGTGCGTCAAGCCGGGCGGAACATCGGGGAGCTGATGGAGACGGAAAAAGGCGGCCGCCAGCATCAGCACCAGCAGCGCGACCCACTCCTGCCGTCGGGTCATCGCTTCTGCCATCGCCGCTAATCATACCCAAAACCCTGCTCGCGGACAAGAGAGCGCCAAGACAGTGTCGAAAAGCAAAAGGAACGCCGTCCCGTCTGCAGTTCGGCGTTGCAGAGGGAAGACATCCGACTGCGGCGGGCTGCTTTCCCGCACCCAGTGAGAAGGTGTGTTGTCATTGGCGACGGTTCTGCTATACTCTTGGCAGAATACGATGCGAGGGCGCAGGCCGTTTGGCCATCTGGCACAGGCTGATCCGGGCTGCGTCGTTTCTTTCCTGGACCTTTCATTCTGTTGCGGCACGAAACCCCCGAACACCAGGTAGGCCTCCTCACAAGTACAGCCGTTAGCTTCGCGGAGGTCCTTGAGCGGCCGGCTCCGGAGGCTGCCAGACAGGCGTTCAGCAAGCCCCATAGCGTGATTCAGGTAGAGATGGACGTCCCGGATGCCCGTCGATCCCGCAGACGCGGGAGCTGGCTCCTGGAGCATTCTACCGCCAGTTTCTGCGTGACAGTGGCCTCTTTGGAGCAGCTTCGTGTCTGGTCAATTGAGGACTGTGTTTCCATTCGAGTGTCGCATCAGCAGCGCCGGAGCCATGCATTCGGCACCGGCGCGCATTGGACCGTGGGCAAGCCGTGAATGGTCATCAGTCCACTGGTCAGCTGCGCTCTTTGGCCGCGGCTGTGATAAGGAGGTTGTTTACATCTGCCATCGCTGTGCGTCCATTCATGATGGCAAGAAGGGAGTGCCTATGCTTCGCACATGGCTGGCGGCGAATCGCCTTTCGTCAGAGGGAAGAAGGCAGGCTCGCGAGCACGTGGTGTGGCGCTTTCCTTGGCTCCGGAGGAGTATGAGAGGCAGACGCGCCGCAGACGGCGGATCGCCGCTGCCCATACATACGGGCCACAGCAATCAACCAGGGATTGGAGGTTTATCAGGGCTCTGATCATCACCCGACTTGCAGCAGTCGTTCTGTTCTCCGTTCAAGAGAACTACACAAATCCCATTCAAGCATAGGAGACCAATCATGTGGAAATCAGTGGTGTTTTGCCTGACAGCTTTGGTGGTGGCCGCCTGCGCGGCGCCGACACCGGTGACGGTTGAGAAGGAAGTCACCGTCGAAGTCCCAGTGACGCGCGTCCTTGAGGTTACCCGCGAAGTGGAGGTCACCAGAGAGGTCGAGGTCTCCCGAGAGGTTGAGGTGGTGCGGGAGGTGGAGGTCACGCGTATTGTGGAGCCTGAGGCCGTGCCTACCGCAACCCCGCCCCCGCCTACAGCTGCTCCAACCGCGGCGCCCACCCAGGAAGCCGGTGGTCCGGCTGCCGGGGAACCGGACACACAGCCATCCGGTGTTTCCAGCAGTGACGTTGGAATAGAGCTCGGAGAGCTACGTTATGCGGGCGACAGGCGCGTAGCCGAGATCGATATCACGGTTACCAACTACGACGTCGCACAGGGCATTGCGGGCGGGCGTTACTACCCCTACTCAGAACAGAGGCCGGAGGAAGACGCCCCCCACTGGGTGACCCTGCTGGGTGCAATCCACGATACGATCCCTTACCCGGCCGTAGGTGACGCGCCCCTGTGGCACGCCGTCGTGTACACAGACGACGACCTCGTCTTCCCAGCGTACGTGGGCTGCGTCTACGAGGAGACGATCTATGCCTGCGGCGAGAAGGGCTGCTGGGATCTGGAAGGTGGCTGGTTCGACTGCGGGAACACCCGCCAGGTCAAGCCGGAAGACCTGTGGCCCGGCCAGAGTGGCACGGCCCCATTGACCATCTACCTGGTGCACCCGCGCCTGTGGGGCGAAGAGATGTTCGGTTGGCGCAACATCACGCGCATCGACATTGTGGAGGTGTTTGACACACTGGGGAACGCAACTGGCGTGGTCGCCACGAAGCATTTTGACTGATCTGACGAGGGCCTGAAAAACACCCCTTCTCGTCGGGAGAGGGGTGTTTCACCTGGCGCGCCCATTGCACACTGAGGCCTAGCCGACATATATGGACGACGAGTCTACTCCTGCGCCTAGGAGGCGCTTGCAGGGACACACTCCAAGTGTACCCTGTACCTCCGAGTGTCAGAGTTCAGCTCTCTGCCACCGGCTGCGGGCCCAACTTCAACACCCTCAGAACGAACCGCCGCGGCGAGCGGCAGCGGCCGCGAGTCGGACCGAAGTACCTGCCTGCCGGTGCACCGTCGAGTTTGCCGCTTCTACCGTCGGCGCCACTCATGCCCAGAACCCCGGTCACTAACAAGACGATGCCGGGACGCCAGTTCAGGGCTGGCAGCTGTCCGGGAGAACCGGCAGACGCTCAGCTGACCTACGCAGGGCCTGTAGTTTGCGGTATAATCACTCCTATCGTAGGCGGGTGGCAGGGCCTGCCTAGCTCCGGGTCGGCAGTCTGCCGAACGAACCGAGTAGAACAGTGACACCTATCCAGCGAGGGGTATACCCCTTCTCGGCCATTGTTGGCCAGGAGCGAATGACCCGCTCCCTGATCCTGAACGCGATCAACCCCAGGATTGGCGGCGTGCTCATCCGGGGAGAGCGTGGTACCGCCAAGTCCACGGCCGCTCGCGCGCTGGCAGCGCTTCTTCCTCAGATAGCTGTCGTCAACGGCTGCGCCTTCAACTGCGATCCTGATCGCCCAGATAGGCTATGTGACGACTGCCGGGACCGGGTGGCGGCCGGCGAAGAGCTGCCCGTGGCGAGCCGCCGCACGGCGTTCGTTGACTTGCCGGTGAGCGCCACCGAGGACCGGGTGGTGGGAACGCTGGACATTGAGAAGGCCATCCAAAAGGGAGAGCGCCACTTTGACCCCGGAGTGCTGGCGGCCGCCAACCGCGGCCTCTTGTACGTGGATGAGGTCAACCTCCTGGACGATCACGTGGTCGACCTCTTGCTCGACTCCGCCGCCATGGGAATCAACGTCGTGGAGCGGGAGGGAATCTCCTTCTCACACCCTGCGCGGTTCATCCTGGTGGGTACCATGAACCCGGAGGAGGGGGACCTCCGGCCGCAGCTATTGGATCGCTTTGCCCTCTGTGTGGACATCCAGGGCTTGACCAGGGTGCCCGATAGGATGGCAATCCTGGAGCGGAACGTGACTTTCGAGAATGACCCGGAAAGTTTCTGCGCAGAGTGGCTGCCCCGCGACCAGGCTCTTTCCCGGGAGATCGCCAATGCGCGCCAGTTGGTCTCCCAGGTCGAGTACTCTCGCCACGATTTGGCTACCATCGCCACGCTGGCAGGAAGCCTGAACGTGGATGGCCATCGGGCTGACCTGGTGATTCTCAAGGCGGCGCGGGCACACGCGGCCTTTGAAGGGCGAAGCGCTATTGAGGACCGCGACATCCTTCTGGCGGCCGAGCTGGCGCTGCCCCACCGGCTGAAGCGGCAGCCTTTCCAGAGAGCCGAAATCAGCAGTTCGGACTTGCAGAGCCAGCTAGAAGCCGCCAGAGCAGAGTACGGCTCCGAGGAAGAGCTGCAGCTCGAAGAGGGCCTTGCTCCGACCAAAAAAAAAACCGCGCCCCTAGAAGGTGAATCGGGCGAACCGGAAACCCAGCGGGCAGTTCATGCTGCCCGCCAGGTGATTCCTACCCTTCCTCAGCAGAGTCATTGGTGGGAGGGGGGGGAGCAGGTGGATGCCGGCGAGGAGTTCGAAGCTCGGAGGCTAGACACCCCTCTCGACAGGCTGGCGCGCAGCAGCGCCGGCCGGC
>JAUVHW010000342.1 GCA_030593075.1 Ardenticatenales bacterium
GGCGGACATGCGGATTCTGAGTGGTGAACAGAGCGCCTGACCCCTGCCTGATCGGGCCTCTGCAGCACGCTCCGGGCAGCAAGGGGCTGAGCGGCCAGCTTCCGGAGTGCGGCGCTGGGCCAGGCTGGCTGCGCAGCCGCCAGGTGGTCCGGCTCGCTGCGCTCCTCAGCTCGCTCATGTCAGGCAGCCCCAGTCTCCTCACAGGGCACACCGCCAGTGGCACAGGGCGCAACAGGTGACAAGACACTCATTACCCCAGCGGCTTGCGGGCGCTACCGGCTTTGCGCTGACTCTGACCCTATGGCTATGGCTGCTCGACCTACGGCTGGGCCGCACTCAAGGGATGCTCGTCGCTGTCGGAGGTGTACTGGGCGTGTTTCCAGTCGTCTGGATTGGGCGCAGGGTCCTGGACGGGCGGCCGACGATCAACCGTGCCCATTGGGTCACGACGGTCGTCCATTTCGCCGTGATGGCACTCATCGGCTCAGCGATTATCGAGGCAGTCCAGCTCGGTCAGACCTGGCGTGGTTGGGTGATCCCACTACCAGCCGAGGTTGGCTGGCTACTGATGATGGCTACGGGGACTGTAGTGGTGCTCACAGTGTTGAATCTGGCCTGGCGCGGTCTTGGGGCGCCATTTGCCATTGCGCTGAGCCGCCGACTGGCGATAGACTGGATGTACGCCTGGACGCGCAATCCCATGGTGCTTGGGGGCTTGACCTTTCTAGTAGCACTAGGACTGTGGTTCCGTTCGAGCTTGTTTGTGCTCTGGGTGCTAGTCCTGCTCATGCCGGCCATTCTGGTGTTCGTGAAAGGGTACGAGGAGCGCGAACTGGAGATACGGTTTGGCGCGTCCTACCTCGAGTACAAGGCCAGGACACCGATGCTGTGGCCGAGAAAGCCCGAGGAATAGGGCTTCTGGACAGCTCAAGTCAGTGAGCCGCCTCCCATTTCGCCGGGCCAATCAGCGACTCACGGAGAGACAGGCACCGCGGGAACCCGCGCGGCCGAACTCGCAATGGCCAAGCTACTGCCGGCCGCTAGTCAGAACTGAGAAGGCTAACCTATGAGGTTGGATGACGCTGCGGTCAGGTCCCTGTACGACAGGTCTGTGAGGGTGCCACTACTGTGGGAGTTGGATGCCCTGGTCTGCCGCGCGACCGAGAACTCGGTCTATCGAAAACGAGCTATCGCCAGGCTGGGACTTGCCGGCGATTCGGTGGTTCTCGACGCTGCTTGTGGGACCGGATTGAACTTCCGGATCCTCGAGAGCTATCTCAGCGACAAGGGGAGGCTCGTTGGCGTTGACCTGTCGCCCGGCGTGTTGAAGGTGGCCGAGGCGCGCGTGAAGAAGCACGGCTGGAGCAACGTGGAACTGGTGAACGTGAACCTGGTGGACTATGAACCAGGATTCCTGTTCGATGGGGTGATCTGCACCTTGGCGCTGACGATCATACCCAGGTACGAGGCAGCGGTGAACAAGATGTTTCGACTCCTCAGGCCAGGGGGGAGGCTGGCGATACTGGGCATGAAGCAGAGCGGTCAGCAGCCATATCGGGCGCTGAATCCCATAATGACGTGGGCCAGCAAGTTGGGAGGGGCTGACTTGAGGCGCGACGTGGCCGGGTTAGTCAGGTCAATGTGCAGAGACGTCGAGTATGAGGAGTGCTTTGGGGGTTGGTACTATGTGCTGAGCGCCTCACGGTCCAACTACGTTGGCGACGCGCGGTAGAGGCAGCGATAGTGGCGGTCAGAGCCGACGCGGCAGGCAGAGATGGAAGAGCCTATGAACGAAGGAGAGCATGACTTTGGCAAGGCCGAGCGTGGACCGGTGATCCGGCCGCTCCCTGGCAAGACCCGAATCACAATCCGCATCGACACCGATGTACTGAACTGGTTTCGCAATCGCGTGCATCAAGCAGGCGGCGGGAACTACCAGACGATGATCAACGAGGCGCTGCGAGAGTGCGTCCGGCACCGGGACGGGACACTGGAAACCACGCTGCGCCGGGTGATTCGGGAAGAGCTGGAGCCGATTCGGGGCTGACGCGCCCCGCCGCGGCCGGGTACGCGGTTGGAGGTCCAGACGCTTGCTGCGCATCCTGGCCTGGTCAGTTGAGCGCCATCTGGCCAAGACTCTGGTTCGCATTGGCTCGGACTAGTCCTTTGTCAACGATGTCTTGATGGGTAGCCTAGCCCCTTGTGGGCGTCATTTCCCAGGAGCAACGGGCACAAGGCCCTAGACTACAGCCATCAGATGATGCTTGACAAAGCACTAGTTCACTTGTGAACACGCTGACAGATCGATGCTGCAGAGACGTGCGGCCCCCGTGCTGCACGAGAGGATCACCCTTGCTATGAAGTACTGCAACGATGTCTCGGAGCTGATCGGACGAACGCCCCTACTCAAGCTGAATCGCCTGGCAAAGGACTGCCAGGTCTATGCCAAATGCGAGTTCATGAATCCAACCAGCCTGAAGGACCGGGCTGTTTTGCAGATTATCCAGGATGCCGAGGCTGCGGGGCGTCTGGCGCCGGGCAGTACCTTGATCGAATGCACCAGCGGGAACACCGGCATCGCGGTGTCCTATCTCGCCGCCGCCCGAGGGTATCGGGCGATTCTCGTCATGTCCGAGATCCAGAGCCTGGAAAGACGAAAGATCGTCAAGGCGTTGGGCGCCGAGTTGATTCTCACCCCTGCGTCGGAAGGCACAGCCGGTGCCCGTAGGAAGCTCAAGGAGATTCTGGCTGCACACCCCGAATACTTCTACGTCGGGCAGCACGTCAATCCATCCAATCCCAAAGCCCACTACGAGAACACCGGCCCGGAAATCTGGAAGGATACCGATGGCCGGGTCGGTATTCTGGTAGCGGCGCTGGGGACCGGCGGGACCATCTGCGGGGCGGGCCGATTCCTGAAAGAGCAAAAGCCGTCGGTGCAGCTCATTGCCGTTGAGCCAGCGGAATCGCCGACCATTTCCCAAGGGGTATTTCGGCCTCATCGAATGATGGGCACAGCCCCTGGCTTTGTGCCTGAGACGCTGGACCGGGAGATCATTGATGAGATCTCGCTGGTCAGCGAAGAAGAAGCTTTCTGCATGTGTCGTGCCATTGCCCGGCAGGAGGGGCTACTGGTCGGCATATCGTCCGGCGCCGTGGCGCACGTTGCGCTCGAGGTCGCTGCAGGACCGGAGAACAGGGGCAAGGTCATCGTCTGTGTCTTTGCGGACACGGGCCAGAGATACCTGAGCGTTGAGGGGCTTTTCTGAGCGGCACGCTTGCCGCTCTGAACAGGGTTTCGGATGAATGAGGCTACGAGCTATGCTGGGGCGAGGCTGCAGAGGCAGTACGGGCTTCACATCCTCAACATGCTCCCGCAGTCCGCCTAGCACGGCCCGCGGCACTGTGGCCTGCGATGAGCAAGGGACGCCAGTTACTCCTAC
>JAUVHW010000017.1 GCA_030593075.1 Ardenticatenales bacterium
CACCGGCCGGCTGGCGGTCATCCCACCCAAGGCCATCCACATCCTCCCGCAAGGCAGGCGGTCCCCTCAGGCACCTGGCCGGGCCCGCGTGGGAGTAGTTGCCGGTCATGCTGGCTTTGATTCGGGAGCCGTCTGCCCGGACGGACTGACTGAGGCAAGCATCAACCTTGCGGTAGCCGACCTGGTAGTCGCCCACCTGACCGCCGAAGCGGTCCGAACTGACCTGCTGGAGGAGTTCGATCCTCGACTGGATGGGTACGTGGCATCGGCGCTGGTCTCGATTCACGCCGATTCCTGTATCTATCCAGAGGCCACCGGTTTCAAGGTCGCCAGCCTGGGAGGGAGCGCGAACCCGTGGAACGACCTGCTGGTCGACTGCCTGATCAGCGAGTATGGGGCTCGCACCGGGATGCAATTCCACGCCAACAGCATCACCTATGACATGACGCAGTACCACGTGTTCAGCACCATCGCTCCACAGACGCCTGGCGCGATAATCGAGACTGGCTTTATGTTGGCGGACCGCGATCTGCTCACAAACCACCCAGACCTAGTTGCCCGGGGTATCGCGGATGGAATCCTCTGTTTCCTGGCGGAGAGAAGACGACAGCCGTGATGATCGGTGGGAAAGCGGATACGCTCCTCTCTCAGGCGCAGGCGGCCGCCTGCGCAGGGCGCAAGCTGGAGGCCAGGCGGCTGCTAACGGCCGCAATCCGGCTGGAACCCAACCGGGCCGACCTGTGGATTTCGCTCGCCCGTGTAGCCTCATCGCCTGGCGCCACGGTAGACTATTTGACCCGCGCACTGGCGCTGGACCCAGACAGCCAGCTAGCGCGGGACGGACTGCATTGGGCACAGCAACAGGTTGCCCAGACCCCGGTCGCTGGCCCCCGGCCTGCCAATGCTCAGAGTGTAGCACCTTCGACCGGGATACAGCTGCGCGAGTGGGCGGCCGGCGCCCTGCTCGCGGCACTGCTCACCGTTACGCTGGTTATAGGGCTCTTTGCGACCGGCCTGCCGGCGGCTCTGGCTGCCTGGGAACCAACAAGTCCCGCCGCGGCCGCTGCATTAGATCCGCTCTCCACGGCCACGCCAGAGCGAGCGCGAGGACTGCCCGCCACCTGGACTCCTACCTGGACACCTACCCACACACCTTCGCCGACGCTGTCACCCACACCTTCCCCCACCCTGACGCCTTCGCCCACCGAGACGCCAACTCGGGTCTACCCGTCACCAACCTGGGTCCCCACCCGGCTTCCTCCCCCCATCACGCCCGGCACCGGAGGTGAGCGCTGGATAGACGTGGACCTAACACACCAGCTGCTGATCGCCTATGAAGGGGAGACCGCTGTTCGTTGGGTGCCGCTCTCGTCTGGCCTGGCCAGATACCCTACGGTGGCGGGGCAGTTCCGCGTCTACGTCAAGTACCTGTCCACGCACATGTCCGGCGACGGCTATGACTATGCCGATGTCCCACATACAATGTACTACTACAAAGGATACGCACTCCACGGCGCATACTGGCATAACAACTTTGGTCACCCAATGAGCCACGGATGCGTGAATCTGCCTCTCTCTGAAGCTGAATGGCTCTATGGTTTTGCCAGCGTGGGAACCCTGGTCAACATCCATTAGTGAGAAGGGGAGAGGACACCATGAAGAAGGAACTAGTGATGTACAGCCGCAGCTACGGCTGCCCTTTCGTGCAGAGCGCCAAACGCGTCCTCGAGCGGCACCAGGTCCCCTTTCGCGAGATTCTCATTAACCAGGATCCAGCTGCCAAGAGCCGAGTGCTCGAATGGACCAGCTTTGAATCGGTACCGACCATCATCGTCGCAGACAAGGGGCGGGATCTGCCCTTTGAGCCGCCGTCGCCCTTGCCGGCCGGGAGCAGCCCGAGAGGTGTCGACAGGGGCTCAATGATCACCGAGCCGTCTGAGGAGCAGCTAGCTGATTGGTTGCGCGGGCACGGCTTCATTGCCTGAGAGTTCCGGGCTGGACCCCTGGCCCCCACAGATTGCCCCGGCGTTTGTTAGGTCACTGCTCCGGTGTGCCCCGCGCGGAGACCAAAGCCTTCTACTAGAAGTGGGAACCGGTTCCGGCCGGCTCACACGGCCCCTCTTGCACCTGGGCGCTCGAGTGGTCGGAGTGGACCTGTCCCACACCAAGCTGCGCCAGCTCGCCACGCGCGCCTCGGACGTTGACCCGCCACTGGTCCTGGCCGATGCAGCCGACCTGCCATTCCCGGCCGGCAGCTTTGGCGGCGTGATCTCCGTCCACCTCCTGCACCTGGTGCCCAACTGGAAAAGGGCATTGCGTGAGTTCCGGCGCGTACTCAACCAAGGCGGTGTATACCTGCGCCGTGGTGGCGGGCTGGCCAAGGACTCGCCTTGCCGGCGAATGCGCCGCCAATGGCAGCACCTGCTGGAGAGCAGCGGCTTTCCTCAGCAACACGGAGCGTACGACGACCGGCCCGTGAGGGCAGCTCTGGAGGAAATGCCGGCTGTCTGCTCGCCAGTGGAGGTAGCCCACCAAACACGCGTTACCACCCCACAACAAGAGGTAGCGAGGATAGCTGCCCGCACTCGTTCCGGAGTCTGGTCTGTCCCAGGACCAGCGCTGCTCCGCCTTCTGGATGGACTGAGAGCTTGGGCCGCGACCGAGTTCGGCTCGATTGAGCGCGAGTTCAGCTGCCAGGAGGAATTCGTGCTGGAGGTCTGGCGATTCTGAGGAGGGCTAGTTGGCGCGCATGGGGAGCGGCCGGCGCTTTGGCCGGCTGGTAATCGGACTCCTGACGGCCCTGTGGTGCGCTGGAGCCTTGGTCCGGGTGCACGCCCTGGTGGCGACTGACAGCCTCTACCTGCGGATGACGCGGCTGCTGCCGGGCACTCTGCCTGCGGCAGGCTGGACCTTGACCTTCACCCTGGTAGTTCTATGGAGCGGTTTGCTCTGGCAGCGCTACCGCGCACCGGTTCCGTTGCTAACGCCGGCCGAACTCATGCAGCTGGAACCGGCACAATTCGAGAGGCACGTCGCCCTCATCTTCCGGCGTCGAGGGCACAGAGTGTATCACCGAGGCGGAGCAGGAGACCACGGAGTGGATCTGGAGGTATACCTACCCAGCGGCCGTCTGGGCATCGTCCAATGCAAGCGCCACCGATCCACTGTGGGCGAGCGAGTGGTTCGCGACCTCTACGGCACGATGCTGCACGAGGAGGCCTCCCATTCCTTCCTGGTGACGACCGGGGCGATCTCGTCCGCCGCTTACGCCTGGACCGAGGGCAAACCAATGACCCTGGTGGACGGAGAGGGATTGCTGGACCTGGCAAGGAATCCGCGCCGCGGCATTGCCTAATCCCTCACCTGCGGTAGAATTCGCCCCGCGTCTGTCGCAGGGCGCGGAGAGAGGTGGCCCAGGGGTGCGGCCCCAACCGTCTGGAGGTAGAGGGATTAAGAGGAGACTGCGCATAGCGGCCGCCGCCGGGCTGTTCGCAGCTGGACTAGTCATCTGGCTCTTGAGAGAGCGTAACCCGACGACGCTGGTGCACAAAGCGGTTGAAGGAGTCGGCATCTTTTTCGCGCGACTGCGCGAGCAGGGCGTCGCCGTCGTGCGGCTGTGGATTCGAGATCACACTCTGCGGGTTATCCAGGGAGTGTCTCCGGCCGACACCAGCCGCATTGTGCCCGGCCTGTATGTCGGCGGCCAACATTACCGCCACGGAGTCGGCCGGATGGCAAGACTCGGGATTGGCGCCACCCTCAGTCTGCGCGGCGAGACTGACGATGCGGCGCTTGGTGTGGCGCTTGAGCGCCACCTCTGGCTCCCAACCACCGACAACACACCTCCCACAGTTGAGCAGCTACACCGGGCGGTCGGTTTTGTCAGCCAGGCACTGGAGGATGGGCAGGGCATCTACATCCACTGCAAGTCCGGCGTAGGCCGTGCTCCAGCGACGGCGGCCGCGTACCTGGTGAGCACCGGCCTCTCACCGGCCGAGGCCTGGGCGCTCATCCGCCGCGCGCGGCCGTTCATCCGCCCCAAAGCCGTTCAGCTACGGCAGATAGAGTGGTTCTACGAGGGACAGCGCGCCAGCGACGACACTAACAGCGCCTAGGCGGCTGCCGCCATCCCCATATGTGACGATTGTCGCATTGACTCAACCATGCGTTTGCAGTAGCATAGGATGACGCGGCAAGAAGAGTTCGCCACGGCCGGGACGGATGGCTCCATTTCCTGGCGCCCTGCTCCGCAGCGAGCAGGGGGAACAGCTACGGATTGGCACGCCGTCGATGGCTTCTCAGCCCTCGCGCAAGAGAGACCCCGGTGCTCTGGCGCGAAGCAGCATCGATGGAGGAGCCACGCGGAGCTGCGAATCCCGGCCAGCCGACGTTCGTGCCGCAATTGAGGGAGTCGAGCGAGATGCTTTCAGTAGACGCTTCGGGAAACCTGTCGGGAGAGAGACTGACGCTGACGCAGCGGGCTCGGCGGCTTGTCAGAGGAGTTGTCGATCCCATCGCTGACCGGTTGGCCCGATGGGGAGTGACCCCCAACGCTCTCACGGTGACTGGGCTCCTGGCCAACGTGGCGGCCGGATTACTGATAGCTCGCGGCGACCTGATCCCAGCCGCTGTGGTTCTGGTGCTGTTGGGACCGCTCGACCACCTGGATGGCGCCCTGGCGCGTCGCCTGCACCAGAGCAGCAAATCCGGCGCCTATCTGGATTCGACCTTTGACCGTCTTTCCGAAATTGCCTTGTACCTGGGGCTGCTCTGGTATTTCCAGGGCCACGGATCCGGGAGGGATGCGCTTCTCGTCTATCTGGCTGCAACCGGCTCGGTCATGGTCAGCTATGCGCGGGCCAGGGCAGAGGGCCTGGGAGTGGACTGCCAGACGGGACTCCTCACCCGTCTGGAGCGTTTCATAGTGTTGCTGGCTGGGCTACTGACCGGGCGGCTGAGGATTGCCCTCGGAGTCCTTGCAGGCCTCACGTATTTCACGGTCTATCAGCGGATCAGCCACACAAGGAAGCGCCTGGCCGAGGACAGGGAACTGGCCCCATGAGCGGGCGGTCGGGTCTGCCGCGCAGACTCAAGACCGAGAAACAACCTATCAGCGCGGCGTCAGCTGGCGGCGCTATCCATGTTGACCCTAACGCCAAAGGCAAAGAATAGGTAAGGACGGAGAGAAAGGCAAGATGTCAAGTTCGGTGCGACGATTCGTCAGACGTATTGGTCTGGAACCCTATTGGTACATCATTGTGGCCATAGCAGTGGTGCTGGGAGGGATATACCTGAATCACATCGCTACTCACGTGACTCCCGACCGCGTGGCGATCACGCTGCCATTTGTGAACCTGCCCGTTTACTGGTACGGAGTGCTTATCGTGGGCGGGATTATCCTGGGCGCGTACACCGTCACCTTTGAGGTTGAGCGACGCGGGATGGACCCCGAGCACGTGTGGGGAGGGCTTACCTGGGCCATAGTGCTGGCGGTGATAGGCGCCCGCGTCTATCACATCCTGACGCCGCCGCCCAGCATGTGCGCCTCGCTCGGCATCTGCTCCGCGCTCGACTATATCAAGGACCCGGCTAGACTGGTGGATTTTCGCAGCGGTGGTCTGGGGATCTACGGCGCGATTGCGGGAGCGCTCTTGGCCATCTACCTCTACGCGCGCCGCTACAAGATGGATTGGCTGGCCTACACCGATGTGGGCGCCTTTGGCCTGGCACTGGGGCAGTTTGTCGGCCGGTGGGGCAACTTTTTCAATCAGGAATTGTACGGCAAGCCTACTGACGTTCCTTGGGCAGTCTACATTGAGTATCCCTTGCCCGAGTACGCGGGACATCACACTTTCCACCCTGCGTTCCTTTACGCGTCTCTCTGGAACCTGGCGATCTTTTTCCTCCTCTTCACCCTGGCGCGACGCCACGGCGACAAGCTGCTCCGGGGGGAGCTGCTGGGCCTCTATCTCATCCTCCATCCGCTCGGGCGGGCTCTACTGGAAACCGTCCGCCTGGACAGCGCCACCTTTGTCATCAATGGCCAAGACACAGGGCTCAACATAGCCATGACCCTCTCAGTTGGGATGGCTGTCCTGGTCTTCGCTGCCCTGCTCATCAGGCGCAAAAGCTCGAAACGAGAACCAGCAGAGTGATCAAGACGCAGGACCTAGGCAAGAGCTTTGGCTCGTTTGCGGCCGTCGCCGGCGTGAACCTGTCCGTCAGCGGCGGAGAGCTACTCGCGCTGCTGGGGCCCAACGGAGCCGGGAAGACCACCACGGTACGGGTGTTGGCCTCGCTGCTTCGGCCGACGACCGGCTCTGCCTGGGTGGCCGGCTGGAACGTCGTCGAGCATCCGACGCAGGTGCGCCGCCAGCTCGGCCTGCTCACCGAGCAGCCGGGCGTCTACCTCCGAATGACGGCAATAGACTACCTGGAGTTCTTTGGACAGCTGCACGGCATGGAAGACTCCGCCATCCGAGCGCGGGCTCTCGGTCTGATGGCCCAGCTCGACATGGCTGGCGCCGCCGGCCGCCGTATCGGCGAGTATTCGAAGGGGATGCGGCAGAAGCTGGCTATCATCCGTGCCATGTTGCACAACCCGCCCGTCCTGATGCTAGACGAGCCGACCGCCGCCATGGATCCGCTGAGCGCCAGGCTGGTGCGTGACACCATAAGGCAGTCGCGCGACGACCGGCGGACCATCCTGATCTGCACCCACAACCTTGCGGAGGCAGAGGCGTTGGCCGATCGCATCGCCATCATCCGCCGCGGCCGGATCATCGCCGAGGGCACGCTCGCCGAGCTAAAGCACCACCTGCTGGGCGATCCACTGATGGAGGTGCGCTTGCTCCAATCACTGGACGGTCACCGCCCCGATCTGGGCGGTGTTGTCTCCATAGAGGCCAGCGGGGATCGATGGTTCCGCTACCGCACGACCGACCCAGAGGCCACCAATCCCCTCGTTCTGCGGCGGTTGACGGCGCTGGGCCTGAACCTGGTCACGCTCAGCGAGGTGCAGCAGAGTCTTGAGGAGGTCTACCTCCGCGCGGTAGACAACAGCGGGCAGGAGATACAGCCATGAGACTGCCGGCTACCCTACGACCGGCATGGATCGTCGCGCGACGCGAGATGCTGGACATGGTGCGCGACTGGCGGCAGATGGCTCCCACCCTGCTGCTCGCACTGGGCTTCCCGCTGCTGATGGACTTTGGCGCCAAGGAGGCGCTTGACTTTGTTGCTTCCTACGGCGGCACCGTTATGGGCGAGCGCTTTGTCCCCTTTCTCTTGCTGATGGTAGGCTTTTTTCCGGTCTCTGCTTCTCTCTACACCGCCCTGAGCGTTTTCGCCGGCGAGAAGGAGCGCAGAAGCTTGGAGCCGCTCCTGGTCACGCCGCTGGCCGATTGGCAGCTGTACGTAGGCAAATTCGTTGGCACCGTCGTTCCTCCTCTGCTGGCTGCCTACCTGGGCATGGCCATCTATACCGCAGGGCTGATTCTGTGGGCCGACTGGCACACCCCAGCTTCGCTGCTCATTCTGGTGGTGGTTCTGGCAACGGTGCAGGCAACAGTCATGGTCGCCGTCGCCGTGGTCATCTCCAGCCAGACAACCAGCGTCCGGGCTGCAGGGCTGCTGGCCAGCTTTATCATCTTGCCCATCGGTGGCCTCATCCTGGCCGAGAGCTTTGTCATCATCTCGGCCACGCCGCAATGGCTCTGGGGGTTTGTCGCGGCCCTCGTACTGGTGGCGGCCATTTTCATCCGCATGGGCGTCCACATGTTCGACCGGGAGGAGCTGCTGGTGCGCGATATTGACCAGCTGGACCTCAGGAAGGGATGGACTACCTTCTGGACGCGGCTGAGCGATAAGACTCCCGGCCGCTGCGGCTGGTACCGCCTTACTTTTGAGCGGCTGCGGCAGTGGCGCCTGCCTCTGACACTAATGCTGGGAGTGTGGGGGGCAGCCCTGCTCGTGGGCTACGGTCAGGCCGACCGGTTTGCATTTCCCCCGGAGGTTGGTGCCAGCCTGACCACAGGGATGTCTGAAAACGTCTCCACGATCATCCTCGGATGGACCAGCGACCCTCGGATGGCCGGCGGCCTCTCGCTGCTAATCCTGTACCACAACCTACGGACGCTGTTGATCGAAGCGGTGCTGGGGGTCCTTTCCTTCGGGGTGTTGGCAGTGATAGTCTTCATGCTGCCCTGGGGTCTGATAGGGTTCCTGGCGGGGCAGTTCGCGCTTGCAGGAGTAACTCCATTTGCGGTGATGCCTTTTGTGGTGCCGCACGGGGTAGTGGAGTTGCCCGCCCTGCTTCTGGCCTCCACTGCCCTTTTCCACTGGGGAGCTGCCACCATCGCTCCGCCGCCCGGCCGTGGCCTGTTCGAGGTCTGGCTTGAAGCGGCCGCCGACTTTGGCCGCGTAATGGTGGGGCTCGTCCTCCCCTTGCTCGCAATCGCCTCTCTGCTAGAGACGTTCCTAACGCCGGTCGTGGCTGCCTGGGTCCTGGGCTAGACGACTGCTCTGCGAGCGCTGGCTCGCGAATCTGCCATCCCTCGCTGCCCGGGGCGCCCCCAGGCGATGCCACCCCCTGTGTGCCCCTATTCCTCTTCCAGCGGTTCGCACGTCGCGTGGTAAAAACCAAAGTCGCCGCGCGCTGGCATCAACTCCATCACCTCCACCAGCACAAAGCGTGTCCCGCCAAGCGTGACTGTGTCACCTACCTTGGGCATTTCCTCAAGGTCCATGATCGCGCCCGGATGGGGATGATTCCGGATGACATAGCTGACCTTGTATATCATGGCCTCTCCTCAGATCACATGACGGTCAGGTTCCGGTGGCGCACCTTGAACGACAAGTCGGCCGCCAAGTTGCGCATCACTAGGTAACCTGTGTGGTGATCACGCTCGCAGAGAGCCGTAAAGTCCTCTTCCCGTATGATCTGGACCGTTGTCCGCTCCGTTGCCCGCGCAGTAGCCGAGCGATAGCCATGGTCTATCAGCGACATCTCCCCTAGAACCTGGCCCCTCCCCAAGACCACTATGGGCAGCTCCTGCTTGGTCCCCACCAGGACTATTTCCACCTGCCCCTCCTGGATGACATAGGCCTCGTCACCCATATCTCCCTGGTCCAGGATGGTGCTGCCCGCCGGATAGGTCCGCTCCTGACACAACTCAGCCACCGCCCCCAACTGGCTGTCCGAGAGGCCGGTCAGAAGCGCCACGTTCTTGAACAGATCGATCACAGACATGCCATTCTCCTCGAGCCAACACCTGAATACCATTGTACAACGGACCTCGCCATTTGGTCAAGAACCTGATGACGAGGGCATCGAAAAAGAACCCGCCGCTGGCAGGAGGGAGATATAGGGCCACCTGTCTCCCCCCTGCAGCACAGGACCGCGGGCGGAACAGCGTATCATCTCCTTTTCGACCCCTCTCGTGACTATGCACAGAGAAATCAACTGACTCGCGGGCTGTGTCTACCCAACGCGCCAAACGGTGGTAGAATCGGATCTGTGAACGACGAGAGCACCCTAGAACCAAGGTCGGCGCGCCCACCTGTTATCTCAGCGGCAGGCCTTGGCCTGCTGCTACTAGCGGTCGACTGGTGCACGAAACTCATCGCCAGCGCCCGCCTGCCGCTGGATAGGCTGGTCCCGACGGCCCTCCCCTTCTTCTCGTGGCGGCTCTCATACAACACCGGTTCCCACTACCTGCTGGGCCCGGTGGGCGAGTGGATTCCCTATCGCCTCTTGATGGGCATTGCCGGGACGGGAGTGGCCGTTCTGGCAGCGTTCCTGGCCAGAGAGACCAGGCGACTGCCTGCTTCTCCCCTTCGAACCGTGCAGTGGCTTACTGTCGCTGGCCTGGTGGGTGCGTTGGGCAACGCCCTAGAAGTCGTAACAATCGGCCGGGCCACTGACTTTTTCATGATCCATCCCTTCCCCTGGCCGGCCAACCTGTGTGATCAATTTGTGAACGCAGTCGTGTTTGTGCTCCTACCTCTTTCGTTCTGGTTCGCACGAGGGATGGAAAGCCAGTAGCGCGAGGAGATAGGGAACCTGGGCCGGCGGGAGGTGCGCCGGTCCACTGCGGGGAGCCAGGACCCGGCAGACCCGCGCGAGCAACATCACGCACCGACCTGCCGGGCTGCCATCCCCCTATGCTGCCAGAGGTACCTCGGCGGTCTTGAGTCCGGCATCGGGCCTTTCGGCGACCAGCATCTCCAGTCCGCGCTCTCGCTCCCGCGCCTGTTCCTGCCGGAACTGCTGAGTATAGAGCGAGTAGTAGTGTCCTCGAGCCCGGATCAGCGCTGCATGGTCGCCCTGTTCCACAATCCGGCCATCCTGAATGACCAAGATGCGGTCGGCCCGCTTGACGGTGGAGAGTCGATGGGCGATGACGAAACTCGTCCGCCCCTCCATCAGCGCGTCCGTGCCATCCTGGATCAGCGCCTCTGTGAGAGTGTCCACCGAACTGGTCGCCTCGTCCATGATAAAGATGTCAGGATCGGCCAGTACGGCGCGCGCCAGGCTCACCAGCTGCTTCTGCCCGACCGACAGCCGGTTTCCGCTTTCTCCCACGTCCTGGTCGTAGCCCTTTTCCATCTTGACAATAAAGTCATGAGCCCGGGCCAGGCGAGCCGCTTCCTCGACGTCCTCGTCGGTTGCTTCCAGCCGGCCGTACCGGATGTTGTCCCGGACACTGCCTGAGAACAGATGTGGGGTCTGCAGCACCACCCCAATCCGAGACTGGATCGCGTCCAGTGTTAGCTCCGTATAGTCGCGGCCGCCGATGCGGATGGTACCTCGCGAAGGTTCATAGAAGCGACAGATCAAGTTGATGATGGTGGATTTACCTCCACCCGTGGGCCCTACCAGCGCGATCGTCTCTCCTTGCCTCACCTGGAGGTCAAGACCCGTCAGTACCGCTTCTCCTTCTTTGTACCAAAAGTCCACCTGCTCAAACTCAATCGCCCCGCGAATCGTCCCCGGGTCGCTGGCGCCTTCTTTGTCGGCCACCTCGGGCACCACGTCGATGAGGGAGAAGACTCTCTCGGCCGAGGCCACCGCATCCTGCATGGACGCATAGACCCGGGCCAAGTCCTGGATCGGCCAGAGCATGAAAGCGATGTACGAGACAAATGCCTGGATACCGCCCACCGTCATTCCGCCCAGGCTGATCTGGTAGCCTCCGTACCAGACCACAGCTCCCAGCGCCAGGGATCCCGCGATCTGCACGGCCGGCAGAAAGAGCGCTGAAAGCCAGGCCGCACGGTAGGCAGCACGGTACATCTCTGAGGACTGCCCGCCGAATTCAGCCAGGTTGCGCTCCTCTCGGCAGAGCGCCTTCACAACTCTGACCCCCGTGATGTTCTCGTTGTACTCTCCAGTGAGCTTGGAGTTCTGCTTCCGTACTCGGCGAAACTGGACGATGATCCGCTTCTGAAACTGGACTGCTACCACCAGCATCAGGGGCAGCACAGCCAGAACAGCCAGCGCCAGCCTCCAGTTGATTATCAACATGAAGACCATCGCCGTGCCGATGTTCATGATGCCCCAGGTCACATCCAACAGTCCCCAGGTCACTAGCTCGGAGATCTTGCCCGAATCCGAGGTGACGCGAGACATTATCCAGCCGACGGGCGTCCGGTCAAAGTAGGAGAACGAAAGCTCCTGCAGGTGATCGAACATGTTCTTCCGGAGGTCGTAGTGAATGCGCTCGCCCAGGATGCCCGCGAGGTAGATAAAGCCAAAGACAGCCGCCACCTGGACAACCGCCAGCCCACCATAGATCAGCAGCAGCTCGACGAGCCGCGCCTGGTCACCACTGACAATCCCTTCGTCGACTATCAGCTTGCTCAGATATGTGAACACCGAGTCCTGAGCCGAGACCAGCGCAATGCAGGCCAGAAAACCGGCCGCCCACGCCCAATGCGGCCGAGCCTGGGCCAGAATCCGCCAGACGGTCCGCCCGTGGAATCCGGTGACAAACTCCTCTTCCTCAAATCGTACATCAGACATGGCCGATTTCCTTTTCGGTCTCCTGCTCAATCCGAGTCTGAAGCTCGTAGATGCTCCGGTACAGCCCGTCCTGCCCGATCAGCTCCTCGTGGGTTCCCTGCTGCACAATGCGTCCTTTGTCCAGCACCAGGATTCTGTCGGCTCGCATTATGGTCTGGACACGGTGGGCTATGACAAAGCTAGTCCGTCCTTCCATGAGCCGCCCCAGCGCCGCCTGGATGAGCGCCTCCGTTTCGCTGTCCACCGATGAGGTCGAATCGTCCAGGATCAGGATGCTGGGGTCCTGGAGCAGGGTGCGTGCAATCGCGACTCGCTGCTTCTGTCCGCCCGATAGGGTGACGCCTCTTTCCCCGACCAGGGTGTCGTACCCGTCGGGGAAGGAAAGGATGACATCGTGTACTGCGGCCGCGCGGGCGGCAGCTTCCACTTGCTCATCTGTCACCTGACCCCTAGCGCCATAGGCGATGTTCTCGCGAATGGTTCGGGAAAAAAGAAACGGCTCCTGCTCCACCGTACCGATCTGGCGCCGCAGCCAGTGAATCGGATAGTCGGCCAGCTCTACTCCGTCCAGCGTCAAGCTTCCGCAGTCATACTCGTAAAAGCGGGACAGCAGGTTCACCAGGCTAGATTTGCCCGATCCCGTGGGGCCTAGAAGAGCCACCACCTGGCCCGGCTCGCAGTTGAAGTAGATGTCTTTCAGGACATGTTGGCGGCCGTCGCCACGTCCATTCTGCTCAGGCACCGGATACTCGAAGCATACCCCATCAAAAACCACCTCGCCGCGCAGACGCCCATCCACCGGCGCCACTCCGGTCAAGTCCTCACGCTCCGCTTCGAGAAGGTCCGCCACCCGACGGTAGGAGACCAGCGCGGAGGAGGTCTGGACAATGACACGGCCCAGGTTCCGCATCGGCCAGATTATCCAGATGGTCATCCCCGCGACAGCCAGGTAGGTACCCACCGTAATGGTCCCCGCAATAGCCATGCGCGCTCCCAGAAAGTAGATAAGCAGCATCTGCAGCGTGCAGAGGACGTCAGACGCCGGCCAGTAGAGCGAGTGCATCACCAGTAGCCTGCGCCCCCTCTGGTACTTTTCCCAGTTCTCGCGCTCGAACTTTTCCCGCTCGAAAGCCTGACGGGCAAAGGCTCGCACAACCCGCACGCCGGAGAGGTTCTCCTGCAGATCGGCAGAGAGCCTGGCCTCCTGTTCCTGGTACTTTTCGTACGCCTTGGAGATGCGCCCGAAGAACCAGAACGAGAGCGCGAGGACAAATGGCATGACAACGATGGACAACAAGCCAAGCCGCCGGTTGAGGCTCACCAGCGCCAGCAGGTTAAAGACGAACAGCGCCAGAATCCTGCCGACCTCCACCGCCTGTTCGGCGTAGAACCGGCGCATCGCTTCCACGTCGGACGTGACTCGCTCAATCAGTTCGCCGGTTCGCACCCGATCATGATAGGCAAACGGGAGGCGCTGCAGGTGATCGTACAGGTAGTTCCGCAGGCGCCGGGTAATGCCCTCGGCCGACTGAGCTGCCAGTTTTCCCCGCAGAAAGCTGGCGCAGCCCTCAACAACAGCCAAGGCTACAAAGCCCAGCGCAAACAGATGCAGTCGCTCAGCACCCCGCCCGCGCTCCAACAGATCGTCTACCAGGCTCCGGAGCAGCAGGAAAGTGCCGGTCCTGGCGATTGCAGCCACGGCTATGCTCGCGACCGCCCCCAGGTAGAGCAGGCGGAAGCCAGTCATCATGCGCCACAGGCCAGCCAGCCTGTTACTGACGACCGCGTCTTTCAGGTCAAATGGCAACTCGTTCTCTTGCTTCATGATCTCAATCAATACCTTGCCGGCCCGCCAAAGCCTCGGCGAGACGGACGGACCTCATTCCTGGAAGATCCACCAGCTGGGCCATTCCTTCGCCGACCCTGATCACCGTACATTGCGGTCCACGGCGCCAACAAGAGAAAAAGCCGCTGGCTCTTGCCGCGGCCACAAAAAAAGCCGCGGCACTTGTGCGCCGCGGCTAGCAGTTAACGAGATGCTCTATGGCTAGCGGTGAACAGGCGCACTACGACAAGGCCCTTTGGCGACACTGCCGTCGCTGATCTCGAACTCTGTCATCCTAGTGCAACTCCTTTTGCCGCCAGCGCAACCATTTTGCCTGGCTAACCGGCGCACATTATAGCGCAGGATGGGAACCTGTCAATAGTGATCTCTCTGGCCTTCGGACAAGAGTTCGGACATTTGATAGACGGCAGGTGAACTGGCATGGAAAAGGCCTCACGAATGGTGAAGTAATCACCCAACACCATTACGGAGGCCTTCATGTTCGAGTTTATCAGTTTTGAGGCATTTGCACGATTCTTGTTTGACCGCCAAGATCAAGCCGAGAAGGCAGCGCGAATCATGCAGGGGATGCTAGAAGCCCGGTCACCCCGACTGTCTGACATTTCACACCGGATGCCAGGCAATCCAGCCGCAAGCTACAAAGCAATCCAGCGTTTTATGGAGCAGGCCGATCCCAAGGCAGCCTTGCAGCGTTTGTTTCAGGAAGATGCATCCTTTGTAATTGGGGATCCGACGGAGATCGAACGACCCCAGGCAAAGAAGACGGCTTATGTCGGCACCCTCAAGGATGGCAAGACCCGCGGCTTTTGGCTGCTGCTCTTAGCCACACCCTATCGCGGGCGGGCCATCCCGTGTTGCTTTGTCACCTATTCTTCCAGAACCATCGCGGATCAAGCCAACTCGCGCAACTTGGAGCACGCACGGGCTTTCGCCGAGGTCAAATCGTTGCTGGGCGAGAGACCGCTGGTGCTGGACCGCGAGTTCAGTTATCTGACTCTGCTGGAGAACCTGGTGGCCGAGGAAGTCAACTTCGTGATCCGGCTCAATATGGGGAGCCAGCCCCCGATCTTCACCAATGAGGAAGGACGTCGCATCAAGCCGACCATTGCGCAAGATGGCAAGCCCAAGGTCTATCGTCAGCTTTACTACAAAGGGCGGGTGCCAGTCAATCTGATAGGGGTCTGGCGTCCAGGTTTTCGACAGCCGCTGTGGGTGATGACAAACTTGGAGCCAGAGAAGGGGTGGAAGATCTATCAGGCGCGGACAAAAATCGAACAGAGCTTCCGCGATCTGAAAAGCTTGCTCTGTTTGGACAAAGTGATGAACAAGAGCCAAGCCAAAATGGAGCAGATGGTCGCGATGATGTTGTTGACTTACACCATTGGCCTGCTGGTGGGAGAATCCATCCGCGATCATCTCTACGGCGAGCAGGAGAACCCTGGACGAAAGCCCAAGCGTAACGGCAAGCGCTGGACACTCTATTCCGGCCTCTTCGTTCTGCTCAAACAGAAGATCCAGCTCGCACTTGATGCCTTGCAGCGAATAATCCGGCAGGTCCAATGCTCTTTCAAGCTCTTGGTCCAGGGCGATGTCCGAACTAATGTCTGAAGCTCAGTGATCTGTGCCGCAGGACGGAAACTGGGGGCTAACCGCCCCAACCCATGGTACAATGGGCCGCAGATGGACAAAGAAACCCTGCGGCAGGAAATGCTGGCCAGGCGGGCGGCGCTGACCTTGGCCCAGGTGGAGGCGGCCAGCGCCGCCATCTGCCGGCAGCTCGATGGCTGGCCTGTCTTCCGCCGCGCACACAGTGTGCTGGCCTATCTGGCATTTCAGAACGAGGTCTCGCTCCAGAGGTTGCTGGACAGGTATCCAGAGAAGGTGTGGGCCTTGCCGCGCGTATTGCTTGGAGGTCTGCTGGGCGTGCACCGCTACCAGCCTGATCGGCTGGTGCGCCACCCCTGGGGGCTACTCGAACCGGCCGCCGACTCGCCGCAGGTGGTCCTTGAGGAGATCGAACTGGCGCTGGTTCCCGGAGTGGGCTTTGACCCAAAGGGCGGACGGCTCGGATTCGGCGGCGGCTACTATGACAGGCTGTTGCCCAGGCTGGACGCCGTGCGGGTGGGCGTTGCCCACGCCGAGGCGGTGGTCCCCATCGTCCCCCGCCAGGAGCACGACTGTCGCATGGACTGGCTGGCCCTGCCAAGTGGCCTGGTGCTGATAGAGCTTCAGTGACCTCCTATTGCCCGAGCCGCGGGACGGTCAATCCTCGGAGAGTCGCAGAACGGCCATGAACGCCTCTTGGGGGATGATCACATTGCCAATCCTTTTCATCCGCTTCTTGCCCGCTTTCTGCTTCTCCAGCAGCTTCCGCTTGCGTGTCACGTCCCCTCCATAGCACTTGGCCAGCACGTCCTTGCGCAGCGCCTTGACGTTGGCCCGGCTGATCACGCGCTTGCCGACGGCCGCCTGGATAGGTACCTGAAACTGCTGCCGGGGAATGAGCCTTTTCAGCTTGCTGACCAGCGCCTGACCACGATGGTAAGCGTCTTTCTCGTGCACGATAATCGCCAGCTCGTCCACCGGCCGCCGGTTGACCAGAACATCCACCTTGACCAGTTCATCCGGCCGGTAATCGGCAAACTCATAGTCCAGAGAAGCGTACCCCCGCGTTCCCGACTTTAGTTTGTCGTAAAAGTCTACCACTATCTCGGCCAAAGGGATATCGTATTTGAGCACCACCCGACCGGGGGTGGGATACTCCTGCCCGGTAAGGACCCCCCGGCGACGCGTGACCAGCTCCATCACGGAACCATAGTAGGCCTCCGGAGTGAAAACCTGGATGTGCATCCACGGCTCGCGGATTTCCTCAACCTCGTTGGCATCCGGCAGGTCGGCCGGGCTCGATACCGTCACCGTACTGCCATCCCGCAACAGGACCTGGTACCGCACGCTGGGCGCTGTCGCTACTATGTCCAGGCCGTACTCTCGTTCCAGCCGCTCCTGAATGATGTCCATGTGAAACAGACCCAGAAAGCCAGAGCGGAAACCGAAATTGAGTGCCTCGGAGGTCTCTGGCACGTAGGTCAGGGAAGCATCGTTCAGTCGCAGCTTCTCCAGCGCGTCCTTGAGCGCGCCATAATCCTCCCCCTCCGTCGGGTACAGCCCTGCAAAGACCATTGGCTTGGCCGCCTGGTAACCCGGCAGCGGCTCCTGGGCTGGCGTTCTTCGGCTAGTGAGAGTATCCCCCACGCGGCACTCGTGCACTGTCTTGAGCCCAGTCGCCACGTACCCTACTTCGCCAGCCGACAAGCGATCGACCGGCCGCATTTCCGGAGAGAATATGCCCACCTCAATGGGGTCAACGGGCGCTCCGGAGGCCATCAGCTCAAGCTGTTCGCTCTGGTCCAGCTCGCCATCCATTACCCTTACGTAGGCAACCACGCCCTTGTAGGAATCATAGTGGGAGTCAAAGATTAGCGCCCGCGTTGGGCAGTCGGAATCGCCAGCAGGTGGAGGCACCAATTGCACGACCGCCTCGAGCACCGACTCTACGTTGGTACCGTCCTTCGCCGAGACACAGATGATCTGGTCCAGGTCTCCGCCCAACAGATCACGGATTTCCTGTGCCAGTTCGTCCGGCCGGGCCGAAGGCAGGTCGATCTTGTTCAGCACCGGCACGATCTCCAGATCGGCCTCGGTTGCCAAATAGAGGTTGGCCAGGGTTTGCGCCTCGATTCCCTGAGCGGCGTCCACCACGAGGATCGCTCCCTCGCATGCATGTAGGGCGCGGCTGACCTCATAGCTAAAATCCACGTGTCCGGGTGTGTCGATCAGGTTGAGCTGATAGTCCTTGCCATCGGCGGCCGTGTACGTCATCCTTACCGCACTCGCCTTGATGGTGACCCCCTTTTCCCGCTCCAGATCCATCGTGTCGAGCACCTGATCCTGCATCTCGCGCTCAGAGATAGTGCCGGTCAGCTCAAGGAGCCGGTCAGCCAGGGTGGATTTGCCGTGATCGATGTGGGCAATGATGCAAAAGTTGCGAATCGCGCTCTGACTCATGGATACCTGCTATGACTCTCCTGCGCTTGACGTTTCCGCTCTCGGTGCCCGTACCACCTGGCGGATGAGGCCGGCCGACGGGACGCCTTTCTCGCCCGGCCGCAGCCAGATCAGGAATTCGACATTGCCCGCCGGCCCCTTGATGGGTGAGCGGATGAGTCCTTGGGGCCCATAGCCCTGGCCGGCTGCCCACACGATGAGATCCTGCAGCACTGCCCGGTGCACGGCCGGATCTCGCACAACCCCGCCCTTCCCCACCTGCTCTCGACCGGCCTCAAACTGCGGTTTGATGAGCGCTATGATATGGCCGCTCGCGCCGAGCCAGGAGCGCGCCGCCGGCAGGACCAGCTTGAGCGAGATGAACGAGACGTCCACGACAACGAGATCCACAGGCTCGGCCAGGGCCTCCAGGTAGCGGGCGTTGGTCCGCTCTAGCACGACCACCCGCTCATCCTGGCGCAGCCGCCAGGCGAGTTGCCCATAGCCAACGTCAATCGCATAGACTCGTGTTGCACCCCGCTGGAGCAGGCAGTCAGCAAAGCCACCGGTAGACGCTCCCACATCGGCAGCCACTGCCCCCTGTACCGTGACGGCAAAGCTATCCAGTGCGGCCGCCAACTTGAGCCCGCCCCGGCTCACATAGAGAGGCTGCTCCCGCACCGCGATTTCGGCGTCCGCCCGCACCCGGACTCCGGGCTTGTCCGCGACCAGCCCGTTGACCGTTACCTCCCCGGCCATAATCAGCCGCCTGCCCTTCTCCCGGCTGGCGACCAACCCTCGTCCGCACAAAAGCCGATCAAGGCGTTCCTTCATTTGCCGGGGGCCGTGGCTCTCAGCAGCTGCTGCCAGTAGGCCAGCGCATCTTTGAGCGTCTTCTCAAGAGGGATTTCCGGCCTCCAGCCGGCACACGCGTGTAGCCGCTCGGCACTGCCCCACAGGGCCGGCATCGTGGCCGGCCGCATCTTGCCGGGATCCACTTCCACGCGAACCGGCCGGTCGCACAGCGCCAGCAGTCCATCCAGCACCTCCCGGATGGAGCGGCCCCGGCCGGAGCAGATGTGATAGACCTCACCCGGTTCTCCGTGGTGGGCCAGCAACTCGTAGGCCCGGGCTACGTCCCTCACATCGGTGAAATCCCGCCGCGGGGTCAGATCCCCCACTCGAATCACCGGTTCGCGCTGCCCAGCCATTATGGCGGCTACCTGGCTGGCAAAATCGGGGACCACGAACCCGGCGCGCTGGCGCGCCCCAATGTGGTTGAACGGGCGCGCTTCGATGACCGGCAGACCGAAGGTCCCGTAGTAAGCTTGCCCCAGATAATGGGCGGCGACCTTGCTAACGGCGTACGTGTGCACCGGAGCCAGCGGCGTGGTCTCCTGAGCCGGCAGATCCGCCTCAGTGAGAATCCCATAGACCTCGGCTGACGTGACGATGAGAGTGCGCGGCAATTCCGGCCGCAGCCGGGCAGCCTCTAGCACGTTGACCGTGCCCTTGACGTTGACGTCGATGGTGAGGCCGGGATTGTGGAACGAATCCCCCACCGACGCCTGTCCCGCCAGATGAAATATCCAATCCGGACCGACTGCGTCCACAGCGCGCAGGGTATCGGCACGACTGGTGACGTCGCAGTGAAACAGCTCCACCCTGTCCTGCACCGCTGCCAGATTGACGAGGCTTTCTCCGGGCAACTGGGTGCCGAAAACCGTGTGTCCGGCCGCCACCAGATGCTCAGCGAGGTGTGAGCCAGCAAAACCAGCGATTCCTGTCACCAGAACACGCATCGGGTGATCCTTCTGCAGTAGCCTAGAACCCATTCTGTCAGCCATTATACCGCGGTTGCTCCTGGCTGTCATTGACGGCCGAATAGTCCCCTCATATAATCATCCGCCTGAAAAGGGTCTGAACGACCATCTGAGGGAAGGCCAATGGCAATCGAACTCCTCAAGACCATGCGACCTCGACAATGGACCAAGAACGCCTTTGTCTTTGCTGCCCTGGTCTTCGACGCAAAGCTCTTTGATCCATCTTACCTGCTCCCCACGATTGCCGGCTTTTTGCTGCTATGTATCACCTCGGGAACCGTCTATCTGATCAACGATCTGGTGGACCTGGAGAAGGATCGGCGCCATCCGGTCAAGAGGAATCGCCCGCTCCCCTCGGAAAGACTGTCCCGGCCCGTCGCCATCGCCGCGGTGACGCTCTTTCTCGTGGCTGGTCAGCCGCTGGCCTACTTGCTCAACCCCACTTTTGGCAAGATCCTGAGCGGATATCTCGCCCTGCAAATCCTGTACTCGTTCGTCCTCAGGAATGTCGTGCTGGTGGACGTGTTCAGCATCGCGGCCGGCTTTGTGCTGCGAGTGGCGGCCGGCGTCGCGTTGGTGGACGTGGCGCGCTTCTCTCCCTGGCTCTACCTGTGCATGACGCTGCTGGCCCTCTTTTTGGGCTTTGGCAAACGGCGGCACGAGTTACTGCTGCTAAAGGAGGACGCCAACAGTCACCGCGCCATCCTGGACGAGTACACGCTTCCCCTGCTGGACCAGATAATCACCTTGGTGGTGGCGGGGACCATCTTTACCTACGCACTCTACACGTTCTCGGCTGAGGGACTGCCTGAGAACAACCTGATGATGTTGACGATTCCTTTTGTCCTGTACGGCAATCTCCGCTACCTCTACCTGATCCACGTGAAAGGCCTGGGGGGCGCTCCGGAGGAGATCCTCCTGGGAGATGTCCCCTTTGTGATCAATGCGTTGCTGTGGGGGGCCAGCGTTCTCATCCTCTTTTACGTTCTATGAGCGTCTCTGCCAGCGCTCCTGGCAAGATCATCCTCTTTGGGGAACATGCCGTGGTATACGGATATCCCGCGATTGCCGTTCCCGTTACACAGGTTCAGGCCACGGCTGAAGTGAAGGCTGGCAGAGCTGGCTTTCAGATCAGGGCAACCGACATCGGGGGCGAGTACCGACTGGAGGAAGCGCCGCAAAACGATCCCCTGGCGGCCGCCGTCCGGGCGACGCTGGAGCAGCTGGGCGCCTCCCCACCGCCCTGTGTTCTTTCTGTCCGATCCAATATCCGTGTTGCCAGCGGACTGGGTTCGGGCACCGCGGTCTCTGTCGCCATCGTTCGCGCTCTGTCCGGCTTTCTTGGCAGGCCTCTCGATGACACGCTCGTTTCAGACATCGCCTTCGAGATAGACAAACTTCATCACGGCACACCCAGCGGAATCGACAACACCGTTATTGCTTCTCGAACTCCGGTGTACTATCTGCAAGGCCAGCCCGTACAGACGTTCGAGATTGGAGGCCCCTTCCAGCTCCTGATTGCCGACTCGGGCGTCGCTTGCCCTACCAAAGCGACGGTGGCGGAGGTGCGCGCTGCCTGGCGGAGCAGGCCTGACTCCTATGAGGCGCTGTTCCAGCAGATCGGCCATCTGGTTGACAGAGCCAGGGCGGCGATTGAGGGCGGCCGTACAGGCCAATTGGGGCGCCTGATGACCCGCAACCAGACACTCCTCACCCAGCTTGAGGTGTCGTCTGACCATCTTGAGGCTCTCATCCAGGCGGCCCTGGAGGCCGGCGCAGAAGGGGCGAAACTCTCCGGCGGCGGCCGGGGCGGGAACGTGATTGCCCTGGTTCAGCCAGAGACGCAGGAACGTGTCAGGCAAGCCCTGCTTCAGGCCGGGGCGGTCAACGTGATATCTACCTGGGTCAATGGAAATGGCTAAGCAGATGGCCTCCCGACCGCCGCTGGAGCAGTCCTCCTTGACCTTCTTGAAACTCGGCGGCTCGCTGATCACAGACAAGCTTCAGGAGGCCACTCCCCGGCTGGGACGCCTGCAGAGGTTGGCGGCCGAGGTGCGGGCCGCGCTGGACTTGCGGCCGGAGATGAGACTGCTCCTGGCACACGGCAGCGGGTCCTTTGGGCACTTTGCCGCCCGGAGGTATGGCACCCGTGAGAGAGTGTGGGGCACCCAGGGATGGTCCGGCTTTGCGCAGGTGAGCGCCACGGCCGCTCGTCTCAACCGGTTCGTCACCGACACTTTCCTGGGGGCGGGTGTTCCGGTTCTCAGCCTGCAGCCCTCGGCGTCGGCGCGGTGTGACGACGGACGGCTGACGACGTTGGCCCTGGAGGCCATCCAGACAGCCTTGGACCGTGGACTGGTACCCCTGCTGTACGGAGACGTGGCATTCGACGACAGCCGCGGCGGCACGATCATGTCCACCGAGGAGATCTTTCTCTATCTGGCTCCCATCCTGCGTCCGGAGCGGATTCTGCTGGCAGGGGAGATAGACGGCGTACTCGACTCGGCCGGCAACCTGGTCCCTCACCTACGGCCGGACCAACTCCCCTCGGTCGCCGGCCAACTGGGAGCGTCGCGCGGGGTGGACGTGACCGGGGGCATGTTGAGCAAAGTGACCGCGATGCTAGAGTTGGTGGCTGCCCAACCAACCCTTTCCATGCGCATCTTCTCCGGAGTGCCGTCCGGCAGCGTCCAGCAGGCGCTGGCGGACCCAGAGTACGCGGCCGGGACACTGCTGGCTGCATGAGGGCGCGGCCCGCTGCAACTGGTCAGCCACCCGGCGCGCGCGCTGACCCCGGAGCTGGACTGTGAAGCGAGTCCGGCGCTGATCCAGACCCGAGCTAACCCTCTGGGCCCGGTTTGCGAATCGTGACTTCCCGCCAGACCAGGAACCACTCACGAACGGTGGCGAACCGGTCGCTGGGATCGTTCAGCGGCCCCATGGTGACCTGGCGAACCTCCTCGGAGACTGCGTAAGTGTGGGTATGGGTGTAGAGCAGTAGAGCGGGCACCTGGTCGGCGAACACCTGCTGGAAGGAGTAGTAGAGCGCTGCTCGCTGCCCGAAATCGGTCAGTTGTCGAGCTTGCTCCAACAGCTCGCTCGCCTGACGGTTTCGCCATCCACCAAAGTTCTGCCCCTCGGCCGCCGCACTCTCGCTCCACAAAGGGTAGAGATCCGGGTCCCCTCGCACATTCACGTCTACGACGATGGCAGCGAACTCGCCAGCCTCCAAGATCTGAGGCAGCTCTGCCAGTTCCACTGGGACGACTGTGGCACGCACGCCGAGCTTAGCCCACTGACGAGCGACCTCACTGGCCACCTGCTGATGAACAGTGCCGGCCGCGGCCGCAAGCGCAAAGGAGAGTTCCTGCCCGTCCCGAGACCGGACACCGTTCTGCAGCTCCTCGCTCTCCAGCAGGCTGGCCCCCTCTGTCTCCGGTTCGGGCAAGAGCCACCCCGCCTCCTCCAGCAGCCCAGCCGCCAGCTCTGGGTCATAGCCATACTCTCTCACTTCCCCATAGTAGGCCCAGGAACCGGGGAAGATCGGGCTGTGAGCCACCGTCCCCTGCCCCTTGAGAACAGCGGCAATCAAAGCTGGCCGGTCCAAGGCATGCAGAAGCGCCTGCCGCGTCGTTCTCTCCCGGAAAAACAAGAGATCTTTGTCTCTGTGGTTGAGCAGAATAATGCTGAACTGCGGCAGATTGGAGGTGAACAGATTCAAGCCCTCCATTCCCTGGGCGCGGGGCATATCCGCCAACTGGATGCTGCTCACACCGTGGACCTGTCCCTGCTCGTACGCGGTCAGCACGCTACCATAGTCTGGAAAGAACCGGAACTCAATGCCTGACAGCCTAGGCAAGCGCTCTCGGTACAGAGCATTGGCATCCAAGACCAATCGGCCATCCTCCCAGCCGTCATCCACCACCCGAAAAGGGCCGGTGCCGATCGGTTGGCGGTTGAAGGCATGATCCGGAAGTTCAGCGCCCGTCACGCCACGCAGCAGGTGAGCGGGCAGTACTCCAATGGTCGCATAGTCCAGAAACGGGGCAAGCGGTTCGCCGAGGGTAAAGCGGACCTCGAGGGGGTCTATCTGCTCAACCCCAACTGTGCGCCACAGCGCCGCCAGGTCTGATGGACCAGTGTAACCCTCATCCTGCAACAGCTGAGCGGTAAACACGACGTCCTCAGCCGAAAAGGCAGTTCCGTCCTGCCAGCGCACGTCCCCGCGCAGCCAGAACGTGTACACCAGTCCATCCGCCGAGACCTCCCAGCTCTTGGCCAGCGAAGGGGCCAACCGGCCGTGCTCATCATAGCGCGTCAGCCCCTCAAAGACGAGCGCACAGATATCTCTATCCACCGGGTTGTGGAAACTGAGCAGAGGATTGAGGTACTGCGGCCAGCCAGCTACCCCTTCAATGAGGGTGCCGCCGGTCGCGGGCACGTACTCTGGTTCCAGTTCCCTCGCCTGGAGCGAGAGCAGCAATCCCGCCAGAATCGCCCCCGAAACAACCAGCAGGATTTGCCAGCGGATGTGACGTATCACCTAGCCAATACCCCCCACGAGGAATAGCGTGTCACGATCCCAGACCAGCCTGCCGCATGTCCCCGTCCAGCCTCTTCCGCAGCACTCATAGAGCACAGCTGCCGAGCGCCGTCCTCGAAGCGGGGCCTACGGTCTCCCGGCCCTCTTCCGCACTGCCAGGCGGAGCCGCGGCTTGAAGAGCGGGTGGACGGATTACCGGGGCGCCGCCCTCTCAAGGCAGCCGCACGCCGACCAGGAACCCAGCTAGCCCACCGCCAAGAAAGTGAGGATGGTGAATACAAAAAAGGCGACGGACAGACCAATGGTGACGTTGAACAGATACTTCTCCGCCCCGCGCCGGGTCTTGTACAGACTCCCACCCTCCCCGCCAAAAAGCCCCCCTAGCCCAGCACCCTTGCTCTGCAGCAAGATAGCCGTGATTAGGGCAACAGCAATGACGATGACAACGACCTGGAAGTAGGGTGCAAACGAACTCACAGTCTCCTCGCGACGTTCCTTCTTCGTACCGGCCATCATTATAGCAGCTACCGGATGTGCGGTCAACGTTGCTTGCCTGGGGACCCGGTTTGTGCTAAAGTATCGTTGCTGTTGCGGCAGCGATGTTCAGACTGTGGAAAGGCGTGTTCCTGAGCCATTCGATGGCCACTCCTGCAAGGGCGTGCGAGGAATGGGCAGTCACCCACCAACAAGGACTCCCACATGGCAGAGAAGATCCTGGTGATAGACGATGATGCGGACAGCCTGGAACTGATCGAGCTCATGCTGAAGCGTCAGGGGTACGAGGTTGTTACCGCCCAGGGGGGCGAGAGGGGATTGGCCCAGGCAGCGACCGCAAACCCGGACCTCATCATACTCGACATCATGATGCCGCAGATGGATGGCTACGAGGTGTGCCGCCGGCTGAGAGGAACCCCCCACGTGGCTAGCGTCCCCATCATCATGTTCACCGCAAAGACTCGGGTGGACGACAAGGTGGCTGGGTTCGATGCAGGCGCCGACGACTATGTTACCAAGCCGACACGTCCCGCCGAGCTTGCAGCGCGGGTGAAGGCCATCATGTCCCGCCCGTCAGCAGTAGCGCCGGTGGCTGCCCAGCCTTCCAATGGGAAGATGATAGCGATTCTGGGCGCCAAGGGCAGCGTAGGCGTGACCACAATAGCGGTCAACCTGAGCGTCGCGGCCGCGGACACCGGCCGGAGCCTGATCCTGGCAGATCTGCAGGACGGCGCGGGAGGAATCGGCCTCCACCTGGGCCATCCTCAGGCGGCCGGTTTGCCCAATCTGCTTCGCGCCGGGCTTCAGGAGCTGGATCAGGAGCGTATGAGGAACGAACTGATCGAGTACGCTCCGGGGATGCGCTTGCTGCTGGCATCCAGCCAGCCGGCAGAGGCGGTCGCGCCGTTGCCAGGCGACTATGCTGAGCGCATCACCACCATCCTGACGCAGATGGCGGACCTGGTAGTGCTTGACCTGGGCAGCAGGATCCGAGAGGCTTCGCTTCGGGCTCTGACACTGGCCGATCAGATCATCCTCTGCCTAGCTCCGGAACGCATTTCAGTCGCCATGATCAAGACGGTGCTGCCCCTCCTGTGGAAGAATGGAGTCCGGCCGGACCAGGTAGGGCTGGTGCTGCTGAACACGGTCGTATCAGCCACGCCCACCACCAGTCCTGAGGAACTGGCAGAACAGCTCGATCTGCCGATTCTGGGCAGCATCACTGCCGCCCCAGAGCTCGCGCTCCAGTCCAGCCAGCTTGCGCAGCCGATGATCCGGCTGCAGCCGCAGAGCCCAACCGCCAGACAGTTCCGCGAGCTGGCTCAACGCACCATCGCCGACCTGGAAGAAGCAGCCACTCCGGCCCAATGAGGGCCCTGCGCCTGCAAGAGATGTCCACTGCCCAAGGCATTCGCCGTGCTCGCCAGCTGCTCCGGCAGTCTGGCTACACAGTTGCTCTTACCGGTGCTGGCGTGAGCACCCCCTCCGGGATACCTGACTTTCGCAGCCCCGGCTCCGGCATGTGGGAACAGGTGAACCCTCTGGAGGTCGCTTCGATTTATGCCTTTCGCAGCAACCCCCGGGTCTTTTACGACTGGGTCCGGCCATCAGTTCGCCTAATCCAGACCGCCCGCCCCAACCCAGCCCACCGGGCGCTGGCTGAAATGGAACAGTCAGGTGTTCTCCAATCCATTATCACTCAGAACATCGACGGGCTACATACGCGCGCCGGATCGCGCCGGGTGATCGAACTGCATGGGAATCTCCGGACCACGACGTGCATCGAGTGCTATCAGGTCACCTCCGGGGAAGCCGTGCTAGAACACCTGCTCAACCAGGACAGCGTCCCATCCTGCCCGCATTGCGGCGGCGTCCTCAAGCCCAACGTGATCCTGATCGGGGAGCAATTGCCCTTTTCCGAGTTGCAGGCCTCGCATCAGGAAGCGCAGCACTGCGACGTGATGCTGGTGGCGGGCTCGTCGCTCACAATGGAACCGGCCGCCCGGCTGCCCGAACTCGCCAAGGAGCACGCGGCGCATCTGATTCTCGTCAACCTAGAACCGACATATGTGGACGGCGTGGCGGATGTCGTCGTCCGCGGCGACGTAGCCGATGTACTGCCCGAGATAGCGAGAGGATTACGAAAGCCACAATGAGTGACCAGAACAACTCCCTTGTCACCCTCGAACCCGAGCGCGAGGCGAGTGCCTCTGCTGTGTGTAACCACAACGTCGTCTTGACTCTCGAGTCCACGATAGAGGAACTGGAGGAGACTCGTTCTCTGGAACTGGCCCGCTTTGCCTCTCTGCTCGATATCTCGACTACCCTGAGCTCGACACTCAATCTTCCCCGGCTACTGGAGATGATACTGCATTCAGCCACCAGGTTGACAAATACCGCGACTTCCTCTATCTTGCTCATAGACGAGCGCACCGGGAGTCTCTATTTCGAGGCGGCTTCCAACATACCTTTTGCGGCGATGGCGCCCATTGAGGTGCCGATGGAGGGGAGCATAGCCGGCTGGGTGGTCGAGAACAAGAAGCCCAGAATCGTTGAGCACGTCAAGGACGAGAAGCAGTTCACCGTGGCAGCTACGGTTGACTCGATTACCAGCTTTTCCACTGAATCTCTGCTCGCTGTCCCACTCGTTGCCAAGGGCAAGGTGTTGGGCGTGCTGGAGGCGCTCAACAAGCAGGACGGTCAGGAATTCACCGACGAGGACGTAGAGACCTTGATGATGATGGCCGGTCAGGCAGCGGTGGCAATTGTGAACGCGCGCCTGTTCGAGCAAAGCGACTCTATCTCTGAGCTGGTCCACGAGTTACGCACACCACTCACCGCACTGGTGGCACTGAGCGAGGTGCTGATGCGGCCGGACCTGAAGCCGGAGAAGCAACGCGAGTTCCTGACGACCATTCAGGAGGAAGCCAGCCGTCTCGCCAAGATGGCGGATGGTTTCCTCGAGCTTTCCCGTCTGGAATCGGGTCGCGTTCAGTTCAAACGTGCACCCATTGACTTGATAGAGATCATCCACGAGACACTCTCGGTGCAGGGTCCCCAGGCGGCCGAGCGCGGAATCTCCATCGAACTGGACTTGCCGGAGGAGTCTCCACCCATTGTGGGGGATGAGGACCGGCTGAAGCAGGTGCTGCTCAACCTGGTCAGCAACGCCATCAAGTACAATCGGCCGGATGGGAGAATAGCCATCTCGGTCGCTTCCCAGAACGGAACGGCCCGCATGTGTGTGGAGGACACCGGCCGGGGGATTCCGCCCGAGGCTATCAAGAACCTGTTCCAGCGTTTCTACCGGGTGCCCGACTCGGAGGGCTATTCCACAGGCACCGGACTCGGTCTCTCGATTGCCCAGCGAATAGTCGAGGAACACGGGGGGAAGATCTGGGTGGAGAGCAAGCTGGGAGAGGGCAGCCGGTTCTACGTCGCCCTGCCGCTGGAGACGGCCGAGCAATAGGCACAACTAGGGCTGGAGCAGGACCTTTAGCACGCCCGGGCGGGTAGCCCGTTCAAGAGCGCGCACCCCATCGGCCAACGGATAGACGGCCGTGATCAGCGACGTTACGTCAATCCGGCCGGACCGCAGGAGCTCCAATGCCGGAGCGAACGGACCGCACCGGCTGCCTATCAGCCGGATCTCGTCGACGACTACCCGGGTCATGTCCACTGCCGCCGGGCCGCGGTAGGTGCTCTTGAGAACCAGCGTGCCGCGCGGCCGGACCAGCTCCAGCGCAGCG
>JAUVHW010000168.1 GCA_030593075.1 Ardenticatenales bacterium
GTTGTGGCAGGAGGCCGAAGACTATGCGGCCGCCTGGTCCGACTATACGGCTCTTCTGGCGCAAAGCCCCAGCGCCGAAGCCTATGAGGCCAGGGCGAAGATCAACCTGCTCCTCGACGCGCCACTGATGGCTGCAGCCGACTTTCGGGCGGCGATCGACCTGGCGCCGGCCGGGGCGCCCACCTACACCTTGGTGATGGAGCTGGGCCACGCCTATCTGCTGGCGAACCAGCCGGACAACGCGGCGCTCACATTCCGCGAGGCTATCAGCTTGACCAACGACCTGGAACCGCGCATCTGGCTGGGAGAGAGCCTGCTGGCGGCCGGCGACTATCCCTCAGCGCTGGAGGTGTTCGACCGCGCTGCTGATCTCGCAGCACCACTGGAGATGGCAAGGGCACTGGCCGGCCGGGGGCGGGCCTATGCAGGAATGGGAGACCACGACACAGCCCTGGCGGAGTTCAGCTCCGCACTGATCTATGCTGCGACGGCCGACGAACGAGCGGCTGTCCTGGAATGGCGAAGCGAGTCCTACGCGGCGTCAGAGCAGTACGCAGAAGCGATTGCCGACCTGACGGAAGCTCACGATCTAGTTCCAATCCCCCTCTATCTCTACCGGCGCGGCGTTCTGTACCAGGCGGCCGGGGACTATGGCGCCGCCGTGGCTGACCTGACTAGCTTCCTGGAGACGGCCGACCCCGAGGAGATAGACCCCGAGGCTCTGCAGGATTGTCGGAAGCGGCTGGAGGAACTGGCGGCCGGATCCCCTTAGCTGGCCTATTCTTCGTCTGCGCTGGCGCCCGGTTAGGCGGCAAGCAGGTTCTGCGCCGCGAACCACGCCTCGTCGGCCGTGACCCCTTCTTCCCAGCTCCAACCAGGCGGGGCGCCCTTGTCCACCCCATGAACCATGTCTGGAATGGGATGCCACAGAGCGGCCGCCTGCCCGGGACGGGCGTAGGGGCCGTAGCGCCGCGGGTCCGTCGGTCCGAACACAAAGACAGCCTTGCACCCCACCGCCACCGCCAGGTGCGTAGCGCCGGTATCGTTGCCCACGCAGAGCGTTGCCCGCTCCAATAGCGCTCCCCAGACGCCCCACTCCACATCCCCGGTGAGGGCCGGCACCTTGAAGGCGATCAATCCCCTGACCGCGTCCAGGAGTACTTTGTCTTGCGGACCGCCCAGCAAGAGTGCCTTGCCACCGTACTCTTTTAGCAGCCGGGTGCACAGGAGTGCGTACCGTTCCGGGGGCCAGCGCTTGCTCACCATTCTTGCACCTGGGTTGCGCCCTCCGGCCGGGTGGACCAAAAAAAGCGGCTCACCCTCTTCCCACCCAAGCTCCCTCTCAAGCAGCTTGTCGGCAGCAGCCCGGTCTCCATCGGTAGGGTAGAACTCGGTTCGCACACCGCTGGTGTTCACCCCCATGGCGCGCGCCACGTCCAGGTATATCTCCGCTTCGTGACGCACCCCGCGCACCGGGACGCGAATGTGGTGGCAGAGACCGCGCCCCGCGCTATCGAGGCCAATCCTCTGCGGCACACCGGCCAACCAGGGAACGAGCGCAACGATCGGAGAGCGATCCAGGACCAGGCAGGTGTCGTATCTCCCGGCCCGAACCCGGTCGATCAGCCGGCGAACCTGCCCCCAGCTGTGGGGCCCAGAGCCAACCTGCTCGGTGTTTACTATTCTCTCCAGGCGCGGATTGGACGCAACCATGGGGAGAGACCACGAACCCACCGCCCAGTCAATCCGGGTTCCGGGGTAGGCGCGATCCAGAGCGGCCGCAACGGGGGTAGCCATGAGAACGTCGCCAATGCAGCAGGGCTTGAGAATCAGCAGCCGCTCAGGGGGGTCTAGTTTGGCCTCGCGACTCGCGAGCCGGAAGGGTAAACCTGCCACCCGGCAGATTCCCCCGACCAGCCAATCGGTTATGGAAAGCGACATGGTTGTTCCCGCTCAGGCACCGGGCTATCGACCAGCCCTACCTATCCTGAGATTATACCGCCCCAGGAGTTCCCTGTAAACAGCCTGCATCGTCTCTCCCCACGGCGGGTGCTTTCTCGCCACCCTCCTGCAGAGTGTGACCTCATCCCTGCTGGTGCCCCTGGAACCTCCCATCGGCCGCCGCCCGGTTAACTCCCTCCACTTTACCGGCGAGCCATCCGATCCGCTCGACCTGCGGGGCGTCAAACTGGGGCACAAATGGCTTGACGTCAAGCAAGGGCGTGCCGTCCACAACGTCCACGCCTTCGATCTCCAGGCTGCAGCCCACCACACGGACCAACCTGACGACGGACAGCCCAATAGGGTTCGGCCGGCGAGGCGCCCGAGTCGCGAAAACCCCGCGCTCGACATCGTCCAGAAAGGGCTTGACCTTCAATGAGTAGCCTTCCGACAGATGCAAACAGTAGATCAGGATGATATGCGAAAAACCTTCGAGATCTTGCAGCCCATCCTGGTACTCTGGCTGGATTTCCACCGTGCCCGCCACGCCACCGGCGCCGGAGGGCTGAATTGGCATGCCCTTCGGACCTGGGTAAGGCGAGCGGATGACGCCGATGGGCACGTAGTTGATTCCGGCGCCCTCGGCGCCGTCTAGGCCGGCAGTCTGTCCTTGTTCTTCCATTGTCCAATACCCAGGCAACTCGACCCTTTTGCAGAGCCGTGTGGCGACCGGCCAGGGCCTGGCAGGGTCCCGGCCGGCACAATGGCGCGGTCGGAGTTTCGCGCCCTCAGAGCGCGCTACTGGTCAGCCGCCGCCAGCACGCCAAAGAGACTCAGGTCCCCTTCCTTGCCGTCAGAGCGGTAGTGCTCCAGCAGCCGGCAGCCACTCTCGGCCGCCAGCCGTGTCAGTTCACCCAGATCAATCAGGTGGCAGTAGCGGTATCCCAGGCCACCCCGCTTCCAGTCGAGCAAATAGTCTCCCGGTTCCAGCCCCGCCGGGTCCAGGTCCACCCTATCCCAGGAGATGATCTTGCGCCGCATGCGTTCGTTGGTGGTGAACTGCCAGGCGGAGACCACCATCCGGCCTCCCACTGCCAGGCGCTCGCGCAATGTGCGCAGGATCGATAGCCGGTTGTCATAGCCGGGTATGTGGTGCAGAACAGCCAGCGCCAGGATGGCATCAAAGTGCCGCCCCGCAATGGCGCTCGACCAGCGGGGCTCCGACAGGTCCACCACGCGGAAATCCGTCGCCACGTTGGCCAAGCCCGCGCAACCTCTCTCAGCCAGATCTATCAACACGCTGCTGGAGTCGAGACCTAGATAGCTGGCCCCCGGCCGGTGCCGATCTAGCAGGTGTGCCAGCCGGCCGTGACCGCAGCCGATATCCAACACGCGAGCGCCCGCGGGGATCTCGTCCACCAGTCGCCGCAAGCCGGGTTGCTCCAGGGAGCGGCTCTCGGCAAAGGTGACTGCAAACCGGTCGTAGAAATCCCGGTTGATCTGGTTGAGCTGCTCAACCAAAGCTGGTATCATAAGTTCGCGCAAAGCTGCCGGCCGAGCCTTGCCCTTTCCCGGGCAATGAAAGACGATGCTGACCACCGTGGGTCGTTCACATTATAGCCGCTCATGAAGACGAAATCAACAAAGGAAATGTCCCGCCAAGAGTGGGATGCCCACTGGGAGGCGACGCGCCAGCCCGACAGTGATCTCGGCGCGCACCAGGAGCAGTTGGTGGCAATCATAAACGAGGTCAGCGCGGCGCAAGAGTTGACGCCAGCAGCCTTTCAGCAGATCGTGCGGCAGCACCCCTACGAGGGCAAGCGCACCTTCAACAAAGCGCAGTTGGTGCAGGGCTACCGGCAGCTGTGCGACGACGGCCGGCTCACCTTCGAGCAAGCGACGTTGCGCAAGCTGCAGATGAAGCCGACCCGCACCATCTCCGGAGTAGCGCCGGTATCGGTGCTGACCCGCCCTCATCCTTGCCCTGGGCAGTGCATCTTTTGCCCAGAGGTGGAAGGGCAGCCCAAGAGCTACCTGCCGGATGAGCCAGGGGCTGCCCGAGCAGCCAGTCATGGTTTCGATCCCTATGCACAAACCTTCGCCCGCATTCGCACGTTCGAGGAGCTGGGGCACAGTGCAGAGAAGGTGGAGCTGCTGATCCTCGGCGGGACCTGGAGCGCATACCCGGCCGAATACCAGGAGTGGTTCATCCGTCGCTGCCTAGAGGCAATGAACAGCCAGGAGGCCGGCTCGCTCGCCGAAGCTCAGCAGGCCAACGAGACGGCATTGCATCGCAACGTGGGACTGGTGATCGAGACCCGGCCGGACACGATAGACGCGGCGGAGGTAGCCCGGCTGCGCCGGCTGGGGGTGACCAAGGTCCAGTTGGGCGTCCAGAGCCTCGACGACCGGCTGCTCGCACTCAACAAGCGAGGGCATACGGTGGCCCAGACCGAGGCCGCCATCCGCCTGCTCCGGCTTGCCGGTTTCAAGATCGCCGTCCACTGGATGCCCAACTTGTACGGTGCAGCCCCGGCCTCGGACCTGGCTGATTTTGCCCGGTTGTGGGACAGCCGCGCACTCCGGCCTGACGAGCTCAAGATCTACCCCACAGCACTGCTGGCGGGAACAGAGCTACACCAGTTGTGGCACCAAGGAGACTACACTCCGTACCCCGAACCCACTCTGATAGAGTTGGTTGCCGACTGCAAAGCCCTGGTCCCCCCCTACTGCCGGGTCAATCGAGTCATGCGCGACATTCCGGCCGGCAACATAGTGGAAGGAAGCAAGAGATCCAACCTACGGCAGCTGGTCCAGCGCCACATGGCCCTGCAGGGCAGGCAGTGCCGCTGTATCCGCTGCAGCGAGATTCGCGGCCAGCAGGTCACGCGGGACGAGTTGAGGATGGACCATCTGACCTACCCGACCGATGCAACCGCGGAGCACTTGATCCGGTTCCTCACACCTGACAACCGGCTGAGTGGCTTTTTGCGGCTATCGCTCCCAGACCAGGGTGTGCAGCCGGTCCCGGACGAACTGGAGGGACACGCCATGATCCGCGAGGTGCACGTCTACGGGCCGGCGCTGGCCATCGGCGCCGGAAGCGATGGAGAGGCACAGCATATTGGCCTGGGCGAGCAGCTTGTCCAGCGGGCGGTCGAGGTTGCCCGCGCGGCCGCAGATTCCGGCCACCCCTTTCGACGACTGGCTGTGATCGCCGCAGTCGGCACCCGCGAATACTACCGCAAGCTGGGGTTCGAGCTATCCGCGAGCGGCCTCTACATGAACCGCCCGATCTAACCTCGTGCGCCAGAAGACTGGTGCGCCAGAAGACTGGCGTGCCAGAAGACTGGCGCGCTGCACTCCTCAGCCGACGTCGCCGCTGAAACACCTAAGGATCTGCCTTGACTAGACTGGCCCCGCCTGAGGTGAGAGCGCTCAGAGAACTGGCGGCGAATCAGCGCCGCACACCATCAGGGCGAGGCGACCTTGAGCCCGCCAGTTCGAGAACGCCGTCGGCTGCGACCGGATAGCACCTGCCACAGCGCGAGCAGCAGACTGTAGCTCCCTGTCGCAGCAGCGGCTGCCCGCTGCAGGCCGGGCAGCGGAGCAGCATCTCAAACCATCGTTCGCTTCTGTCATCGGGTGGCAGGGGGCCACCATCTGGCTTCCAGGCCCACACCAGATCATAGTCCGTCTGCCACGGGAGCAACCGCACCCTCTCCAGACCTAGAGCCCCAAGCAACGCTCTGCATTCCTCTGCCGACCAGCACTTCCCGGGCATCAACTTCCTCTCCCATCCCCGGCGGCGAGTAGTGACCACCAGTCCCCCCGGCCGGACCACCCTGACTATCTCCGCCAACGCCCGCTTGGGCCGGGGCATGAACTCCAGGGCCTCCAGGCAGCTGACCAGGTCAAAGCTATTATCACGGAAGGGGAGCTGCATGGCTGTCTGCCAGACAAAGGCAACTCTCTCTTGATAGCGGGCAGCCTTCCGAGCTGCCAGAGCCAGCATTCTGCGAGCCAGGTCCAGCCCCACCACCTTCCCGTCAAAAGCGCCCCACTCTAACAACAGTATCGGTATTCGGCCCGTCCCCGTAGCCACGTCCAAGACCAAGGGCGCCGGCCGCTCTCGGAGGGCCCACAGTATGGGGCGAGCCAGCAGAGCCTGTTCGTGCTCTGGCTTGAACCTCTTGATCTGATCGTAGCGGTCAGCAACGCGGTCGTACAGCAGGGCCACTGTCCTTGCGCCCAGATAGGTTCCCTCCGTGGTGACCAGCAGCCAGTAAGCAAACCCACTACACAGCGCGAGCAGGCTCAGGAGGAGCAGCCAACTCACAGCGCGACTGCCGCGATCGTCAGCGCGGCCAGAAAGGGCCACTGTGCCAGTCGGACGGCGGCACGCCCGCTCAGCCCAGCCGAGCGCCAGGGGAGAAGCGCCAGTTGCGCCAGGTAGAGCATGCCCACAGCCATGACTGCCAGCGGCCGGTCGAGCATCGCCAGCGTGAGAACCGCAATTCCGCTCCCCGCTGCCAGCAAGACGCCTCCTCGCTTCTCCTGTCCGACCAGAAGCAGCCCCCCGTACGCCAGCAGCGCCCCGACAGCGATCATCAGGTGCCCGCCAGTCAGCCGGCCGAACACCATCACGCCTGCCAGCCAGGGAATGCCCATCTCCACGGCCGCCTGAGCCAGCGGGTTGGCGCGGCCGTCGGCCGGTCCCAGCAGGAGCGCCAGCTGGCAGAGAGACAGCACCGCGAAGGTCAGCAACAATACGGCCGGGCCAAGCGCCGCGCTGAGCACCACCGCCAGCGGAACGCACACCAGGATCGCTCCCAACTGGGTTCCCCGGCGCGGCCATAGCACTCGACGGCTCCAAGAATACAGGTCTGCCCACCAGGGCACCAGCCGGCCGGCGAGAGAGACCGGGTCAGCGGTCGGGAGGGCGCCGGCTGCCCCGCGACTGCCGGGCCAGGCGTTCCAGTCTGCGTAGAGGCTGGCCCAGTCAGTCGCTGCCACTGCCCGCCACAGGTTCCCCCACCCCAGATCGGCCAGCAGCAGCAGCGTCGCCGCGTGCAGGAGGCTGCTCTTGTTCCACTCGACTGCTCCGCCGGCCAGGATCCCAGCCGCGGCCGCCGTCGCTGGCCCCACCCAAAGGCCGTCGAGCCGGATACTGCTGCTCAGCCGGATCAGGCTGCCGGTGACTCCGGCAGACGCAACCGAGTCGCCCATGTTGAGATATTGTAGGCCTCCGCAGCCGGGTGGTCAAACTGTCTCCACTCTCTACCCACAAAGGGGTGGAGAGCCAGCGACAGCTGCGGCCAGGCTTGCTGCTTCCAGGTTGACGCGTCTGCCCGCGCCTGGCACAATGTGTGTACCTCCAAGAGCAGGGTTGGCATGAGAAAACTGCTGGCATTCGTTCCACTCGTTGTGATCGGCCTGGCAGGAGCCGCCGTCGCGCGCTCTATAGAGGGCACCGCGCGCCCGGACGATCTCGCCCCCAGGGGAATCGAGAGCACCCTCTCAAGCCACGCTGCCTTTCTCCCTGCCGTGTTCAAGAGTCCGGCTCCCGCGCCGGCCCCGTCCGCAGAATACGGCGTCAACTTTATCAGTGCGGCCGGCGCCCCGCCCGACCAGGACCGCTACCAGCGGGGTGTCTCCACCGGCGCGGACTGGAACCGATGGCCGCTATACTGGTACGATGTCGAGACAAGCGACGGCGTGTTCGACTGGACCGCCGCGGATGCCGTGGTGCAGGACGACCTGGCCCACGGGCTACAGACCGAGCTGATCCTCATGGGTACGCCTGGCTTCTACGCCACCGGCGGGAGCGCCACCGCCCCGCTGCCCAAGGTGGGCCAGCGGCCGGCCGGATGGCATACCGGCCAGAAGGCACCCTTTGGACCCACCAGCACAGCGTCGACAACGCCGGCGGGCCTATACGAACCAGTGTTTGCTGACGGCACGGACCTCCCTGGGCCAGGCAAGACCATCAACCCTCAGAACAAGTGGGCGCGGTTCGTCTTTGTCACTGTTGCTCATTACAGTCCGATAGGCATCACCCACTGGGAGATGTGGAACGAGCAGG
>JAUVHW010000211.1 GCA_030593075.1 Ardenticatenales bacterium
GTAAATGGTAGCGCGAGGTTTCTCTCACCGCAGAGAGCGCTGAGAACGCGGGGAAAACAGGTGACCTCTGCGCTCTCGGCGTGCTCCGTGGTGAGAGAAGGAGAGCGCCCGGAGGTCTATTGGCGCGACCGTCAGGTGCAACTGGACTCTGCGGTCTCTGCGCTGTCCGCGGTGACAAAACGGAGACCGCCGCACAGGCGGACAGAACACTTGCACGAGCCAATCACTCAACCGATAATCCCCGCACAGCCTTTGCAGAGGGACGACTGCCGTGCCTCCCACCGCACGCATACTGGCCCAATTCATCGGACCACTGTTTCTCGAACGTTGATGGAGTCATGAAGAAAGACAGTGGGAGGCGCTCATCACCGAACGGCCGGCAAGCTACGGCCGGGAGATTCTTCGCAAGCAGATCCCTCGCTTGTTGCTCAGCGATGGACGAGCGTTTTACCAGGGACTGACCGCTCCCGAGGGGGAGGAGGGCACCCTCAAAGGTAGCCCTGTCTCCCCAGGGATAGTGGAGGGGGTTGTCAGGGTAGTGCTCGATCCCCACAGCGCAAACCTGCTCCCTGGAGAGATCCTGGTCTGCCCCGGCACTGACCCGGCGTGGACGCCGTTTTTCCTCGCGGCCGGCGGCCTGGTGATGGAACTCGGCGGCATGATGACCCACGGTGCCATCGTGGCGCGGGAGTACGGCATCCCTGCTGTGGTCAGTGTCCACCAGGCCACCACTCGCCTGCAAACCGGGCAGCGTATCCAGGTAGATGGTTCGACAGGGCGGATCACCCTGAAGGATATGGGGGCTGCCTCCTGAAGGCGATGCTGCGCGGCCGACTTCCGTGAGACCTTCGCGCCCTGCGACACCACGGAGGTCTTTCGTCGGCCATGCGCTCGACACGGATTGTCACCGTGTCCGCCGGATACACGGATTCCGCTGCCTGGCCGGTTCCTTCTCCAACGCCGCTCCGGCCGCCCCAGCGTATCACGCTCATTGAAAGCAACCGTCAGCGCAGCCGTGTTTTGGGGGAGAGTGTCCAGGTACCCTTGCCAGACGGCCGCTGGCCGGTCACCTGGGAGGTGCGCAGCCCTCGATTGTACGAAAACTATATCCTGCAATGGGAATGGTGAGCGAAGATTAAGGCAACAGGTCAGCGCAGGTCATTTGTGAGGGCGATCCGAGGTTGACAAATGGTGTTGTGTGTATAGAATATGACGCAAGGCAATCGTTTCTATGCACAGGACATAAGTGATCCTATGGTCAGCAAAACCCTCGGCTCGAACAGCGCCCGGTTGCTCAAGGCGCTGGCTGAAGAGAATCGAACCGTTTTTTCCGTCGCCGACGCCCAGGAGATCTTGGGCAGTAGCTATGATGCTGCCCTGCAAACACTGAGCCGGCTCACCCGTGCCGGCTGGCTGGTTCGTTTGACAGCGGGCAATTATGCCACTGTGCCGTTGTCTTCGGGCGACGAGGCCACGCCCGAGGTCAATCGCTACGTCATTGCACGCGACCTAATGGGTGAAACACCCTACTATATCTCCCACGAAAGCGCAATGGACGTTCACAACATGCTCACCCGGCCGGTCACGAGGGTAATCGTCACCACGCCCCGGCGATTGGCCGGCCGCGAAATCCTGGGAGTGCCTTATGATTTCATCTACGCGCCTCCATCGGCGCTGTGGGGCTCCGAGCCGGTCTGGGTGACGCCCTACGAGCAGGTGACTGTCAGCGACCTAGAGAGAACCATCCTCGATGGCCTGTCCCGCCCTGACCTATGCGCTGGGGTCAGCCAAGTTGCCACGGGATTGTGGGTGCGCCAGGATGATTTTGACTGGGATAAGATGGCCCGACATGCTCACAAGCTAGGTCGTGGTGCGGTAGCCCAGCGGTTGGGCTATCTGCTGGAGCTTTTCGAGATGGGCACGCCATCGTTGATCGACGATTTGCAGGAGATGGTCACTGCCAGCTATGCCCAGCTTGATTCTCTGTTACCCAATGACGGCCCCTATCTGGCCCGCTGGCGTCTCCGGCTCAATTTGGAACCGGAGACGTTGCAGGCCGTCGTCAGGACATAACGATGATACGACCTGGAGAGATCGCTCGCCTGGCTCACCGGCTGGGCTTGGGTGACAAGACCATTGAAAAGGACTATGTGCTGACGTGGACATTGCTGGCCGTCGCCAACTCGCCCCTTCGCGACCGGCTGGTGTTCAAAGGCGGCACGGCTCTCAAAAAGGTCTACGAGCCGGACTACCGCTTCTCCGAAGACCTTGATTTCACATTACTCGACGACATCTCAAACCAAGAGCTGATCGTTGAGATAGAGGCCCTGTTTCCCTGGCTTCGGCGCGAGGTCAATATCACGCTGGCCGTGCGCCGGGTGGAGACGTACCAGACCGGCAACCCGACGCTCTACCTGAATTACGTCGGTCCGTTGCGAGGTGATTTGAGCGGCCGTTTTCTCAAGACCGACTTTACCCATGATGAGCTGTTGCTGTTCCCCCTGATTGAGGCCCCGCTCCAGGTGCCGTACAGTGATTGCCGGGGGCGGGCCGAGACGCTCCATGTCTACTCGCCGGAAGAGATTCTGGCGGAAAAGTTGTGCGCCTTGCTGGGCCGCACCGAGCCTCGTGACCTATACGACGTTCATTACATGCTCGCCCACCGTCTGGCCGACGCTGAGGCCGTGTCATTCCGACTGGGAGAAAAGATGGCGCACAAGGGAGTGGACCTGGCCGCTCTGGGCGATGTGCTGGCGCGCAAGCAGGGTACGTTCCGGCGCTTGTGGGAGCCACGTCTGCGCGGCCAGATGCCTGATCTTCCGCACTTGGACGCGGTCATCCGTGAGACCAATCGGTGGTTGCGGCAGGGTGGGTTGGTTTAGGTTCTGACAAAACCGTACTACCTGAGAGAGTGAGCGACAGGTCCTCGGCTACCACCGCACGCATACTGGCCCAATTCATCGGACCACTGTTTCTCGAACGTTGATGGAGTCAAGAAGAAAGACAGGATGACGCAGCGCTTGATCCTTCCTCTTCAGACCAAGGACGCCAGTCTGGAGAACGTCGGTGGCAAGGGGGCCAACCTGGCAAAGCTCGCCCGGGCCGGCTTCTCTGTCCCAGGCGGATTCCTGATCACGACCCAGGCCTACCGCGCCTATGTGGAGGCCAACAACCTGCGGGACCGGATTCAGAGGCGGGTGGCGGTTATCCGACCCGACGATCCGGCTGCCCTCAAGGCGGCATCCAACGGGATTCGGGCCTGGTTCTCCGAGGGAGGGATTCCCCTGGAACTGGCAGCTCCGTTGCGGGAGGCTTACGACTCCCTGGCCGCAGCCCCGGTAGCCGTTCGTTCCTCCGCCACGGCCGAAGACCTCCCCGACACGTCCTTTGCCGGTCAGCAGGACACCTTTCTCAACGTGGTTGGCGAGGAGGCCTTGCTTGAGGCCGCGGTCAACTGCTGGAGCAGCCTGTGGACGGCGCGGGCCATTGGCTATCGCTTCCGCAATGGGATTCCCCACGACGACGTTGCCCTGGCCGTGGTGGTGCAGGAGATGGTGCAGGCCGAGGCCTCGGGCGTACTGTTCACCGCCAACCCGCTCTCCGGCCTGCGCACCGAGACAGTGATCGACGCCACCTTGGGGCTGGGTGAGGCGCTGGTCGGCGGGCACGTGGAACCTGACCATTATGTGGTGGATACACGGCAAGGACAGATCATCAGCAGGACCCTGGGCGCGAAAGCCATCGCCGTCCGCGGCAAGCGAGACGGCGGCACTGTCACCGAAGAAATCGATGCGGCCGGACAGCAAACTCTGCCCGACGAACAGGTTCTTGCGCTGACCGAGATGGGGCACCAAGTGGCCCAGCTATTCGGCTTTCCGCAAGACATCGAGTGGGCCTGGGCTGATGGACAGCTTCACCTGCTGCAATCTCGGCCCATCACCTCGCTCTTTCCCATACCGGCGGGCATGGGGCCAGAACCGCTCCAGGTGCTGTTCTCGTTCGGCGCGTTGCAGGGCATCCTCGAACCGCTCACGCCACTGGGACAAGACGCCATCCAGTTGATCTTTGCAGGTGGGGGCAGCCTGTTTGGCTTTGACGTGACCCACGAAACCCAGGGAGCAATTGCAGTTGCCGGCGAACGGCTATGGGGAAACATTACCCCGATACTCCGGCACCCTATTGGGAAGAAGGCCCTCGTCAAGTTCTTCGCCGGGATCGAACCCGGCACCCTTCAGGCCCTGGTCCAGCTGGTGGATGACCCCGGGCTGGGCGCTGGGACAGGTCGTTTGCGGCTCAGCACCTTCTGGCGCGTCGGCAGGTTTGCTGCCCAGATGTTCAAGCGCATATGGCACAGCGCTCGCAATCCAGACGGCGAGGCCGAGCGAATCCATCGCCAACTGGAACGAGAGATCGCCAGACTACGAGCCAGAAGTGCGCGTCCCCCGGACAGCAAAACCACCCTCACTCAACGCGTCGCGCTGTGCCGCGAACTCTACGATGCGTTCCCGTTCGCCGTGCCGGAGATCGCTACAGGAGCGGCCGCCGGGCTTGTTCCGCTCTACACACTCAACCAAATGGCCAACCACCTCACAGGCTCAGGAGACCTGGCCCTGGAAGTAACCCGGGGCCTGCCCAATAACGTCACCACCGAAATGGGCCTGGCGCTGTGGGAGAGCGCCAGCGCCATCCGCACCGACGTTAGCGCGCTCCAACACGTGCAGAACACCGCCGTGGGAGACCTGGAAGCCCAATACCTGAACGGGAGCCTCTCCGAGACAGCGCAGCAAGCCGTCGCCGGTTTCCTCGAACGTTACGGTATGCGCGGCCTGGGAGAGATCGACATCGGTCACCCCCGCTGGCGCGAAAACCCCATCCATATCATGCAGATCATGCAGAGCTACCTGCAAATAGAAGACGAATCGCTGGCTCCCGATGCCGTATTCCAGCGCGGTGAGCAGGCAGCCGAGGCCGCTATTGCCAGACTGACGGCCGTCGCTCGCCAGACCCGCGGCGGTGCGCTGAAGGCCAGAATCATCCGGGCGGCAGCGAGACGTGTGCGCGCCCTGGCTGGCCTGCGCGAAAGCCCCAAGTTCTTCATCATACAGATGATGGGCATCATCCGTCAGGGATTGCTCCAGGGCGGGCAGGAGCTGGTGGATGCCGGCGTTCTGAGACAGCCGGATGACCTGTTCTTTCTGCGTCTCGACGAGTTGGAGGCTTTCGCCTGCGGCGAAAGCCGTGATTGGGAGGCGCTCATCACCGAACGGCGGGCAAGCTACGGCCGGGAGATTCTTCGCAAGCAGATCCCTCGCTTGTTGCTCAGCGATGGACGAGCGTTTTACGAGGGACTGACTGCTCCCGAGGGGGAAGAGGGCACCCTCAAAGGTAGTCCTGTCTCCCCAGGAATAGTGGAGGGGGTTGTCAGGGTGGTGCTCGATCCCCACAGCGCAAACCTGCTCCCTGGAGAGATCCTGGTCTGCCCTGCCACTGACCCGGCGTGGACGCCGCTGTTCCTCGCAGCCAGCGGCCTGGTGATGGAGCTCGGCGGCATGATGACCCACGGTGCCATCGTGGCGCGGGAGTATGGCATCCCTGCGGTGGTCAGTGTCCACCAGGCCACCACTCGCCTGCAAACCGGGCAGCGTGTCCAGGTAGATGGTTCGACAGGGCGGATCACCGTGAAGGATACGGGGGCTGGCTCCTGAAGGCGATGCTGCGCGGCCGACATCCGTGAGACCTTCAAGCCCTGCAACACCTCGGAGGTCTTTCGTCGGCCGTGCGCTCGACACGGATTGTCACCGCATCCGCCGGATACGCCGGATAGAGGGATTCCACTGCCCAGGAGAACTCTCACCGCAGAGAGCGCTGAGAACGCGGAGACAAACAGGTGACGTCTGCGCTCCCTGCGTGCTCCGCGATGAGAGAAGGAGAGCGCCCAGAGCTGTGTCGCCGGCCGTGCGGATCACGCCGAACCCCATCCGTGAGCATCCGT
>JAUVHW010000372.1 GCA_030593075.1 Ardenticatenales bacterium
CTTCTTCCCAATCGCCAGCTCGTATTACCGCAGCATCCCCCATTAGTGACTCGCTCATGGCTTCACCGTCCCGAGACTATTGCCGCGCACGTCCACGCTCCCCATCCGTTGTCAGCTGTGTAGACAGCGACGTGCCGAATCTGTTGGTAGGGGTCGAAAGGATCATCAAAGCCCGCAGCCCAGAAACTAGGTAACACCCCTCGCGGATGCAACTGGAAGAGTCCCAGCTCACCAGCAGCACCCCGCCGGGGACCGTAAAGGACATCTGATTGGAACCCACCAGACTCACAGCGCGCTACCTCCCACGCGTATTCCCATCGGTCGCCGAAGGCTGCGCGGAACGCTCCGACGAGCCCGAACCATTGGTCCGCAGTTCCGCCTTCACCTTGTCCCGTGCCCGCAGTAGTCGCTTCTTGCCCTCTTCGTGCAGCCGCGCCTCGGTCCGGCGTTGGAGCCGGAGTCGGCCAACTGCGCGCCATGCGATCAGTACGACCAACACTACGCCCCATACTGCGGCCACGATCCCCAGCGTCGTCGCTACTATTAGAAAGTCCATGCGTTCCTCCCGTGATGAGCGCCGCTGCAAGGATCAGCAGCAGCGCGTGGCGTTTCAGATAGCCTCCTTGGGCCAGCAAGTTGGGCAGGGCGACAAGCCGCGCGCCACAAATGCCACCACACTCTCCTCCTCGCGCAATCTCTTCTCTTGGCCCTGGCCCGGCGAGACTCGCTCCTGTAGCATCTCCCGGCGGCAGGCCGCCCACAGCGGCGCTCCCGTAGGGGAACGGTGGTAGTAGTACCCGTCGCGTCGCAGCAAGCCTAGGGCCATCTCAGGCTCCCTTTCGCCGATGCTCGTGCCCGCAGCCCTCGCCCTCGCCGCAGACACACGTCTCTTTTGCGCTTTCCGCAATGTCGCCTTTTATGGCTGCCGAAATCTCCTTCGCCGGTTTGAACTCGGCGTTCATGTCCAGGGCCAGCTCCAGCGCGGCGGGCCTCGCCTCCGCCGGCAGCCTGGTGATAGCCAGCGCCACCGTCATGCCCAGCTTCTCCATCGCTTCCCAGCGCCCCTTTGGGTGCTCCTCTGTGGGACCGAACAGCGCCATGAGGTCGCAGCGTTCGTACACGCGGCGCCAGTGGACGTGCTTGCCCTGCTCGCCCAGGATCTCCGCCGCCCGCTCGTACCACTTGTGGGTGGTGTGGGAGTAGCGCTGTCGAAGGGCGTCGGCGATCTCGCACTGTTGCTGAAGGGCGGTCACTGCCGTACTGTCGGCCTTGGCCCACGCCTCAGAAAGCGCGATGTCGGAGAGCAGGAGGTTGTCAACGGCGAATGCTTCGCAGAGGCAGCCATCGTGGAAACATAGCCAGCTTGTCTCGTCCTTGGTGATGCTATGATCCTTGCGCCAGTGATGGCAGTTGACGCAGACTTCTTCCTCCGAGAGCACCAGCCCGCGCCGGCCTATCACCCACTGGTCATCGCCAGGGGCCAGCAGCTCCACCATGCCGTCGGTCACGCGGAAACTCCACTTCTTGGCGTGGAGGGCTTTGTGGTCGCGGTCGCAGACGGCGTACAGATCATGGTCAGGCCAGTCTTTGGCCCCACCAGCGCCTTTGCCCATCTGCGGGTTGTCAGGCCGACCGTGGTGCGTCTGTGGGCCTGCTGGGCCGCCACAGCGAAGGCACGGGGCGGAGAGGTCGGTCACGGGTTCTTCACCTTGGCCATCACGAGGCGGTACTCTCGATGGCACTTCGAGCATGTAGGGTTAGGCACAAGCAGCGGTACACCGCAGACGATACAGGGGTGGGGCGCACTCATGCGGGCTCCTCCGGACCTTTCGCCTCTTCGGCAGCGATGAACGTCTTGGCCCACGACAGCAGCGCGTCAACGTCGCCCTCGATAACCTTGGTGGCATTCAGGTACAGAGTGTCTGCGACGAACATGAGGTGTCCAAGCGTCCGCTGCGGGCTATTGTCGGGCTCGCTACCCAGCACCCACTCACGCGCTTCCTTGAGCGCGACCTCGTACATGATGTACTTGTCCTTGTCGGGCGGCGTAGGCGTGGGGCCGGACGGGGCGGGCGTAGGGGCTGGCCCGTTGGTGGGCGTTGGCATCGGCGGTGGTCCAGCGGTAGGCTTCGGCCCTGGCGGCGTCACCTGCTGCGGGTGTGGGCCAGCCTGCCCAGTTGTCGGCCAGGCACTCAGCACGAAGAAGCTGGAAGTGCCGTCGGCCTTGACCTTCTCCTCGTAGGTGATGGTGATAACAGCGTTCGGTGCAAACGGCCTCGGCCCATCGTACTTGCTACCGAAGTTGAACCAGTTCTCGTACTCGTTGAGCAGGAAGCCCTTGCCACTCGGGCTCATCTTCTTGACGGTTCCGTTGAGTTCAATCGCCTCGGCCATCTACCGTTCCTCCGTTTCTGCCCGCTCCTCGCGCTCGGCCATCGTGGGATTTAGCTCGTCCTCGGGACAAGTAATCCAGCCGCCACCTTTCTCCTCGTGCTCTATCTGGCGGCGCATCCAGTTGCCCGAACCGAGCCCGCCATCACCCAGGTCGTGCTCCAGGTCCATGTCGTAGAAATCATCCTTGGGGTCGCTCATGGGCGCTCTCCTCTCCGCGCCACGTAGCGTGCGCAGGCGGCCTCCAGCCGGTCCCAGGCGCGGTCAACATCGTGGATCGTCGTTACAGGCGCACGTCCTTCCGAGTCGCCCACACCCCCCAGGCCAGCCCCACGGCGCACGGCAGGGCCAGCAGCAGGCGAATCCAGACCGGGATCGTGGCGATCATCTCGTCTATCGGTGTCATCAGAGGCCTCCATCATCGGTTCGTAGTGGCCGCAGTGACAGGTGATCATGTAGCTATCCGGGCCATCCTGCACCTGCCCAAAACGGCAGTAGTGAACGCCGTCAAACAGCGCCCCCTTGCTCCTGTCCGATACGCCGTGATCCGCCTCGGGGTGGCCGCACGTCGCGCAGTCAGGCTCGCTCATGCCGCACCGCCTCGGGCTGCGAGGGCTACGGCCTTGACGAGCCCCTGTCTACCGGGATAGACAGTCCGCGCGTCGGTTTCATAGTCAC
>JAUVHW010000062.1 GCA_030593075.1 Ardenticatenales bacterium
CATGAGATCGAGTGCCCCCGTCACGGCGCCCGCTTTGACGTGCGCACCGGAGCGGCACTGAGCTTTCCCGCGACCGAACCTGCGCCTGTCTACCGGGTCAAGGTAGAGGGGGACGACATCCTGGTTGCCCGGCCGTAGAGAGCTAGCGGTCTCTCGCACCTGGCTCGGCAGCTCGTGCGGTGCCGCGGATCAGCAGCGGGCCTGGGAGGTACTTGTGGTCGTAGCTCACCTGGTCGGGGCGGCCGGCGAGCTCTGTTCCAGCGGCGCTGACGGGGCCCTACTATCCACGCGGAGCAACGTTGCGGGCGCAGCCTGCGCTCTGGCCTACTTGTCCCGCCGTATCAGTTCGGCCGTGAGCTGCCGCAGCGCCTCCCCCGCCTTTCCGGCCGCAGCGGCCGCTTCCAGGTCTGCAATTGCGGCATCCGAGTACTGGTGAGCCGTCCTCAGCGCGTACTGCCGGGCTCCAATCGAGTCCAGCAGCTCCACTGCCCGGGGCACGTCGATCTCTGGCTTGCCGAACAGCTCGCGCAGCTCCGCGCTCTGGGCCAACCCATAGACGACTGCCAACGTCTTTTTGCGGTTCAGGAGGTCGGACGCGGTTGACTTGCCGAGAGACAGCTCGTCTCCCCAGACGCCCAGCACATCGTCGTACGCTTGGAACGCCAGACCAAGGTTCCGGCCGAACTCGGCATAGTGGCGGCGGTGCTCCGGCGTTGCGTCGGCGACGATAGCGCCAATCTCGGCCGTAGCCGATATCAGCGCGGCCGTCTTGCCGGCGATCATCCCCAGATACTGGTCCGCTGTCACCTCCGTCTGGCTCTCGTACCAGATGTCCAGATGCTGCCCCTTTGTGAGCTCGGTGCAGGCGTGGGTGAATACGCTCAGCGCCTCAGCGACCGTGCGGTGCTCGACTCCTCGATCCACCAGGCGGGCCAGCGCTTCAAAGGCAGAGGCGAACATGCTGTCCCCAGCGTTGATCGCCTGGGTGATCCCCCACACTGCCCAGACCGCCTTTCGGCCGCGCCGTGTCTCGCTATCATCTTCAATGTCGTCGTGGATCAGGCTAAAGTTGTGCAGCAGTTCGATGGCGGCCGCCGCCGGCACTGCCCGCTCCCAGTCCCCGCCGCCGGCGTCGCACACTAGGAGGCACACCAGCGGGCGTATTCGCTTGCCGACCTGGCCGGCCGCCGGTCCCAGCTGCTGGTCTGCCCAGCCCAGATGGTAATGCATCATGCCATAGTACAGCTGGTAGCGGGGGTCATCTGAGGCCAGCACCGCCTTCATCTCAGCCTCAATGGCCGGCAAGAGGAGTTCAGAGAGATGCTCCAGAGCTGCTGACATGGCGGTCCCTTGCTGAGTAGCTCTGCGTTGGTTAGCCGGATTCCGCCATCGGCCACTGCGTAGGCAGTTCGGGACGGATGAGGGGTGCCTCCTGCAGCTGGGAGATGTCCGCGGCTCCGGCGGCAAACAGCGCAATTCGCAGTACGGTTATCAGCTCGATCGCCGTCTCGAGCGTGGCCTCGGCCGATTGGGCGGCCGCCACGAGGAATGGCCGGGCTAGGCCGGCCAGAGAGGCGCCCAGTGCAACCACCTTGGCGACGTCAACCCCGTCTCTCAGCCCCCCACTGGCAATGGCCGGCACATGGGGAGCAGCCTGCTGCACCTGGAGCAGCGATTCCAGGGTTGTGATTCCCCAGTCGCCAAAGGCGGCCGCAACCCGTGCCGCCAGCGACGTTCGCGCGCGGTGGGACTCTACCTGGCTCCACGAGGTCCCGCCGGCTCCGGCCACGTCGAAGGCTGCCACCCCCGCACTCGCCAGGTCTGCTGCCGCTTGGGCGGACAGACCCCAGCCTACCTCCTTGGCAATCACCGGCACCGATACGTTGCGGCAGACGGCCTCGATCTTCGGGAGGAGCCCGCTCCAGTTCCGGTTCCCCTCGGGTTGGATTGCCTCTTGCAGGGGGTTCAGGTGCAGGACCAAGGCATCGGCCTCAATCATCTCCACGGCTTGCTGGCACTCGGCCGCGCCGTAGGAGTTGTTGAGCTGAATAGCTCCCAGGTTGGCAAAGAGTAGAATGTCTGGGGCAACGTCGCGCACCTGATAGGTGGGAGCCAGCGATGGCTTGTCGATGGCCGCTCGCTGTGAACCGACGCTCAGTGCTATTCCAGCCTCCTGGGCTGCGGTTGCCAGATTGTGGTTGATGGCCTTCCCCTCGGCTGTACCGCCGGTCATGCTGGAGATGAGGATGGGAGCCCTAAGCTTGCGTCCCAGGAAAACGGTCGAGGTATCTACCCGGCTCAGGTCCAGGTCGGGGAGCGCCTGGTGGATGAAACGGACCTGGTCCAGCCCGCTTCTGAGCCGGCGGGACTGCACATCCTCTTCCAGGTTGATGCGGATGTGGTCCGATTTCCTCTCTTCAGTCAATGGGGCACCGTAACTAGTGGGTGGAACCGGTGTTACTCCGGTTAGGCCGGGCGAGTGTACCAACGTGGTTCAGGCCTGTCAAGCAGCTTGACAGTTCCGCACTGCCCGCTTACAATGAGCCGAGCATTAGCCTGACGCGAGGAGGAAATCATGTCTGACACATTTGATCGAATCAAGAACATCGTCGTTGATCTGCTGGGCGTTGATACAGAGAAGATCACTATGGAAGCCAGTTTCCGAGAGGATCTGGAAGCGGATTCGTTGGATCTGGTTGAACTCATTATGGCCCTCGAGGAAGAGTTCGGTGGGGAGATCTCGGACGAACAGGCGCAAAAGATCACGACGGTTGGCGAGGCGGTGACTTACCTGGAGGCCCACAAGTAACACCTGTGAACTGGGCCGGACAGCCGGCACCTGGGTAGCGTGGGGGGGCTCCATCCCGAGCCAAGGGCGGTGCTCCAGCAGAGCATCGCCTCTTTTCTTTCCTCAGCGGTCGAACAGGCGGGCTATTCCCCCGATGGTCAGAAGAGCCATACCTCCGCGCGTGAGGTGATAGGCCAGAGTGGGGTCGATCAGCTGGTTCAGCAGCCGCTCAACCATTGGCTCGGCTGTTGAAAAGGCAAGGCTCACCAGAACCACCCCGGCGGCACCGGCCAAGGCCAAAGCCATCCCCCAAACCCTCGCCGGTAGCTGCCTCCTGGCGGCCGCCAGCACGGTTGCCAGCAGTCCCAATCCTACCAGAAGCAATCGCCCAAGGTTTGCTCTGATCCCCTCCAGGTTGCTGATCTCCTCCAGTGCCGGGAAAGGGACCAGGCTGATGAGGGTGGCCAGCGAGATCAGCGACCATCTCTGCCATCCGTGGGCTCTCTGCCTGACGGCCAGCAGGGCACAGGCAACGGCGGCAACCACTGGAGGCCAGTAAAAGTTGGTGCGTCTCAGGTGCGTCGCGCCAGCCCGCACCTCGGGCACGAACTTGATCCACTCGCCGACCTCAAACCCGGTGAGGGCCAGCCCGGCCGACGGGTGCGGAAACCACGGCGAGAAAAAGCCGGAAAGACTAAGCAGGACTCCCAGAATGACGAGGCCAGCCAGCTTCACTACTACTCCTGCTTGGTAGCCGGCTCGCCGTCGGACTGGGGAGTCCCTTTGATCGGGAAGTGTTTGGTGGTGGCCCGAAACGCGGCCTCTATCTCGCGGGTCTCCCGGGCCTGATGCTCGACAAAGCCGCGCATGAATTCGCTGCGGCGCAGGCGTAGGGACATGGGTGCCACCTTGCCCAGGTCGGCCACGCCCGCCACCGTCCGCCTGTCGGCCGCTGCATATGCGCGGGCCGCTTCAAAGAGAGTGAACTCGGCCCGGTGCGAATCCAGCCGCAGGCGGTGGATCAGCTCCAGCCCTACCTGGGCAGCGACTGGATCCAGCTCTACCTCTCCCAGCATTCCACGGGCGTGCTCAATCTCCTCAGCCGCGAGCCGAGTCTCCTCTGTCCATTGTGCCGTCATGGCGTGGGGGTTCTCCGCAAACGCCCGGACCCGCCGGTATATCTCCATCCGCATTGGGCTGTCGTCAATCCCGCACACCACCAGCCGCAGCCCAAAGCGGTCCATTATCTGGGGGCGGAGCTTGCCTTCTTCGGGGTTCATTGAGCCAATCAGCATCAGCCGGGAGCGGTAGGTGAGTCGAAGTGGGCCGCGCCGCACCGTGAACCGGCCCTGAGCTGCCGCGTCGAGGATGGCGTCTACCACTGCGTCGTCCAGCAGGTTGACTTCGTCCACATAGAGGAGGTTCTGGTCCGCGTGCGCCAGGATGCCGCGCTCGAGGCGCACCCGCTTCTGCTCAATTGCGATGCGCTCGTTGATCCCGCCCACCACGTCTTCCAGTCGGGCATTCAGGGGAAGCTCAATCAGCCGCACTCTGTCTGGGGCGGACAGCGGCTCGCCCTCGCCGTAGCGGACTGCGCAGTCTGGGCAGATCGCGTCCATCCCCCACTCTTCCACTGCCTCCTCGGTGCATCCAAGCGGGCACAGGCTGCGAGGCACACTGGGCAGCAGGTCGGTCAGGCTGCGCACGGCCGTGGTCTTGCCTGTGCCGCGCGGTCCAATGAGCAGGACGCCGCCTATGCGGGGATTGATCAGGCCCAGCAGAAGGGCCGTCTTCATCTCCGACTGGCTGACTATTGCCAGCAGGGGGAAGGGAAGCGTCTCCGCCAGGCCCAGGTCCTCGGCCGGCTGAGACAGTATGACGCGGGAGGTTGAGCGGTCCAGGAGCTCAAGCAGTCTGGAACGGCGTGGCGTCATCCACTCAGTCCAGGTCTGGTCGACGAGAGGAGATGAACGCGAACTTTTCTCCGTACTCCTCGAATACGTCTATGACGCTGTACGGGAGTTGCTTGAACATGGGAGCCATGGGAAAGAACTCGGGAATGCCGCGCAAAGGGCGGGGCAGCTTCTCCGGAGGTGCGATGGGTTCGCGGTCCGGATTCCGGCGGCTCCGCAGCAGCCGCCGTTCGACGTTCAGATACCCGATGAATTCCCCGTCAAAGCCGTATACCTCTGCGCCGAGCAAGACACCGATCCACGCCCCGTCAATGTTGTAGAGGTTTCCTTCGTGGATGACAGCGACTACCTCGCCGTCACTCCGATAGACCGGTTCCATTTGCAGACCCCTGGCTAGACTGACGCAGCAATTATACTCGATTTCCGCCGACACGGGAGTCGGAGAGTGCGGGCGGCTATTCTCCCAGAAGGTGTCGATAGACGGACAGCAGTTGCCCGGCCGCCTCTTCCCATGAGAACCGCCCGGTCTGGGCTTTGCCGCGCTCTATCAGGTCCTCTCGCAGCGCACTGTCGTCCAGCAGCCGTCCCATCCCGGCCGTCCAGCTGCCAACCTCGAGGGGGTCAGCCTGCAGCCCTGCGTCACCGGTGACCTCCGGCAGACTGGAACTGTTCGATGCGATAACCGGAGTGCCACAGGCCATGGCCTCCAGAATGGGTATTCCAAAGCCCTCGTACAACGACGGGTAGGCAAAGAGAGAGGCAGCGCTGTACAGGGCGGCCAAGTCGGCGTCGGCCACAAAACCGGGAAAACGCACCCGCTCCGAAATACCCAGTCGGGCTGGCTCGCTGAGAATCTCGTCATAGTCCCACCCCTTGCCGCCTCCGATGACCAGGGAGAGATCCGGAAAGCGGGAGGCCAGCGGAGCGAAAGCCTGGATCAGGCGCCGGTAGTTCTTGCGCGGCTGAAGTGTACCCAGCGAGAGTATGAATGGCTCGCCGCCCAGCCCGTAGCGGCAACGCACTGCCCGCAGTGCGTCTGCGTCGGCGACCGGCCGGAAACGCGGGTCAACCCCGCAGTAGATTACCGTGATCTTTTCGGGCGGTGTGTCCCACAGTGCTACCAGGTCCTGCTTGGCAGCCTGAGAATCGGCCAGGACGTGGTCCGCGCGGTGCACTGAACGGGGAACGACCCGCCTGAGGAATGCACCCAGCCGCTCGTCGGCCGAATCCGGATCAACCACGAAGGAGAGGTCGTGGACCGTGAGGAGGGTGCGGGTGCGGGGCAATGTGGGCGGCAGAGTGAAATCCGGTGAGTGGAACAGGTCAATTCGCCCGGTGACCAGTTCTACCGGCAGGGGAAGCCGGGCCCGATGCCAGATTCGCATCAGCCACTTGTCGTGAAAGGGGAGGCGGGTGACCCTGGGCCTCCCGGCCGGCGGTCCTCCTCTGGCGCTGCCTGCAGCCGGAAGCAGAGAGGCGGGGATGGGCGCGGGCGTTGCGGCGAATAGGCGGTATTGGTGGACCGTATCTAGCTTGAGCAGGGCGGCAATCAGCTCCCGCACGTAGCGGCCAATGCCTGCTGACTGCTGGACTGCGGCCGTGTAGTCGATTCCGATCCGTGCCATTACTCCACGTCGCTATAAGTCCAGTACCGGTTGACAAAGAAGTTCCAGAACAGGACGACGATGGTGGCTATCGCCTTGGCGAGGTTGTAGCCCAGCCGCCCTACCAGGGTAGTGAAGGTGGGCCTCAGTGCCCACAACACCAGCGTATTGATGCCCAGTCCGAGCACGTTGACCAGCGCGAACTGAGCCAGCTGGGACTGGGCTGGTCTGGACCGAGAATCCGGGTAGGTCCACAGGCGGTTCCAGGTAAAGTTGCTGACGACAGCTAGCGTGAACGAGATCGTGTTGGCCACCAGCACTTCAAATCCGGCGAGCAGAACCAGCAGGTTCAGGATGCCAAAGTCCACCACGAATCCGATGGTGCCCACCACCATGAACTTGAGGAACCGTTCCACCTCCTTGGGCCTGGCGCCAAAGCGGCCGCCAATCGCCATGACCGGCCTGGCGAAGAAGAAAAAGGCGCTGTCAATCAGGCTCAGCATTGCCCTCGTCCGCCACTATGAGCAACAGGCCAAGCAAGGCGCCCAGATGTAGGTAGATGTTGTTCACATACAGCTTGTCTACCAGGTGGTGTACAGACAGATGAACCCAGGTGCCCATCAGACCCAGTGCCAACCCCCGCCGTGGGTAGGGAGCGCGGCGGAGGACCCGCACTGTAAGCACCACCACAGTCGCCCAGAACAACAGGTAGGCGGCTAGCCCCAGAGCGCCGGTCTCTGCCAGCAAATTAAGGTAGTAGTTGTGTGCGTGCCCCAGCGGGTAGGGCCAATTGAGTAATGCATAATCGGCGTAGGCGGCCTGATAGTTGCCTAGGCCGACCCCCAGCCAGGGGCGATCATCTGCCATCGCCAGGGCCGCCTGCCAATGAGCCACCCGCTCCAGAACTGCATAGTTCTCGGGGGTGATGTCCGCGCCGCGGGCGTCCTGCACCTCCAGGTACTCGGAAAAGCCGGAGAGCCGGCCGGCGATCGACTGCGGGACCAGGCCGCTCTGCAAGCCCGCCCACGCGATCGTCGCCAGTCCCACAATCACGAGCAGCCGCACCCAGCCTCTGCGCGGGAGCAGGACGATCATCGCTGCCAGCCCGGCCGAGGCGCCCAGCCAGCCGCCCCTCGACCAGGACATGAGGAGTGCAGCTGCCAGGACAGCAGCTGCCAGCAGGAGTGCGCCGACGCCGGCCGCCTGGTGGATGAATGCCGAGGCCTGGTCGCTTCGCTTTCTGTGCAGCAGGCCGATGCAAGCGCCCAGCGCCAATGGCAGCGCCAGCCCGAGGAATCCCGCAAAGGGATTGGGCTGCTCAAACGAGCCGTAGGCGCGATAGAAGCGATGCAGGATCAGGAAATGCTCCGGCCCGTGGCCCCGCAGCCCGAACTGCCAGACGCCGATGAGTGCCTGAACCAGCCCGGATGCCAGAACGGCCGCCACTATCCACCGGGAACGAGCAGCCCTGGCCTCCTGCCGCCCGGCAAGATCTACCACCACCCAGGCTACCAGCCCCATCTCTACCCACTTGGCTAGCTCCTTGAACCCCAGAGCCAGGGAAGGCGCACTGACCAGGGAGAGCGCTCCAATAGCGGCAAAGGCGAGCAGGGGGACGCCCACCACACGGCCGGTCCGGGGTAGGCGGATTTCGCGCCGCGCGACGCCCCGCGCTAACCAGGCGCACAGCGTCAGCGCCAATAGCAGTTGGCTCGAGTCCAGGGAGGCTCCCCCTACGATGACGCTCTCCAGAGCGCCAAAGGGGCCCGCTAGCAGCGCCAGCGTCAGTCCAACCAGCGGCTGGATCAAGGTGGCGGTCACCGCGGCGCCGCCTGCCACCAGCAGTCCAGCGACCGGCAAGGGCAGCGCCGCCACCGCAGTCCCTGCTGCCAGGGCCAGGGCCAGCCAGGCCAGCCGCGTTGCCCGGCTCCCCCAGTCAAGCTGGAACGGGAGCGGGAACTGCGCCCAGCGTGATCTCACATCCGGTCCTGAAAGTAGGCCAGGGTCTTGCCCAATCCCTCCCGCAGCTCTACCGTTGGCTCCCAGCCCAGCACCTCCCGGGCGCGGGTGATGTCCGGCCGCCGGACCTTGGGGTCGTCCACCACCCGCTCGTCGGTCGGATCCACAAAGGTGATCTCCGACTTGCTCCCAGTTACCTCTAGGACCGTTCGCGCGAAATCCAAGATATTCATCTCGGATGGATTGCCGATATTGACCGGCCGGTGCTCGTCGGACATCAATAGCTTGTAGAATCCGCGCACCTCGTCATCGACGTAGCAGAAACTGCGAGTCTGGGAGCCATCTCCGTACACGGTGAGCGGCTGCCTGGTCAGCGCCTGGTGCAGGAAATTGGGCACCGCCCGGCCGTCGTTCAGCCGCATTCGAGGGCCGTAGGTGTTAAAGATGCGAGCGATGCGCGTATCTAGCTGATGATACCGGTGATAAGCCATCGTCATGGCCTCGGCAAAGCGCTTGGCCTCGTCGTACACGCCGCGGGGCCCGATCGGGTTCACGTTGCCCCAGTAGTCCTCGGGCTGAGGGTTCACCAGCGGGTCGCCATAGACCTCGGAAGTGGAGGCGAGTAGAAAGCGGGCGCCCTTGGCCAGAGCCAAACCCAGCGCCTTGTGGGTTCCCAGCGCGCCAACCTTGAGAGTGGGGATTGGGTAGGTCAAATAGTCCACCGGGCTGGCAGGCGACGCAAAGTGGAGCACAGCGTCCAGGGGTCCCTTCACAAAGACATAGTTGGTGACGTCGTGCTTGACAAAGCTGAAATCGTCCCGGCCTGCCAGGTGGGCGATGTTGTCCATGCTGCCCGTGAGCAGGTTGTCCATCGCCACGACACTGTGCCCCTGAGCCAGAAGGTAGTCGCACAGGTGCGACCCGAGGAAACCCGCCCCGCCTGTGATCAGTACCCGCATCGCTTCTCCTTATTGCACAAAAAAGCATCGCCGATGCTGGCTGGCGATGCCCTGTTGACTGACTAGTGCTTTGTCAACGATGCTTTGCCGCGTGGCCTAGCCCTCGCGAAGCATCCCGTGTTTTGGACGGGACCGTGGGCGTCGCTCTCGAGGCAACAACGGGCACTAGGCCCTAGGCTACAGCCATCAGATGATGCTTGACAAAGCACTAGGCAGTTGGAGAGAGACTAGTCGGCTTGTTCGGCGGCCGAAAGCATCCGCATGAGTCTGGACTTGCGGCGAGCAGCGTTCTTGCGGTGGATGATTCCTTTGGAGGCCGCCCTGTCCAACGTGCTGACCGCCTGCTGGGCAGCCGCGCGCGCTTCTTCAGTGCGTCCTTCGTCGATCAGCTTGCGCGTCTGTTTGATGTGAGTCCGCGCCCGACTGCGAAACACGCGGTTCCGCAGGCGCTTCCGCTCGCTGCTGCGAATTCGCTTCAGTGCTGATTTGGTGTTTGCCAACGATTGCCTCCATCGGTGAGCCGCTTCCGGCTCACGCAACTCGTATCCCTGATAGGGCCGAATTATAGCGTATGGGTACCCCTTTGTCCAGAGGTCTAGCCGGAAACCCTGCCTGCCGGGTCCCGGTGGGGAGCCGACGCTCTGTCAGCCGCCCAAACCCGCCTGTAGTGGACCGGCCAGTCCTTCAAGAAGCCAGCTCGAAGGGATCTGTGGGTAGTGGTCATGGTGAGTGACTGCCGCAGAGGGCCTTTCGGCCGGGCTTCCAGGGGCCTGGCCCTCGGGGTTGCCCTGAACCGTGCGCTGGGGTACCATTCTGCCCTGTTTCGCTGCCCAAGGGAATCAGATGCCGCTAGCTGACAGCACTGAAACCGCCCTCCGCGGGCGGGACGAGCCGCTCTTTGACGGTCTGATAGACGAAGGTGAGTTCGTCTGGCCGGCGTATGGCGGCCGGTCGCTGGTCAACGTGCCGGCGACGCTGTTCGGAATGCTGGGATGCCATGCACCCCGTCTATCGCCACCGCTGCCGCCCGAGCTGTGGTCCGACCTGGGAGCCGCTGATGCGGTCGTCCTGCTCCTTCTGGACGCCGTAGGGTATCTGCGGCTGCGCCGGCACCTTGCCACGGGGAGGCTGCCCTTCCTGGAGCGGGTCATCGAGGCCGGTTGCTTTACGCCGCTGACATCCGTCTTTCCTTCTACCACTACCGCGGCGCTGGCGTCTCTGTATACGGGCCGGACCCCGGCCGCCCACGGCATGTTGGCCTACGTTCTCTACCTGAAAGAGTTTGCCACCGTAGCAGAGATGATTCGGCTGCGGCCGCACTATGGCCGCGGAAACCTGACCGATTGGGGGCTCGACCCGGAGGCTTTCCTCCCCGTGCCGGGCATCGGCTCCCTCCTGGCCGAGCAAGGAGTGCTGGCGGCCCAGTTCGTGCATGGCGCAATCGCCAAAAGCCCGCTCTCCCGGATGTTCTATCGCGGCTTCAGCAGCCTGTGTCCGGTCTACAGCCCAGCCGACATGTTCGTCCAGATGCGCCAGTTCCTTGTCGATCATCCGAAACAGAAGGCTCTGGTGAGCGCCTATTGGGGCTCGGTTGACACTATTTCTCACGCCCGGGGACCCGGGGGCGCCGGCTGGGCTGCGGAAGTGGAGACCTTGATCTGGGCGTTGGAGCGCCATTTCTGGCGGCCGATGCCGGCCGCGCTTCGGGAGCGGACAGTGCTGGTGCTGGCGGCCGACCACGGGCAGGTGCGCGTTGACCATGACCAGGCCCTCTTTGTGAATGACCACCCGGCGCTCCAGCGGGGTTTGCTGCTGCCTCCAACGGGGGAGTCTCGAGCAGCGTTCCTCCATGCCCGCACCGGCCGGCTGGCGGCAGTGCGAGCGATGCTGGAGCAGCAGACGGCTGGCCGATTCGCCACCCTCAGTTCGCGGGATGCTCTGGAGGCTGGCCTCTTTGGCGCCTGCCCCTGGACTGAGGAGACGGCGCAGCGGGCTGGCGACCTGCTGCTGGTAGCTCGCGGGGGGGCCTTTGTGGGACGCGACCGGGAGGACGTGCCCTCTCTGCCGCTCGGCCGGCACGGCGGACTGACCCCCGAAGAGATGCTGATACCCTACCTGGCGGTGCGGCTGGATGCTGTGTGAACAGCGGCCGTTGAGAGAACGCCGCTGTCAGCTAGCTGAAGCTGGCTTCCCTATATCAGCCCCCTGGCACCGGTCGGCCTGGGTGCCCTACCCAGGCCTCTGGGCCCCCTTGCCCTGGCCTTCTCTCTCTTCCGCGGCCGGCAGAAAGACGCTGAAGGTAGTTCCCTCGCCCGGCCGGCTCTGAACGCGAACCTCCCCGCCCAGTTTCTCTACCGCCTCTCTGACCAGCGCCAGTCCCAGCCCCGAGCCGCCGATGCCTTGCTCCACGGCCGCCTCGGTGCGGTAGAAACGTTGGAACAGGTAGGGGACAGACTCGGGTGCGATCCCAATTCCCTCATCGGCCACGTCGACCACCACCCGTCCGTTGCAGTCCCGGCAGCTGACGGTGATCTTTCCTTTGGGGGAGAACTTGATGGCATTGTCCACCAGGTTGCGGAAGACCATCTGCAGGGCCTCGCGGTTGCCGGACACCGGGGGCAGATCAGCCGGGGCCTGCACGTGGATGGCAAGCCCTTTCTGCTGGGCGCGTTTCCGAAAGGGAACCACCAGGTCGCTCAAGAACGCGTGGAGTCGAATCCGTTCCCGGCCGGGGCGGGTTGGGGTCGCTCCCACGCTTGAGAGGTCCAGGACCTGGCGGACCAGTTTCTGGAGTTGGTTGCTCTCCTGCTCCACTATCTCGAGGTAGCGAGCTTCACGTTCTGGGTCGCCCTTTGCCTTGCCGGTGCGCAGCAGGCGGGCGTAGAGCAGAATCGTGGCCAGCGGCGTGCGCAGTTCGTGCGTCACAGTGGAAAGGAAATCCTCCTTCATTCGCTCCAGCTCGCGCATTTTGCTTAGATCGCTAAAGACGACGATGATCTCCGCGGTCTCTCCTGCTTGGTCAACGGCCGCCGCGCCGCTCATCAGGACGGGCATGCGCCTGCCGTCCGGCCGGATGATCTCGCCGGCTGCGTGGGAGGCGTCCCCGCCAGTCCCCGCCGACCGTATCTGGTCAAGTAGGCTCTCCAGCGCGTCCGACTCGGTCCGAATCGCTTCGCAGCTCGGCCTGGCGACCAGGTTCTGCCGATCGTCGCCGACCATGGCCTCCAGTGCCGGGTTCACGGTCGTGATTCGGCCGCTCAGATCGGTGGTCAGCAGCCCTTCGCCCATGTTGGCAAAGATCGCCTCCATGCGGCGTTTCTCGGAGACTACGTTGGCATGTAGGCGGGCTTTTTCAATTGCGATGGCGGCCGAAGCGCTCAAAGAGGATAGCAGCCGCTCGTCGGCACGGGTAAAGGGCCCGCTCTGCTTGTTTATCGCCTCCAGAACGCCGATGACCTGGTCGTCCACCACCAGCGGGACGCACAGGATGGAGCGGGTGACAAACCCGCTGTCCGCATCCGCTCCCGGATACCACCGGGGGTCCGAACCGGCGTCTGGCAGGTTCAGCATCTGACCTGTCTCGGCGACCCAGCCGGCCACGCCCTGGCCCAGCTTGAGCCGGAGCGTGGGAAGCGTGGTAAACTCGGGCCCCATCAGCGCCTTTTCAAAGACAATCTCCCGCTTCTCCGCATCGACCAGGCCGACGGAGATGGCCGAGCAGTCGATAGCGGAGCGCACGCTTGAGAGGATCATCTCAAAGATCTCGTCGAGACTAAGCGACGAAGTGAGGGATTGCCCGATTTCCGAGACGATGCCGTATTCTACCGATTGCCGGGCCGCCTGAGTCCTGCTGTCCAGCAGGCCGAGTGCAACGCCGGTGAAACTGGCCAGGCCGGCCAGATCGGCCGCCGAGGGGAGCCTGCCGGAAGGCGCATCGAAGAGGCAGATGGCTCCTAACACCGGCGTAACCGCCGGATCAGAGCCGGGGATCGGGGCGACTACCAGGCTCTCGCGAGCCAGCTGCAGCAGCGGATCACCGGCCGCCGAGTACTCGGCCGGCCACGGGGCGCTCAGGTACAGCGGTTCCTTGAGAGTTGCCAACTGGTCCAGGATGCCGCACTCTCCGCTCAAGTATGCGGGTTCGGGCCCGGGCTCGCCCTGGCCGGCCAGGACGAGGGAGTACGTGTCACCAGACGGGCTGCTCGCGGGATCGGCCGCTGCCCCCCGAGTCCGAAGGATCACGCCTGCCTGTCCTGCGCCCACGTTCTTACTGAGCGCAGCGGCAACGGCGGCCGCCAACCCATCAGGAGACTCGGCGCTGGGGACAATCTGCGCCAGGGAGTGCCACAGCTCCAAAAGCCCGGCCGAAAAGCTACTTGTCACGATTACCTCTCGGGCCGCCACCCACGGACCAGCTCAGGCCTGCTTCTGCAACGCCCGGCCTGCACATTGTGGACAGCGCACCGCGGAGCAGCCCGACTTTGGTGCGGAGGCCGGTAGGTTGGGTTTCCGGCCAGGCCCCAAGGGGCGGATCGCTTCTACTCTCCGGCCTCTGGCCGCCCCCTGTGGCCGCCACTGTCGCACCGCCGGGATGTTGCTCACCCTTGCCGGCCGGCAACCCACCCCGTCCGGCCGCTCAACCGGTAGGCGCGGCCGGCGACGACGCGCCGCCGGCGTGCGGCACTGTCATTCCTGCGGCGTCGGCCGGCTCCTCAGCCGTGGGCCTGGGCGCAGGCTCACTCACGGCCGGCTCGCCGGGCTCGGCGCCTGTAGGATAGGTCCCCCAGACCAACGTGCAGCCGCAGAAGGGGCACATGTTCCACTGCAGTTCCAGCAACCGGCCGCAGTCCGGGCAGTCCTTGCGCAACCGGGTGTGGCAGTGGGGGCAGAGCTTCCAGAGGTCGTCCACCACCCGCGAGCAGCCCGGGCACGCCGGCCGCTCCTCGATCTCCTGCAGCAGCGCCTCCTGTTCCAAGGCCCGTTCGTAGGCCTCCGCCAGGGTCTCTCTCGGCCGCAGCATCAAATAGATCAGCCAGCCGGGAATGGTCAGGACCGCAACCATGAAGGATGCCATTATCTGGGCAAAGGGGTCGCGCGAGCGCGCCCGCATGTCCTTGAAGGTCCAGATGATGAGGCCCACCCAGAGAGCAGTGCCCCAGGCGGCCATAGGCACCACTAGCAGCGTGATAAAGGTGCTGATGTCGCTGAGCGAGGGCAACGGAATAGGCATCGATTCCTCCGCGTATCTGGCTGGCATTATACCACATCTCCCGGCCGTGGTCAGCTTGACGCGTGCACCGGCATCAGGTATAGTGCCCATGCGTCCAGGCAGTCGGGCTCTTGGCAGGGGACGCTCTCCCACGGGACTTTTGGGATGTCCGACCGAGACCACGTTGAATACAGCCCCAAGATAGCAGACATCCCGCGCACCGACCGGCCGCGCGAGCGGCTGCTCCGCTACGGCGCCGGCGTTCTCTCCAACGCCGAGCTGCTGGCGGTGATCATTCGAGTAGGGGGAGTGGGGCAGAACGTAATCCGGCTGGCGGAGGCGCTGCTGGCCCACTTTGAGGGGCTGCCGGGGCTGGCCCGCGCCGGGCCAGAGGAAATGGCCCAGGTGAAGGGTATCGGCGAGGCCAAGGTAGCGGAGATCAAGGCTGCGCTGGAGCTGGGCCGCCGCCTCATGGCGGCCGCACCGGAAGAGCGGGCACAGATCCGGTCCCCGGCCGATGCCGCCAACCTGATGATGCTGGAGATGGGCTTGCTGGAGCAGGAGCATCTGCGGGTGATCCTGCTCGATACGCGGAACCGGGTGCTGGCGTCGCCTACAGTCTACATCGGGAGCCTGAACACCTCCACGGTCCGCGTGGGCGAGCTCTTCCGCGAGGCCATCAGGCGCAACTCGGCTGCCCTCATCGTGGCCCACAACCACCCCTCGGGTGATCCGACTCCCTCCTCTGAGGACGTGGCGGTGACCCGCCAGATCCTGGAGGCCGGCCGGCTGCTCGACATCGACGTCCTCGACCACATCGTCATCGGCCGGGGGCGCTTTGTCTCCCTGAAGGAAAGGGGCCTGGGGTTCGATTCTTGAGCGGCGGCCGGCGGCCGGGCCGCCGGCTGGCACGAGCCTGGGGACCGGCAGGAGTGAGGGGCGGAACGCTTAGAGCCCCCTGCGCTCCACCACCACCCGCAGGGTTCGAAGGAGCAGGCTCACGTCGTAGAGCAGCCGGCGGACCGAGTTCATGCCTCGGACCCGGGCCACGTACTCATAGTCGAGCGCAATCTCTTTATCAAAGCCCTGCGTGCGCCCCTTGTTCGCCTGCTGCAGGCCGGCCAGTCCGGCTCGAGCCAGGCGCTTTCGCACGTTCCCCTCGGCTAGCTCTCGCTGGTACTCGAAGGGCGCCGGCGGGCGGGGTCCGACGAAGCTCATCTCGCCGCGCAGTATGCTGAGGAGTTGAGGCAGCTCGTCTACGTACCAACGCCGCAGGTGCTGCCCGACGCGCGTGTGGCCCTGGTTCTCTCTTTCGAGGTACTTGACGGTG
>JAUVHW010000240.1 GCA_030593075.1 Ardenticatenales bacterium
ATGACGGTTTCGTTGAGAGCCTGGGTCGCTACGTTCCCCACGGCCTGCGGTGTTGGCGTGGCACAGGCGGAAAGCAACATCGCCGCTGCGGTGATCCAAGTCACTGCGAACAGCGCCCTTCGCTTGCTAGCACCGACGCTCATCTTACTTCTCCTCCCTCGTAACGTGAAATCATCTCGATTCGGACGTTTCGGTAGGTCCTCCCAGAAGCTCGAGAACGCCCTCCAAGTCACGGTTGGCGTCTTCCATCTTTTCGGCCGCCGCCTCGATGTGCTTCGCCAGGACGTCTTCATCGGCTTCCAGGGCTCGCTCCGCCCAGGTTCGGTATTCTCTGGCGTGTTCCGAGTTGTGTTCCATCCAGTGGGGCAGAAGCACCCGCAGCTTCTCGATTACGGTCATGGTCCACTTCCCTCAGTCGTGTTCTGGATTACTGATTCTTCTTGCTTGCTGTGAGAAGTACGCGATGTTTCAGTAGGTCTATGCCTTTGATCGCTCCTCTTACCTTCTTGGGCTCACCAAAGAGGCTCCTCACCAATACCCCATCCTCTGTTGGCTCCAACCAGATGACGTCTTCCATGATCTTTTCTTCGTCAAGATAGACCGTTGCCTGACACATATCACCCTCCTATAGTTGTTGCGCCGCGATCACCTATGTCGAGGCCCATATGAGAGAATCAAGATCGCCGGGCACGGAGACCGGCCCATCTGCACCTGTGGCTTCCTCAAGCGATGATCTACCTCTTCTCGACCGTCGCAGCCTCCCCGGAGACGGGCTGACACTCATGACAGAAACCCGGGATGTGCAGACGATTCACGTCTACCTCGAAGCCATAGTCCTCTCTCAGGCAGACAGCCAGAGGGCGGGCCAGATCCAGTTCCGCCCCCATAACGCTTCCACAGCCACTGCAAACGAGGTGAAGATGTGGGCCATGCATGCCCAACAGCTCGTAGACGCGCTGGCCATCCCCTCGCTCAACGCAGGAGACCATTCTGAAATCCTCAAAGAGATCCAGGGTACGGTAGACGGTCGAGATGTCCACGGAGGAACTCAGAGCGTGGACCTTGTCATGGATCTGCTCGGCCGTGGCAAAGTCCCCGATCTGGTGCAAGACGGATAGCACCATCTCCCGTTGAGGTGTTAGACGGAACCCGCGTTCGCGGAGTTTCTTGAAAAAGGCTTCCTCACAAGCCACTGTTGCGTCGTCCTTGTTATTGCCATTATGTGCAGTTACTATTATCACACAATTACCCGGATTGGGCAAGTGTGGATACACCGTTGGCAATACCTCGCAGCTTGCTGCGGCGTGGTTTACTCTTACGGGGGAGGGAGCGTCACTTCACCGCCGCGCCCAGTTGCGCCAGGATTGCAGCTACCGGGTCCCCACCCGAGCCCGCGGGGAGCATCAGCAGCTCGACCGGTCGGCCCGGCAGCTGCTCACGGAGCCGGTGTATAAGGCCCGGCCGGACCACCGCCACTGCCAGGTCGAACCGGCCGGTCGTCAGTACATCCAGGGCAGCGGTCCAGCCCCGCCCCTCCACCAGTTCCAATGGCCCGAGCTCGTCAATGATAAGCAAGGTGCAGGGGGTGGCAACCTGGATGATCTCCGCCCCCCACTCCATCGTCTCCTGGTGGAATCGGTAGGCCGGGGTGCGCAGCGCGGCCGGGCGGCTGTCGGCCTCTGCCAGCGGCCGCCGCTCCCCGCCCCGCACGTCCAGCAGGTCAATCCCCACCCGACGGCTGGCGTCAAAGCGCGGCGGGCAGATCACCCCGCTGCAATCCAGGCCGTGCTGCCGGGCGCCCTCCGCCAGTTGGAGGCAGGTGGTGGTTTTGCCAGCGCCGCGCGCCCCGCTCAGGATGATGACCTGCCCTGACATGAGAACTAGCCCCAGAAGGGGAGCGCCAGCGCCACGGCGATGGCGAGTAGCCCGGCCATGAATGCCTTATCGGCCCGGCTGATGAACTGATAGCCGGGCTGGGCGGATCGGCTTGCGGGGTCAAAGGCGCGGGCGGTTGCCGCGTTCACCACGTCGTCACCGTACTGTAGCGCGTTGGCGACCACGGTGACCAGAAAGAGCGGTGCATTGCGCCGCGGCCGGCGCCACCCCCCGCGCAGACGGATGGTGTGGTAGGCCGACGCGACCACATCATTCAAGACGGCGACCAGGTTGAGAGCCACTCCCAGGGAAAAACCCAACCCGCGCAGCCCGACCCGGTCGAACAGCCGGACTAGTTGGGAGACGGTGAGGGCGCTCAACGTGGTGCTGAAGGTTAACATCAACACCCAGGCTCGCAGCGCCATCCAGAAACCGGTCTCCAGCCCCTCCCGTGAGAGCGGGAACACCCCCCAATGCGCATCGGGTTGGCCCAGGATGAACGGGGCGAGAGCCAGGATGGAGAGGATGAACAACCAGAACCGGGGGCGGAGAATGACTCCCAGACCCGCTCCGCCGTTGAGCAGGCCAAAACCTACCACCGCCGCCAGGACCAAGCCGAGCCGGTGGTCAGGTAACAGCGCTACCATCAGCAGGGCCCACAGCAGAAAGCCCAGGTGGCTTCCCATCCCCAGTTCGAGTCTGGCGCGAATCATGTCCTGGAGAGCCGTTTGGCTACCATGCGCCCCAGGTCCCAGCCCAGCCAACCGGCTGCCGCGCCCACCACCGCCCGGATCAAGAACAGCACCACGATGACCCGCACGGCGCCTGCCACGTCCATGTTCAGGGTGGCGCTGCCGTCCTGGACCATCTTGGTATAGACCTGATTGATGCCTTTGCCGTAGATAACACGCATCATGACAAACTTGTGGAAAAAGTTCCAGGAAACCGCCAGCGAGCCCGCCAGGACGTAGCGCCAGCGGGGGGGTGGTTCTTTGGAGAGCAGCGCCAATTCGATCAGAATTGCCTCAGCCAGGATGGCTACCACAGGGCCGATCACCATCCCGCCCAGACTGAAGACTTTGAGGATGGCGGTGATGACCCCAATAAAGAGCACGGCGCCGGTCTTGGTCACAAAGGTACGGCCGACCAGCGCGATGACTGCGCCGATCCCGGCCATGATGAGCCCGGTGAAAAAGGTGTCGGCCAGCGGAGGAAAGATGACGTGCAAGTGAGCACCCAGGGTCATCTCGAGCGCGCCCCAAAGCGCACCGAACACGGCTATGTAAACCCAATCGCGAATGGTAAAATGTCCAGGTATCATGGTTCTGATCTTGCCTCCTTGCGATCTTTTTGGTCACGATTCTGGTGGATATTCGCAGAGCCAGATTCGTCACGTGCTGAATATCAGGTGTTCGAGTGGTGCCTGTCTGACGGCGCCGGTTGCGACAGGTAACCGGAAGAGACAATCCTTCCCTCTGCCAGCCGGACGATCCGCCGGGCGTAGCGGCAGACCAGCCGGTCGTCGTGGGTGACAAGCAAGATGGTCTGACCGTTGCGATAAAGGTGGGTGAGATAGTCCATCAGGCGGCTGAGGTGCGCCCAGTCCTGCCCCATGATGGGCTCGTCCAGGATGAGCAGTTGCGGCCGCAGCGCCAGGGTGGCTGCCAGCGTGGTTCGCTGCTGCTGCCCCACGCTGAGGGTTTGCGGCCGGCGGGTTTCAAGTGCGGTCAGGTCGGCGGCTTCCATCAGCGGCGCCAGGTCCCCGTTCAACCCGAGATTGCGCGGCCCAAAACTCACCTCATCCTCTACGCTGTCACAGATCAGTTGGTGGAGCGGGTTTTGGAACAGCAATCCGGTCCGCCGGCCGGGGGGCAGGCGGCGGACATTTGGATGCCACTCCACCCGGCCGCGCCGGGGGCGCAAGATGCCCGCCAGCAGCCGGGCGACGGTGCTTTTGCCGGCCCCGTTGTCGCCTACCAGGGCGACGAACTGCCCTGGGTACAGGTCCAGGTTCAACCCGGCGAGAGCGGTCTGTTTGCCATACGCGGCGGTCACGTTTCGCAGGCGAACCAACGGTTCCCCCTCGGCCGGCGCTGCCCCTGTCTCCTGGGGCGCGCACGCTAGCCGCCGCTCCGCATCCCGCCATGGGTAGCGCGACCCCCGGCGAGCCAGCAACTCCTTGTCCGCCAAGAGGGTGTCGGGGCCGCCATCGGCGACGATGCGGCCGCCCTCCATTAGCACCATCCGGGTCACCAGCGGTGCCACGGCCGCCAGCCGGTGTTCGATCAGGATGACGGTCAATCCTTCCTCCCGGTGCAACCGGGCGAGAGTGGCGGTGATCTGCTCCACGCCGCGCCAGTCCAGGTTGGCGGTTGGCTCATCTAGGATCAGCACCGGGGGGCGCAGGGCCAGCACGGCCGCAATAGCCACCCGTTGTTGCTCCCCGGCGGAGAGATGCCGCACGGTCCGCCCCCGGAGGTGCTCGATGCCGGTGGCTGCCAGGGCGTGGCGCACCCGCTCCTTGATCTCGGCGGCCGGCCGGTTCAGGTTGGTGGGCGCAAAGGCGATCTCTTCGTCGACGGTGGCGTTAAAGAGCTGGGTGGCGGGGTTTTGAAAGACCAGCCCCACCTGTTGCGCCAGCGTGGCAGGGGAGTGCCTCGTCGTGTCGAGCCCGGCTACCCGGACGCGGCCGGCCATGTTGGCATCTACCGCTCCCGGGATCAAGCCCGCCAGGCACAGCGCCAGCGTGCTCTTGCCGCAGCCGGAGGGGCCGCTGACCAGGACAAACTCCCCCGGCCTGACACGTAGGGAGGCATCCTTCAGGACGGCCTCGGAGCCGTATCGGACCGTGAGGTTCTCGACGAGGATCACGGGGTTTCCAGGCAACAGTCCAGCCAGCGGTCAACGGCCTCCAATTGCCCTTTGCGAAACGCGAGCACCAGCCGCCAATAGCGGTCGTCGGTTTCGGCTGCCCTTTGATCCAGCGAGCGAATGCGCGATTGGAGCAGGGCTTTCTGGGAGGCGACCAACTTGTCCAGTCCGGGGAGCGAGAGGCACTGGAAAAAGAAGATGCGGGCGAGGAACTCAATGCGGATGCGGCGCAGGTTGGGGGTGGGTTGGCGCAACCAGTCGAGGAAGACCTGGCGGCCGGCCGGGGTGAGGTGATATACCTTGCGCGGCGGCCGGTTTGGCTGTAACTCGGTTTGCACTGTCACCCAGCCGGACCCTTCCAACTGCTTGAGCTGCGCGTAGAGCCTGCTTCGCCCCAGGTGCCATACGCGGCCCAGCTCCTGGCTGAACTCCCGGTGCAGATCATAGCCGTGCCTGGGCCCGGTCATGAGGAATCCCAGCAGAGCGGGCTGGGGCGAAACTGT
>JAUVHW010000158.1 GCA_030593075.1 Ardenticatenales bacterium
GACGCCGCTGACGGTGAGCTAGCCAACCAACTGGCAGTAGTGCAGGCCGAACTGACCAACCTCCGAGAGAAGGAGAAGGAGCGCGATGCCGCCCAGCAACAACTCCGTGCTCTCGCCGAGGAAGCGGCCGAACTGCGAGCCCGCAACCAAGCCGTACGGGAGGAAATGGACGGCATCAAGGAAAAGATCGATATGCTCTCAGTCGAGACGGGCGCCGACTGCCCGCTCTGCGAGCAACCTCTCACCGAGGACCACCGGCAGGATTTGCTGGGCCAGTTCAAGACCGAGGGCACCACGCGCGGAGATGCCTGGCGTGCGAACGCACAGCGACTGGAAGGGATTGCGGCCGAATCGGAGAGCCAGCAGAAGGAACTGAAGCGACTGGAGCGCGAGTTGGCCGCTGGAGCCAGGTTGCAGCGCCGGGAGGCAGAGCTGGCGCAGAGGATCGAGTCGGCCAAAGAGGCGGCCCAACAGCTAGAGGTAAAGCGGACCGAACTGGCGGCAGTGACGAGCCAACTGGAACTCGAGGAGTACGCCGGCGACGAGCGGGCCGAGCTGGACCGCGTTCAGGCCCAGATCGCCGCCTTGGCCTACGATCCCGCAGCTCACCAGGAGGCTCGGGAAGCTGTCCGCCAGTACGCGGACTTTGAAGCTCGCCAGGCCGAGTTGGAGACGGCCGCCGGCCGCCTCGAGGAAGCGACCGCGGTCGCCAAGGACCTGGAGGCCGACCGAGAGCGCTGGCAGGCGTCGTTGGAGGCTGACCAGGAGACACAGAAGGCGCTGACGGCCGAGATTGCCGGCCTGGAAACCGAATTGGCTGACGCGGATAGCAGGGAGCGCGAGCTGGCGCTTGTGCGGGAGGCCAAGGTGGTAGCCGACAAGCGGGTGGGCGCCACCCAGCAGCGGCTGGCTGATCTCGAGAGCCAGCGAGTCCGGCAGGCCGAGCTGGTAGCACAGCAGGCGGAACTGGCCGAGCAGAGAGGGATCTTTGCCGAGCTGCGGACTGCCTTTGGCAAGAACGGAGTACCGGCGATGATAATCGAAGCCGCTATCCCAGAGATAGAGGAGAGGGCCAACCGGCTGCTGGGAAGAATGACGGACGGCCGCATGCAGCTGCGTTTTGAGACCCAGCGTGAAAAGGTCACGGGCGGCGCGGCGGAGACGCTGGACATCCGCATCTCGGACGAGCTGGGCACCCGCAACTATGAGCTCTACTCGGGCGGCGAAGCCTTCCGGATCAACTTTGCCATCCGCGTGGCGCTCAGCAAGCTGCTCGCCAGCCGCGCCGGTGCGCAGCTGCGCACGCTGTTCATCGACGAGGGCTTTGGCACCCAGGATGCTCGCGGCCGGGAAAGGTTGGTCGAGGCCATCAACGCCATCAGCGACGATTTCGACCGGGTGCTGGTCATTACCCACATTGAGGAACTGAAGGAACTCTTTCCGGTCCGGATCGAGGTGGTCAAGGGGCCTGATGGGTCGCAGATCAGCGTCATGTAGAGACCCATGATGGAGCCTCTTCTGGAGAGACAGTGAACGAACCCGCCACTCAACCCCAACGCATCAGCCTGCGCGACCTGCCGCGCAATATCTGGGCGGTCAGCTTGACGAGCTTTTTCATGGACATCTCTAGCGAGATGGTCATCAACCTCCTGCCCCTCTTTCTCAGCAGCGCACTGGGAGTGAAAGCCAACGTCATTGGACTGATAGAGGGAGTGGCCGAGGCGACCGCCAGCGTGCTCAAGCTCTTCTCTGGTCGGCTCTCTGACCGGCTGGGTGGCCGCAAATGGGTGGCGTTGGCAGGCTACGCCCTCTCGACGTTGGCCAAACCTTTCTTCTACTGGGCGAACTCGTGGGCGGCCGTGGCCGGCGTGCGCTGGGCCGACCGCGTGGGGAAGGGGATTCGCACCGCGCCCAGAGACGCGCTGGTGGCGGACAGCATCGAGGAACAGCACCGCGGGATCGCCTTTGGGTTCCACCGCGCGGCCGACACCGGCGGCGCGGTCCTGGGGCTGCTGGTAGCCATCCTGGTAATCAGGGCAGCCCAGGCAGAGGGTGGGTTGCAGGCTTCTACCTTCCGCACCGTAGTGCTGGTCAGCATCATCCCCGCGATTCTGGCAGTGCTGTCGCTGGCGGCCGGCGCGCGGGAGGTGCGAGTGGGCGGAAAGCGGCGGCCTCCCAGCATCAGCTTCAGAGGGCTGGGCAGCCGCTTTGCCGGCTTTATTGCCCTCGTGGGGCTATTTGAACTGGGGAACTCTTCCGATGCTTTCCTGGTACTGCGGGCCAAAGAGACGGGTGCAAGTGTGACCGGCATCCTTGGGATGGTGCTGCTGTTCAACCTGGTCTACACCGTCGTCTCTACCCCGGCCGGCTCGCTATCCGACCGGGTCGGGCGGCGCCGGTTAATAGTAGGCGGGTGGCTGGTCTATGCGGTCATCTACCTGGGCTTTGGCCTGATGAAGCAGAGCTGGCACGGCTGGCTCTTATACGCGGTCTATGGCATCTACTACGGGCTGGCGTATGGGACCGCCAAGGCCATGGTAGCCGACATTGTGCCGGCCGAACTACGGGGCACCGCCTATGGCACCTACAACGCGGTGCTGGGGGTTATGGACCTGCCTGCTTCGCTCATCGCTGGCCTGTTGTGGGACGGCGCCGGGGCCTGGGCCGGCTTTGGCCCATCGGCTCCCTTTCTATTTGGCGCAGCCACGGCGCTGCTGGCGGCCTTGGGGATGGCGCTCTGGTGGGGTGGTCCGGCTGCCGGCGCGGCCGTCACTGAAGCCTGAACGAAACGAGCATCCGGCAGAGACAGCTGGCTCCACACGTCTGCTTGATTGACCAAGAAGCGGCGACCTGTTGCATCTCCTGACCGGATTGCGCCGGCCGGCAATCACACAATGGTGCCGCCTGTGCCCCTGTTTTTCAGCAGGCTTGCTGAGAGCCAGAGGCATCCTGAACTTTCGGGCCGAGGGCTGCGAACCTCTGGTTTGCGAACCTCTGGTTCGGGATGATTCCGAGGGCGCTCCGGCGGGCAACACGGCTAAGGGGCCAGCGACTGGACAGCGCTGCGTCCGGCTAGTCCCGCCACTCCGGCCGCCAGCCGAGCCCAACGAAGCCAATCTGAACGTCGGCGCGGCGCGGCCGAACGTGGAACTCTTTTATCTCGTCGGCCACGGCCGCCCACTGGTCGTGCGCCTCCTCGATCTCGGCCTGCAGCTCCCGCTTCAGCTCCTCCAGCTCTTCTTCAAACTCCTCTATCTGTTCCTCGGTCTCCTCGACGTCCTGCCGGGACCTCTCGGTCATTCTCCTCTTGCGGCTGGCCTGGGAGAGGGCACGGGAGGAGCGCCGCCCGGTAAGAAAGCCCAGCACCGATTCGGCGGCCGAGATTGCCTCCTCGCGCTTGCGGCCTCCGTGTTCCGCCTCCTGCTCACTCAGGTCCCGCCTCTCGCGGCGCAGTCGATCCTCGACCCGGTCGAGCTTGGTCTCGTAGCGGGCCGTGATCTTCTCTACGGCCTCGTCCCTCGCCTCCTCGGCCGCCGCTCGGGCCCGTCTCTGAAAGTCGGTCAGTTCTTCCCCAACCTCACTGTACACCTTTAGCTGGGGATTATGCAGCAGAGTCACCCGAGTGTTGACGTAGAGGTGGTCGCTGAGCTGTCTTTTCAGGGCCGTCAGCTTTTTCCCCGCGTTCAGGCTTTCGGGCACGGGCGCAAACAACGCACCCTCGGCCGGTCCCGCCGGCAGCGCGTCGCTTTCGTAGGGAAGCGCCTCGGCCGTATCCCAGCGGGCAGCGTGCCCCTCGGCCGGCGGCTCCAGCGCGAGGAAATAGCCTTGTCTGTGGTCTACGCCGCGCTGCTGATCCAGCACGCTGACCGCCGCCTCAGCAAGGGCCACCGGCTCGTAGACCAGGTGCTTGCCGGCCCCCTTGCCCTGTACCGGGAGGTAGTGCTGCGCTATCGCGGCTGACAAGATGGGCGGCTCCGCAGAGTACCCTGCCAGCTCCTTGGGCACCGGAGCAGCGGCACTCCGCAGCCCGTCCTTGAAAGCGCTCTCTGCCTGCTGAGCCGTCTCAGCCGAGACTGGCGCTTGGCTGCCGCACTGAGCACAGAAACGAGCCCCTTCGGGCAGCGCCGCTCCGCAGGCAGCACAGAACGCCGGCCCGGCCGCAGCGGCCGGCTTTTTCCTGGGGGCCATCAGCGCCCGCACCTGCTCGCGGGTCATCGGTCCGCTCAGGTAGCTCATCACCCAGCGGGTCCTGAACAGCTGCGGGCCCGGCCGGTGGACGTTGTGCAGCAGAAACGTCCGCTTGGGCAGCGCCGAGATCGTTCCATCCAGCCATTTGCGGTCCAGCGGCGAACCGCTGCTCTGGACCCCCACCAGTCCGTCCAGCAGCCGCTCCTTGTCCCGCTCGGTCTGGAGCCGGCCGACGAACCAGACGCCAGCATTGCTCAGCGCCTTGTAGTCCAGGTCTACCGGGTTCTGGGTCGCCAACACCAGGCCCAGGCCCACTGCTCGCGCCTGCTTGAGCAGCGTGAGCATGGGCCGCTTGGTCGGCGGGTTGGCGGGATAGGGCGGCAGGTATCCAAACACCTCGTCGAAATAGAGCAGGGTGCGCAGCCCGGCCAACCCTGCCTGGGCCCGCATCCAGGCGACCAGCCGATCCAGCAGCAGAGTAACAAAGAAAGCTCTCTCCCGATCACCCAGGTGAGCCAAGGTAAAGATGCTGACCCGCGGGCGGCCGTCCTGAGTCCAGAACAGCCGGGCCGGGTCCAGGGCTTCTCCCTTGAGCCAGGCTCCAAAGGCAGGAGCGGCAATGATGGCGTTGAGGGTCATCGCCAGCTCCATGCGCTCCTTGGCCGGGTAGAAAGAGTCCAGATCAAACACCCCCAGCTGACTCATGGGCGGCTTTTGGATGGCGCGGATCAACGCCGCCATATCGAGCGCCTTCCCCTCCAGCCAGGCAGTCTGGATGATGTTGGTCAGCAGGATGTGCTCGCGAGACCGCACCGGGTCGGCCTCTACCCCGACCAGCGCCAGGAGGGCAGAGACAGCGCCCTGGATCTGTTCTTGCAGAGCCTCCGCATCCTCCTCCCAGTTCAGCTCGGCGGGGGAGCAAAGGTCTTGAGAACCGCGACAGGCAGGCCGGCCTCGCTGCCGGGAGTGTAGATGTTGAACTCGGCCGCCGCTCGCAACCGGGCAATCCGCTCGGTGCCCTGCCCCCACCGGGCCAGACCTTCCCGCCACGTCTTGGCCATCTTCTCTGCGTACGCATCCAGCGTCAGGTCCCGCCGCTTGGCCTCATCGGCGCTGAGCCAGGGGCGAAAATCGGCCGGGCGCAGCTCGGGGAAGGTGAGCAGCAGGTTGGTGAGATCTCCCTTGGGGTCAATCACTATCGAAGGGATGCCGTCCAGGGCGGCCTCCTCCAGGAGGCCAACCCCCAGGCCAGTCTTTCCGCTTCCGGTCATGCCCACGCAGACGGCGTGAGTGGTCAGGTCGCCGGCCTCCAACAGAACCGGCGGTCCGGGGTCGGCCTGCGGTGACTTAACCGCTTTGCCCACGTAAAAGGCGGCCGGGTGTTCTATGTCAGTGCGTTTGCTCATCGGTTTTCCTCCACCGGGTCGGATGTTCTCCCTCAGGTATACCCCCAAGATTCTAGGGCAAAGGCAGGCAGAAGGCAAGCGAGACCGCCTCACCAGCCTGCGGCTTTGCAGACTCGAGCGGCCCGCCCTGCCGTCAGCCTCGGCGCCCAGGCGGCTACCGGACAGAGGTCAGTTGCCGTCCTGGTGTGTGGCCCCCGGCCGTGATATAATGCGCCCCGTTGCTCGCCATCTGTCACATCTCTGAGAACAGGGGTCGTCATGTCTGTCTGCGCTGGGAAATACTTGAGTCTGGATCTGGCGGCCGGCACCTGGCACGACGTGCCCATCACCGACGACCAGGTGCGCACCTGGCTGCTGGGATCCGGGCTGGCGGCCAGACTCCTCTACGACCGGCTCGAACCCTCACTCGACCCGCTCGACCCGGCGAGCCCTCTGTTGGTGTTCAACGGGTTGCTCACCGGCACCTTTGCGCCCACTGGATGCCGCACTTCGTGGTGCGGCCGCTCGCCGCTGACCGGAATCTGGAACGAGGCCAATCACGGCGCCTCCTGGGGAGCAGAGCTACGGTTCAGTGGTTACGATGGGCTGGTCATCACCGGCCGGGCAGCCACTCCCGCCTACCTGTGGATCGACGGTGTCAACGGCCGCATCGAGCTGCGGGACGCCTCACATCTCTGGGGCAAGGATTACTTTGAGACTGCCGACGCGCTCCTGGCAGAGACCGACGCCAAGGCGAGGGTAGCTGGAATCGCAACTACTGGCGAGCGCCTGGTCAAGCTAGCCGGCGTGATGGTTGGCCCCTCAAGCTATACACGCGCGGCCGCCCGCGGCGGAATGGGCGCCATCATGGGGAGCAAGCAGCTCAAGGCTATCGTGGTGCGCGGCAAGTCGAGGCCCACCTACCCCGACCTGGCCCGTTTGCGCGAGACGGTCAAGGCCCAGAACCAGTTCATCAAAGAGAACTCGCTGGCCATGAGCGCCTACGGCACCACCAGCGGCGTAGTCACCACCGAGATCAAAGGAGACATGCCGCTGCGCAACTGGACCCTGGGCAACTGGGGCGAGGTCGAACAAGTCTCTGGGAAGACCATTGACCAGACCATCAGCCTAGGGCACAAGTACTGCTTTGCCTGCCCCATCGGCTGCGGACACGAGGAGCAGGTCACAGAGGGCAAGTATCAGACCCCGCGCGGCAAAGGGCTAGAGTACGAGACCGTCGCGGGTTTCGGCGGGAACTGCCTGGTCTCCGATCTGGCAGTCCTCGCCCTGGCCAACTCGCTGTGCAACCGATACGGGCTGGACACCATCTCCACCTCTGCGGCCGTAGCCTTTGCCATGGAGGCCTTTGAGAAGGGGCTGATCGGATCCAAGGAGACGGGCGGCGTGGAACTCCGATTCGGGAACGCGGACGCAATGTTGGCAATGGTGCACAAGATCGCCCGCCAGGAGGACATCGGGCGACTGCTGGGAGAGGGCGTCCGGACGGCCGCGGCCGAGCTGGGGGAGGGAGCGGCCGGCCTGGCTGTCCACGTCAAGGGACTTGAGGTCGGCTATCACGACCCGCGCGCCTTTGTCAGCATGGCGGTCAACTATGCCACGGCTGTGCGCGGCGGATGCCATCTGGAGGCCATCAGCTTCTGGAACGGATACGGCATTCCGCTGCCCACCCTGGGCTACCCGGAGCCGCTCCCCTACCACGAATCGGATGAACGCCAGGCCAAACTGGCCTATGACTTTCAGAACTACTTGAGCGTCTACAACCCTCTTGGACTGTGCAAGTTCATCATCAAGGCAGGTTATGGCCCGGGGCGGCTGGCAGAGCTAGTGAACGGCGCCCTGGGCTGGGAGTGGGCGGTTGACGACGTGCTGACGACGGGCAAGCGGCTCTTTCAGCTCAAACGATTGATCAACCTGGAGCTGGGCGTGACCCCGGCCGACGACACGCTGCCCAAGCGGCTGCTGACCGAGCCGCGCCCGACCGGCGAGGCGGCCGGCGTGCTGCCGGACCTGGATCGCATGATGCCGGTCTACTACGAACTGCGGGGCTGGGACGGAAGCGGACGACCAGGCCCGGAGAAACTGGCCGACCTCGGGCTGGCGTAGGGGCCTGGCCGAGAGTCCAGCCCATTGCGGCGTCGTGGGGGGGACCTTCTTCCCAGCACAGTACCAGGCAGGGGTGGGCCGGCCTGGCCTTGTGGAAGCCATCTCCCGAGCGTCTGTCGAGGGAGTCACAATAAACCCAGGTCAGAACTGTGGTACTTTTGGGGTGCATCTCCAGAGAAAATGGGTCAAAGTAACCATAGACAAGGCAGCCAATCATAACCTATACTGCTGGCTGCGTGTTCATGGCAACTATGGGCCTGGAATCAGTGTCTCACCCCTGCAGGGGGAAAGGGAGGTGCCGTCGAAACAACTATCCCACTTGCATCGTCTCCGACTTCCGGTAGCTCACTGAGCGCCGCGAAGCGATAGGGTGCGACGGCGCGAGCCGCGCGCCTGCCAGTGTGCAAAGGAGACTGAGGAATCGACGTGTCTATTGTTGTTAGAGAACTCGAGGAGGTAGATTGAGCATGAATCTAAGCCGAAGAGATTTCCTCAGAATCTCCGGCGCGGCTGCCGGGGGACTTCTCCTTCCCTCCGGGGCCGCTCTGGCGAGCGGCGCCTTTAGCTTCCAGCTCCACAAACCGATCGGGGAGACGCCCACCATATGCCCCTTCTGCGCCGTGGGCTGCGGCGCCATAGTAGCAGC
>JAUVHW010000277.1 GCA_030593075.1 Ardenticatenales bacterium
AACGTCAGGCCGGCCGAGACATCGAACACAAAGTCGGTCAGAAACTCGGCGCTGCCGACCACGACCAGACGGGATGAGTCGGGAGAGACCTCGATGGTGCCCGCGGCCGGTTCGGTCCCTTCCGGACTCCCCTCTTCAGGAGATGGGCGCTGCTGCCCCTTGAAATAGCTCTCAAAGGACCCATGGACCGAAACGGCCAGCGGATAGGATTGCCCGTCGCCTTCGCGGGCGAAACCCAGGTCGGGGTAGAGCTCGAGATTGGGCTGTATGTCGATGTTGGTTCGCAGCCAGGAGCCGGGGCTCGACTGGAGCAGGACAGCCACCGCCCGATCCGCCCTCTTGGCCTCATCCACCGTCAGAGGAGACGCCCAGTTCATGGTCACGGCCGGTAGGCTGGCCACTATCGGGCTCTCAGTGTCCATTCCGTCTGTTCGGACGTCCACAAAGAACGGATAGTCCAGTGCCTGTATCTCGCGCACCTGGAAGCCACCGACCTGGCGCATGACCTGGTTAGGAAACGGTTCGTTCTGTGGGTCAGCCACCAGCGACTCTCCGACCTGGATGCCGTAGGACGCCAGCATCTCTCGCAGCCCGTCCACGACCGGCTGCGCGGCCAGGCCGCCGGTGAACTGGTCAGGTGAGACCGTATAGTTGCCAGCTGCCACTACTACCGCCCCTCCGCGCATCAGATACTGGTCGATGGCAAAGCGCTCGGTGTCATTCATCCCTTGCGGTGCGATGACTACCAGGACATCCACGTCGGCCGGGACCTCGCCACCTGCCAGGTCCAGCGTGCGTACCTCATATTCCTGCCCTAGCCACTCCGTTGCGGTCCGCCAGGTGGCGAACACGGGCTGCATCTGCCCAAACTGGTCCGGCACAGGCTGATCTGACGGGTGCCAGAGCCCCACGACCTTGAGAAAGCCGGTCGACGCCCTCTTGAGCGCCGACTCGATGGTGGTCCGCACGTCCGCCTCGCTGACCGTGCCGGTGGGATAGAGCAACTGAGCCTGGTCCCCGATCTGCAGCACCATGTGCAGATAGTAAGTCTGATCCGAAAAGAGGGAAACCATGATGGGCTGCAAGCCGTAGTCATCGAACAGCTCCTGGCGACTGATGCCGCTGCCTGGCTCGTCAGGGTCCACTATCTCAAAGGCGAACTTGCCTCTGGAGTCTGCCTCGATCTCGCTGCTGACCTTCCGGATTGCCTCCGGGGCTTCAGCCAGCCACTCGGGCAGCGCCGTCGGAGTGATAAACACCGTTAACCTAGCCGGTTCCTCCATCGCCGCCAGCACCGCATCGACGCTCTGGAAGCCATAGACGACTTTCTTGATCGAGCGGGTCAGGTCGTACTCTAGATTGCGCAGGCGAACCTCCACCTGTCCGCTCCGCTGTGGTTCGATCTCGATCAGGTCGCGGAACCCAAGTACCACGTGCTGATCTCCATAGCGGAGCAGAAGGTCAAAGTAGGAGTTGATGACCGCAGCCTCGTACCGGCCGGTGACCTGGAAGGGTGTTGGGTTGATGCCGTAGGTCTGGTTCGCCTCCGCCTCCTTCTCCGGGTCCCGGGCCGGGTCCACTATGTCCACCTCTATCATGCCCTGGGAGGCGATCTCGTATTCTCTCAGCATGTCCCGGATGCGAGGAACTTGCGGCGCTAGCAGGGGGTGCGTCTTCTCGGAGAAATATCCCCGGATGAGCAACGGCTCCTGAAGGTTGCCCAGCAGGTCGCGAGTGGCCTGAGAGAGACTGTACTCCCGCTGCGCGGTGAGATCCAGCCGCAGCCCGCGGAGAGGAAAGAGCCAAATGTTGAGCGCAACCAGGTTCAGCCCCACCAGGACAGCGGTCAGAACTACGCTGCGGCGGTGAGCCAGCGTTCTCTCGCCGGTGCCCCACCGCTTGCTGTCGAGCGAAACTACGTTGAGCGCCAGGAAGAGGACCGTCAGCGAGAGGTAGTAGAGAAGGTCACGCAGGTCCACCACTCCGCGCTCGATACTCTCAAAGCGGCTCCCAGCGCCGATAGCGCGCAGTATCTCGGAGGGGGCATCCCCGACAAAGTCTGTCACCCCGGCGGATCCTACCAGGTACAGGATGCCGCAGAGCAGCACGGTGGAGATGAGGGCCACAATCTGATTGTCAGTGCGCGAAGAGACAAAGAGCCCGATGGCTGCATAGCCGGCCGCCAGCAGGACACTCGCCAGGTAGCCACCGACTACCGGCCCCCAGTCCAGGTTGCCCAGCCTAGAGACCGTGATGGGCAGAAACAGCGTCAGGGCCAGCGCAGTGCAGACCAGCGCCACTACGGCCAAGAACTTGCCCAGCACCAACTGCACCATCGAGACCGGCAGCGTGAGCAGGATTTCCAGCGTGCCTACCCTCTGCTCCTCGCTCCACTGGCGCATCGTCAGGGCAGCGACCAGGAAGATCATCAGCACCGGCATCCAGCGGAAGAGCGGCCGGACATCGGCGATTCCGCGGGCGAAAAAGGTGTCTATCCAGAAGAAGGAAAAGAGGGTGGCGGCCAGAAATGCGCCCAGGAAGATGAGCGCCATCGGCGATCCAAAGTAACCGTTCAGTTCCTTGCGGGTAACAGAGAGTGCTCGCTTCATAGTTCCGTATCCCCCTCGGTAGCCAGTTGGTTAAAGACCGTCTCCAGGGTGCGCTCGTCGCGCCGCAGCTCGCGTAGAGGCCATCCTCTGCCCCGCGCCAGGTCATAGATCGCCGGACAGAGATTCCCTCCATCAGACGCGCCCTCGCCGATTACCCGATAGACGGGATAGCCATCGGCCGTCCGGGCTAGCTCGACCCCCTGCACGCCATCGAGAGACTGCAGTCCGCTCTCGACGCCTGCCTGTTCCTCCTCCAGCACAAGGACCGCGTCCGACGTGGCTGCCAGTTCCGACAGCCGCGCGTCGGCTTTGACCTGGCCATTGATCAGGATTATGACGCGGTCGCATAGAGCTTCCACCTCGGAGAGGATGTGGGTGGAGAACAAGATGGTGCTCCTCTCAGCCAACCGGCGGATCAAGCCACGGACTTCCACAATCTGGGTGGGATCCAGCCCTAGGGTCGGCTCGTCCAGGATCAGCAACCTCGGCCGGTGGAGAATCGCCTGGGCCAGACCGACGCGCTGCCGGTACCCCTTGCTGAGCTGACCTATAGGCCGAGTGAGCAGGGAAGCACCTTCCGCAGCCGCCCCTGCGCCAGCCAGCCCGGTGGCATACACTGCCTCCGACAGGTACTCAGTCTGCTCTTCGTCGGCGACCTGGCGCAGCTCGGCCATCATCCTCAGGTAGGCCTGGATGGAAAGCTCGGGGTAGAGCGGCGCGTTCTCCGGCAGGTAGCCGATCATCTCCTGCACTTCTCGCGTGTCAGTCACCACATCGAGCCCGTCTACCAGCACGCTCCCTTCGTCGGGCTGCAGGTAGCCGGTCAGGATCTTCATTATGGTCGTCTTGCCCGCCCCGTTTGGACCCAGTAGCCCTACGATCTCTCCGGCCGAGATCTGGAAAGAAACCCCTCGCAATGCTTCGATGGGACCATAGGATTTTGCTAGATCAGAGACATCTATCATTTTCCCTCGTGCTTGTCCGTCGTTCAGGTTGAGCCAGTTGAACAGGTGCGCTATTATAACAGAGCCTCAGCCCGACCAGAACATTGAGCAGACTCCGGCGCCATGCTCCGGAGGGAGCATGGCGCCGCCAGGACTGTTGCCTGCAAACGAGCACAGTTATACCATCCTATCATAAGACCATTGTAAGAAGAACCGGCTGCGCGGGAGGGGCGTGAGTTGACCCAACCACCAAGCGCTGGTATAACATCCCTGGGGAGCAGACTGTTCCCATCCGCGCCGCAGCATGCCTTTCCACACTCACGGCACATGGTGGCATGCACCGGGAGCGCGAAGCGGACTGTTATCGTAGGTACTGGAGACTGGCTATGATTGAAGAACAGCCCTTCGGGAAAACCGGTCATCTGAGCACCAGGGCCATCTTTGGCGGTGCAGCCTTGGGTCAGGTCACCCAGGCAGAGGCAGACCTGGCGCTGGAGGTGCTGCTAGAGTACGGAGTGAACCACATTGACACGGCCGCCAGCTACGGCGATGCTGAACTGCGCATCGGACCCTGGATGAAGCAGCATCGCCAGGACTTCTTCCTGGCAACCAAGACGGAACAGCGGACATACCAAGAAGCCTGGGACGAGCTACACCGCTCGCTGGAACGGCTTCAGGTAAACCACGTGGACCTCTGGCAGATGCATCTGCTGGTGGACCCGAAAGAGTGGGAGACTGCTATGGGGCCACGCGGGGCGCTGGAAGCGTTTATCGAGGCCCGCAGCAAGGAGTTGGTTCGCTTTCTCGGGGTCACCGGTCACGGCGTCATGGCGCCAGCCATGCACAAGCGCAGCCTGGAACGGCATGAATTCAGCTCGGTGCTGCTGCCTTACAACTACCCCATGATACAGAACTCGCGCTACGCGGCCGA
>JAUVHW010000356.1 GCA_030593075.1 Ardenticatenales bacterium
GGTCATCTCCGGCTGGTGGTACGGCCGCAACTATCGCCTTTACGGCGACTGGCTGGGATGGAGCGCATTCGTCGAGGTGCTCGGCCGGCGCGCTCATCCCGCCTCGCTGCGCCAACTTTGGGGCGAACGGTGGGGATTCACGCTCTCCTACTGGGGGCTCTTTGGTGGTCTGAACGTCCCGATGCCCGAGTGGATCTACCGCCTGCTGAATGCGGTGAGCACAGCCGCAGCGGCCGGGCTGCTGATCCACATGGCCCGAACGGTGAGTACGGCCTGGAGAACCATTCCAGGTAAGCACGAGACACGGCCGCCGCGGGTGAATAGCGAGCGAAATCAGGTGACGCAGGCAGAGCCCCGTGCGGCGCTCTGCCTGCTGGCCCTGTGGCCCCTGGCCCTTCTGTCTCTCTGGACTGTTGCAGTCTTTGCCGGGCTCGCCCGCTGGGCGAGGATCACCTGGTCCTCTCAGGGGCGCCTGGTTTTCCCCGCGATTTCCGCCATCTCTACCCTGCTGGTGGCCGGGCTGTTCGGCCTTTTGCCGGAGCGCTTCGGAAGCCGGGGGCGGATCCGGACACGGGACTGGGGAGTCGCACTCCTGGGTGGCTGTATGCTCCTGGTCTCAGCCGCCGCCCCCTTTGCCTGGATCGCACCGGCCTACGAGCCTCCGCCCGCCCCTACCAGCCCGCCCCAGCACTCAGTGGAAGTCACGCTCGGCGGCCGGATGCGCCTATTGGGCTACTCACTGGCGGCCCACACCGTCGAACCCGGCGGGCAACTCGAGGTGACCGTGCATTGGGAGGTGCTAGAGTCCATGCAGCGCGACTGGAGCATCTTTGCACACCTCCACGACCCGATCATCAGCGCGCCGATTGCCCAGCGCGACATGTTCCCTGGCCAGGGTCTGCTGGCGACACGCTTGCTGGAGCCCGGCCGGCGACTCGCCACCCGCCACGTGATCCACATGCCAGAGACGGCCTATGCCCCAGCCCAGACCGAGCTGCTGGTAGGCATGTATGACTATGCGTCTGGCGGAAGACTGGAAACGGCCGCCGGCCGCGACGCCGTCGCGCTCACCCAGATCGAGATCCGTCCAAGGGACCAGGGTCCCTACCCAAACCCGACCCACCACAACTTTGGCGACCAGATGGCACTGGTCGGGTACCAGGTCCAGCCCCGGCGACTCCACCCCGGAGACACCCTGAGGCTGAACCTCTACTGGCAAGCGCTGGCCGACATGCAGACCGACTATACCGTCTTTACCCATCTTCGCGATCTGGAAGACCCGACCAACAGGCTCTACGCCCAGCACGACGCCCAGCTGCCGGGGGGAACGTCGACCTGGACCCGAGGACAGGTGGTGGAAGCGGTGTACCATCTCACTGTGGCCGAGGACACACCTCCAGGCATATACGAGATAGAGTGCGGGGTTTACTATGCGGATTCCAAGGGCGGTTTCCCTCGCCTTCAGATGGTTACATCAGGCGGCCGCCTGGTGGACGACTATCTCATCCTGGGCAAAGTGCGGGTAGACTGACTGATGTCCATGAGTATCAAGTGTCGGAGGTGGCAACACCCGCCTGCCCCCTCTTCGAGGACCAGAAACCAGCCGGTACTTGTGCGGCCGCCAGGTACTCAAGAATGACCAAACAGCGCGTAATCACCGTAATGCCGGCCTATAATGCCGCGAAGACCCTCGAACGCACCTATCGGGACCTGCCGATGGAAGTGGTAGACAAGATCATCCTAGTGGATGACGTCAGCCAAGATGAGACAGTCGAGATCGCCCGCCGGCTGGGCCTCAAGACCATCATCCACATTCAGAACAGAGGTTACGGCGGCAACCAGAAAACCTGCTACCTCGAGGCACTGAGAGATGGTGCGGACATCATCGTGATGCTCCATCCTGACTACCAGTACGATTCGACGCTCGTTCCCAACTTGATAGCACCAATCCAGCATGGTGAAGCTGACATGGTGCTGGGGTCCCGGTTCCTGGGAGGGCTGACTCGCGCTGGCGGAATGCCGCTCTACAAGATCATTGCCAACCGCTTCCTCACCTTGTGCGAGAACCTGGTACTGGGCCTCCGGCTCTCCGAGGCACACACCGGGTTTCGGGCCTACCGTCGCGAGGTGCTAGAGACCATTCCTTTCCTGCTCAACTCGGACGACTTTGTATTCGACAGCGAGGTCATAGCCCAGGCAGTGGCCCACGGATTCCGCATCGCCGAAATCGGCGTGCCTACCCGCTACTTTGAGGAGGCATCGTCGGTCAACTTTGGCCGGAGCGTGATCTACGGCTTTGCTACCTTGTGGACCCTGGTCAAGTTCACCGCCCACCGGTGGCGGATAGCACAGGTACCGCAGTTCAGCAGGCGGTTGCACGACGTGATCAGCCCATATCACAGCGTGGGAGTGTTTCGTGAGTCAGGATGATCGGGCCAGCCCGCGGTTGGGGCTGGCCGCAATCATTGCGGCCTTTTGCGTCCTGGGCGCGGTCTATAGCTTTTCGGTCCCCCTTTTTGAGGCGCCGGACGAGATCTGGCACTTTTCGTTTGTGCGGGTGCTGGCAACGCAGCGCTGCTTGCCGACCCAGCCCACCGAGGGCAAGGACATGTGGCTGCGCGAGGCAGCGCAGCCGCCCCTTTATTACCTAATCGCCGCGCCTCTAGTGGCACCACTGGATACCTCGGATTTCCCTGGCTTTGCGCGTTTCAACCTGGCCCACCCCGCAGTGACGGCCGGTTCTCAGAGCAAGGCGCCCAATGTGTTCATCCACACAGATCACGAGGCGTTTCCCTATCACGGCGCAGTGCTGGCTGTGCACATCGTCCGGCTGCTAAGCGTGCTGTGGGGAGCAGGAACGGTGGCCGGCGCATTTCTCGTCGCGCGCCAGGTCGTACCCGGACGCCCTGGTATAGCTCTGGCGGCCGCTGCAATGACGGCGTTTAATCCGCACTTTGTCTTCATCAGCAGTGTGGTCAACAATGATGTGGCGGCCGCTTGCCTGTGTACCCTTGGCCTCTGGCTCACCATGCGGCTAGTCGAAGAAAAAGCCACTCGAGGGCTGGAACTCGCGCTGGGCCTAGTGCTGGGACTGGCCCTACTGAGCAAACTGAGCGCGCTGGCACTGCTGTTCCTGGTGGCGCTGGCCCTGGGGCTCAAGTGGGTGCGAGATCAAGACTCCCGGGGGCTGGTGGTGCGCGGCTCCATTATCTTTGGCGTAGCCGCAGTGATCGCGGCCTGGTGGTACGCGCGCAACTGGGTGCTCTAT
>JAUVHW010000129.1 GCA_030593075.1 Ardenticatenales bacterium
GGTGGGAAGGGCAAGCAGTACAGCGGCGGCCGCCGCGACCCAGCGAACGCCGTATATCCGCAGCCCCAATGCGTAGGTCGTAGCAATGGTGCCCAGAAAGAGGGCCGTCTGAACCACGCGGATCACTATCACCGACTGACCCAAGAGAAAGATCGCTGCAGCCAGCAGCGTGGCATCCAGGCTGCCCATGTACGATTGCCCGTAGACAAAGGCGGGCCACTCGCCCTGGAGCGTGTGCCGCGCCATCAGCGCCACTACCGCTTCGTCGGAGTTGAACGGGACCGCCCCGGCCGCCAGGATTACTGCCCGCAGGGCGATAGCGAGAAGGAGAGCAATCAGCAGCGGGTAGTGATGTAGGAATCGTCTCTTGGGTTCCATGAGTCACTTGGCGCTCGGGAGCTGCGATTCGTCCCCTGAGCCTTCTGACTCTCTATTGTACTGGCTCCCACGTATTTGCAAATGGCAGACCGGAGGGCGTCGAAGAGGGGATGGAGCGCGGTCCCATCTCAGTGTTCCTAGCCCCCCATGGTGAGTTCTTTTTTCGACACCCTCAGACTCTGGCTGGTTACTGCTCCCTGTTGATCGGGTCCGATGCGCAGCCGGTCTGTTCCCCCTCCAGTACTGCTGAGCCAGCGCAGCGCCAGGGTTGCCTCAGGCCGAGGCTGTGTCGCCTCCCGCGCGGTTGCCGGCAACCCCGTGCACAAGGCTCCGGACGGCTCTGGTTCGAGGAGCGGGTGCTTGAGGACTGCGGCGCGGCGGGGGAGTCGCTCTCGCCCGGCCCCGCCGTTACTCTCCGGCCCCGGCCGTACCGCCGCCGAGCGGAGCAGTGGCAAGGATGGTGTAGACGGGGCCGGCCGGTCGCAGGTCGCTGCGAATCAGGTGAACCTGGTGCGCCGTCATCTGCCCCACATCGGTCACCGCGGTGGCATCTACGATGCTGCCCAGCACCTGCGCCTGGCTCCGGGTGGCGCTCTTGTGGACCCTGCCCAGAGTAAGGTGGGGGGAGAAAGAGCGCCGCTCCGGCTCGAAACCCAGCGGCCTCAATTCGCGGTCTAGGGCTGCCTTGAGCCGTTTCAGGTGACCGGCCGGCTCATCCAGCCCGACCCAGACGACCCGAGGGCGGCGGGTGCTAGGAAAGCTCCCCAAGCTGGTCGCGGCGAAGCTGATGGGCGGCACTCCAGATGCCGCGGCTGACATTGCCTTCTCGATGGCCCCGAGCTTCGTCACCGGCGTGTCCCCCAGAAATCGGAGGGTGAGGTGCATGGCGGCGGGCTTGACCCAGCGCACGGTGCGCGGCGCTATCTTGTCTTGTAGCTCCTGCCCCAGGCGCACCAGCGCGCTCTTGAGCTCCTGGTCCAGCTCGATGGCGATAAAGGCGCGAATGGTCGCTGGCATCATCGACTCCTGACCGGAACACAGTTCCGACCGGGACTGTGTTCCGACCGAAACTGTGTTCCAACCGGAATTGCATTCTGCCAGAATCCTATTCTGCCAGAATCGTACTCTGCCCGGAACTGTGTTCCGACCGGAATTGTATTCCGACCAGGATAATATCACGTCCCTGCGGGTTAGCCCATGACCACCCCGTTTCAACTCCAGCGCCAGCATAAGGGGCGAGTATGTGCTATAATAGCTCTAGCCTTGAGAGAGGATATACGAGGAGGCCAAGATGCTCACACGATTGGGGCCAACTGAATTGCTCATCATACTGGGAATCGTCGTTCTACTGTTTGGAGTCGGACGGCTCTCCAGGATTGGCAGTGAGCTGGGTCAGGGGATTCGAGCGTTCAAGGATGGCTTGAAGAGCGACGCGGAAGAAGAGACCGACGAGAAGGAGCCCTCCGAGTAGCCTGGCTTCCGGCCTGTTTCACCCAGTGGGGGTGGGCGTCGATTCGGGCGCCACTCCCAGCCACAGGAATCTCTGCCAGCTTGCGGGAAAGCCCGAGCGCTCCCAGACAAAGCCGTCGCTAGCCGGATCTCCCTTTCCTCGCACCACACTCACGCGCCAGGCATAGGTCTCTATTGAGCCGACCGCCGGCTGCATGCTTTCCGGCAGCCGCCAGGTGGTCGTCTTGACCAGTCCCCGCACGGCTCTGGCATCCGGCCGGCTGACACTGCGCACCTCTACCATATAGTACTCGTCAGGGTCCAGGAAACCGACCACCGTCCATTGCAGAGTCACCTGCGCAGAGCCTGGTGGGACTTCGACGCCCGCCGGCGGGTAGAGCAGGTGCGGTGCACTGTGCGGCGCTCTCTCCTCTGGCGTCGGAGTGGGGCCAAACGTTGGTGAAGGCGGCGGCCCAGGGGTGACCAGGGGGATGCAGAGTCTCTGTCCTTCTTTGACCAGGTCCGGGTTGGTGATGTTGTTCACCGACTGGATTAGCTGGACCGTCATCTCGTACTCGAGGGCCACGGCTATCAGTGTCTCTCCAGCCACGATGATGTGCTCGCGACACTGATCCGGCCCGTATTCCTCCATCAGCTCCAGCGTCGGCACCAGAGTGACCTCGGGCGTTGGCGTGTAGGTGGGCAAGGGGATGAGCACTTCTTCATCCGCCTTTAATAAGTCAGCCTCGGTCCGGCCGTTCAGGGTCAGGATGCTATCCAGGCTGACGTCGTACCAGATGGCCAGCCCGATCCAGGTCTGTCCCGAATGCACCTTGTGCCTCACTGGTGGGAGTGGGGTGAGTGTCGGCGCCGGAGTGGGCGTCGCCGTTGGCGGCCGGGGAGTGGCGGTAGCGGTAGGGGTGGGGGAGGAGGTAGGCGTGCGTGTGGAGGTGGCAGCCGACCCGGCCGTCTCCTCGGCCGGCGGCGAGACAACCCGTCTCAACGCCAGGAAAGCGAGGCCCCCGATGCAGACTATTGCTACTCCCAGAAAGAAGTAGGGGAGACGGCCGGGCCAGAAAGCCCTGCGAGACGGCAGTCCCGCCCGCGGAGCTTCCTCGATTTCCTGAGCAGCTCTTTTCTCTTCAGACATCAGATACGCAGACGGGGCGCACTGGCGCCCCGCCGTCTCGGAGCGATTATATCAGAGGAGCCATACCGGGCCAGAACAACCCGGACTGCACCGCTGTGGGCAGCGTTTGTGGCGCCCAGCGGTCGCCACCGTGGCGTCTGGTCTGAGTCTCGCCCGGGAGGGTGGTCAGGCCAGGCGGCCGTCGAGTCCTAGCTCGGTCGCGATACCTTGCATTGCCTGGAGCGCCAGGTCCACGTGCTGCCAGAGGTCCCAGCCTTCCAGTGCGGGACCGGCGGCAGCGATGAAAGCCTCCACAGCGGCTGCCACGTGCTCCCGGTCCACCCCGGCCGCGAATGAGCGGTCCTTCCATTTCTTCTTGACCGACTTTAGGCGGACGTCCCTGATGTCTTTGCTCGGCCGCACTAGGGCGGTGGCCGTGATCAGGCCCGTTATCTCATCGCACGCCGTCAGGCCGAAATCCACCAACCTCTCCGGTTCCACTCCAGTACCGGATGGGTAGTGCGAGAGCACCGTGCGGACCATCTCCTCGTCCCAGCCCCGTTCGCGGAGGAGCTCTGCCCCTTTGACCGGATGTTCATCCAGCGTTGGGTGGATCTCCCAATCAAAGTCGTGGAGGATCCCGGCTGTAGCCCAGAGTTCTTCGTCTTCACCCAGCTTCTGGGCGTAGGCCCGCATTCCTGCCTCCACCGCCAGCATGTGCTTGACAAAGTTGGGATTCTTGGTGAACTCGTGGACGATCTCTAGTGCATCTTGATATCCCTTTGACACGTTCTCTCCTCCTAGCTTGGAGCGCAGTGGTATACGCTGCGCGAATGCCCTCGATCATGAGGCAATGTCTTGTCTATGGAAGACCCCGAGGGCCAGCGCGGTCAGGCCGACGAGCCAAGCCGCCAGCAGGGCGCAAGAGACAGCCAGGCTGGGTTCGGCCGTAAGGCCCGGGCCGGCTCCGTTGGGGCCCAGAAAGCCACAGACCTGGCCCGAGTCGATCTCCAGGGTCAGGTTCTTGACGGCCGCAACGCTTTTCCTGCCGCGGCCGAATACCTTGCCCAGGTTCTCGGTGCGGATGGCAGCCAGTTCGCTGATCTGCATCTACTCGATTGGGATGGGATCCCCCAGCACAGGGGCCGGCGCCTGTCTGACACCATCCACCAGTGCCGCGAACAGCGCGGGTATCTCCCGCAAGCGGGACCAGACCAGCGATCGGCGGGTATAGGGCTGCAGGTCGGCCGCCACCCCCACTACCTCCAGGCCCAGCCGGTCACAGGTGAACAGGGCGCGGGGTAGGTGGAATCTCTGCGTCACCAGCACGGCTGAGTCAAGCTGAAAGATCTCGCGGGCGCGATAGCAGGTGTCGTAGGTCCGCCGGCCGGCATAGTCGGGCTGAATGTCGCCGGCCGGAACGCCCCGGTCCACTGCATACTCCATCATACGTCCTGGCTCGTCATAGTCTGCCACACGATTGTCCCCGCTGAGGAGCAGCTTCTGGACCACACCTGCCTGGTACAGGCGGACCGCCGTCTCGACGCGGTCGCGCAGCATGGGACTGAGGCGCCCGTCGGAGGAGATCTTGGCGCCAAAGACCACCGCCACGCGCTGGGGCGGGACCGTGTCGGGCGTGTAGATATCGCGGCTGTAACGCCAGTGGACCCACAGGAGCGGCGTCCCCAGTATGCCTGCCAATGCCAGCAGCAAGAGTCTACGCCGCGCCAACTTGCCCGCTCGCGCCCAGAACCTCTGCCTGCAACCGGAGCAATTGGCGAATTCCCCCCTCAGCCAGCTCCAGCATGGCGTCCAGTGCTGCTCGTCCAAACGGTTCCCCTTCGGCCGTGCCCTGGACCTCGACGAACCGGCCGTCCTCTGTCATCACTACGTTCAGGTCTACCTCCGCCTGGCTGTCCTCCTGGTAGCAGAGGTCAAGATGAGGCTCTCCGCCTACGATTCCCACGCTGACGGCCGCCACCGGCTGGCGCAGCGTCTGGCGCGGAATTACTCCATCAGCGATCAATTCCTCCACGGCAAGGGCCAGCGCCACGTACCCGGCCGTGATGGCGGCCGTGCGGGTGCCGCCATCGGCCTGAAGCACGTCGCAATCCACGATGCACTGCCGCTCTCCCAGCGCCTCCAGGTCCACGGCCGCCCGCAGACTGCGGGCAATCAGTCGCTTGATCTCCTGGGTTCGCCCTCGAAGGCCGCGGGTCTCGCGCTGGGTGCGAACCTGTGTCGCGCGCGGCAGAAGCGAGTACTCCGCCGTAACCCAACCGTGACGCCGTTGGCTCCGATGCAGCCAATGGGGCAGGCGCTCTTCGACGGTCGCGGTGCACAGCAGCCGCGTCCGGCCGAACTCTGCCAGCACTGATCCTTCGGCGTGCTCGATGTAACCGGGCGTCAGGCGCACCGGGCGCAGTTCATCTGGTTGGCGGCCGTCCGGTCGCATCTCTCTTGCTCTATCACTGTGCAAATCATAACACGGATGCCGGCGGGCACCAAGATGACATTAGGCAACGAGCGTCATACTCTTTACCGCCGCAAAGCCTGCGCAGCGGCACCGGTAGGCCGTCAGTTACTTTGGCCGGCCGGGCCTCCGCACCTGCCATTATGATCCAGTTGCAGGCACCGCGAAAACTGGTTGCCGGGCGGGACACGGCAGTTGTTCCCCTTGCACGCGGGCCTACGTGCCGCCTGCGCCGGCCGCTTCTGCCCGCGCGCGCATCTGGCTTCGTAGCATTTCAATGTCGCGCGGTACCACAAAGGCCGCGAGGGCTAGGAAGGCCGAACAGAGCACCCAGGCAGAAATGGAGATGAGGAGGATGGCGTACTTTAGGCTCGAGTGGACTGCAATGGCGCCCGCCATAAGCGGGGCCAGCGCAGCGCCGGCCGACTCAACAAAGTACTGTATCGCAGTGGCCGTGCTGCGCACTTCGGGCAGGGTGACGTCGTGGACGGTGGCGATCACGTTGGGGGAGGAGAAGGGGATGAAAAGGGCAGTGGCGCTGAGCATGATCAGGAAAAGGCCTTGGTTCTGGATGGGGACGTTCAGGGCGAGAAAGAGCAGCACTGCCCCCAGGAGCACGGCCAAAGTGGCTACCACCAGCCGGCCGCGCCGGGTGCGCCTGAACAGATAGTCGCCGGCTGCTCCCCCGGCAGCGTAGCCGAGTGCTAGTACTAGCACCGCCACCACCATTGTCACCATCACCGCATCCGAGGAGTAGCTGCGCTCCGTTTCCAGGTAGCGGAAGAACCAGTAAGTGATGACATTCCAGGGAAAGACCCCAAAGAACCCCTGGACGAACAGGAGCAGTAGGCTCCGCTTGCGGAGCAGTTGGCGGGCAGCCTGCCAGTCAAAACGGAAGGCGCCAATCTCCGCCACATCGGCCAGCTCTGGTTCGCTCTGGCCGCGCTGCGGCTCACGAACTCGAAAGAAGATCAGCACAGCCAGCAGAGCACCGAGCGATCCGGTCAGGTAGAACACGCCCCGCCAGCCGATTACGTCGCGCAGCAGCAGGGCCATGATCATCCCCAGCAGGTATCCCATTGGCATTGCCACCTGCAGCAGCCCGTAGACCTTGCCCCGCAGCTCGGGACCGAAATAGTCCGAGATCATGCTGTAGAGGCCTGGATAGGACGAGTCGTCGATTCCGGTGGAAGCGCGGGTGAACAGGAAAGCAGAGTAGGTCGGCGCAATGGCGTTGAGCCAGGTCGTTGCGCCCCAGATGAACGAGGCGACCGCCAGCAGTTTGGCACGGGCGTATCGGTCGTACAAGTATCCCCAGAGCGGGTAGAAGACCGCTCCCACGATGAGCGCTCCAGTCGACACGGCGCCCATCTGTACCTCGTTGATGTCAAAGGTCTCCATGATGGGGGTGGTCAGTGGCCCAATCAGCAACTTGTCCGACTGGTGAAGTAGGATGAACGCGAAACTCACGGCTACGACAAACCAGCGGTGACGGGAAGAGGGTTTCATGATTCTCTCCTTGACTCGTCTTCTCGCGGCGGGTTCAATTGCCCCAGCCAGCAGTTGACTAGCGCGGCCCCGGAGACGTGCTTGGCCTCAATGACAGCCGGTCCGTTCACCACGATAGTGTGCCCGTCGGAGCCCAGGTCCCACAAGTCGCCGCGCAAGAAAGTGGTGAGGCCCCGGCTGGCTCCCGAACCGCGCAGCCGGCCGGGCAGTGAGTACTTGAGCCAGGCCTGCCCCTCCGTGAGCCGCCCGACGTCCTTGGGGTCCACGTCGTCTGGCATTGGTGCTTCCTCACCTGAGGACTGGGGCCCGACGGACGTGTATCCGCGCCACGGCCGCTGCCAGGACCCGTCTCCCACCAGGCAGGACGGCACCACCACCAGGTCAGGTCGATGCGCCAGAAGGGCCCGGTAGGCCTCCGGGTGCCAGGAGTCGGCGCATATCAGGACCGCCAGCCGCCCGGCCGGAGTGTCAAAGGTGGGCAGTTCCGCCACTGAGGAGCCGGTTACGAAATCGGCCTCGTCCAGGGTGGGGAATGCCTTGCGCACCAGCCTTTCGTGGGACGAGCCATCCGGCCGGTAGACAGCCGAGACGTTGTAGAGTGCACCGTCGCCGATTGCCAGCGCTCCCTGGTGCACGCTGGGTGACGGTAGGACTGTAGAGCCGGCCACCACTGTCACCGCGTATTCTCCCGCCAGGCGGGAAAAGACGGCGTGGTAGATCTCGGCCATGCGCGCCGCCTTGAGGCGAAACAGGCTGTCCTTGGCCCGATCCTCTGCCTGGGCGGAAGGCAGCAGCCGGAGGAAAGGAAAGAGGTGAGCCAGCACCAGCGTGCGGAGGGCTTGGGTGATGGTTCTGGACTGATAGACTGCTCGCTTCTCCCCGGCCGCCACCAACCAGGTGCCGACGTACTCGGGGAAGACGGCTATCGTCCTCTCGTTGAGCCATCTTCTCTCGCGAGCCGCCTCCATATAGCCAGCCAGCTTGGCGTAGAATCTCGCCTCCGAGGCATAGTCCCAAGTCGCCATGAAGGGCTGGATGCCCACCAGGTTGCCGCGGCCCGCATCGCTTCCGATCTCACAGGCATCGTCGAGCCGCAGCTCGATTCTAGGTTCATCCAGGTTCCGGCCAGTCCAGGCCCGAAGCAGGGGCTCTGGGGGCGCAGGCGGACTGCCGGGATCGTCCCTTGCGGTCACGCTCGGCTCCTACTCGTGTGCTGCGACTGGTACCGCCGTGCTCCGAGCTGGCGTGCGCATGAATTGGGTCAGCACTAGAGAGACCAGCACGATGCCCGAACCCGCCAGAAACGTCGCCTGCGAGCCATAGCGTTCCCACACAGTGCCGCCAACCACGGGCACTATGATGGCCGCGATGTGGTTGATGGTCTGCTCTACTGAGAGGTTGCTTGTGATTTCCTCTGGCGTGACGGCGATCTTTTGAAAGTAGGTCGTAAGCGCCAGGTTGAAGCCGAAGAAGATGTTATCAAGCACAAAGAGGGCGTACAGGACGGTCAACTGAGGGACAAATGCGTATCCCAGGAAAATGAGAGTCAGTGAACCGAACGCCACGCTCAGTATCAATCGCTCGCCCAGTTTTCCGACCAGCTTGCCGAGGGCCTGCAGAGAATAGGTATTGACCAGGCTGTTGATGAGAAAGAGGGTGGCCGTCGTCTGGACGCTGATTCCATGCTCCCGCACCAGCAAGAAGATGGCAAAGGTGGTAAAGATGTGCCGGCGGCTGCCCATCAGGAACGACAGCGTGTAGTAGAGCCAGTAGCGCCGCCGCAGGACCACCTTCCGGCGTGGTGGCAGTCCCTCCTTGACTCGGCCCAACGGCATCAGCAGCACGCCTCCTGCTGCTACCAAACCTCCCGTTGCCGCAAACAAGGTCCGGTAGCCCCACCGGTCTGCCAGCAGATAGACGGCGCCGGTGGCTAGCAGCGCGGCGACCGCTGCCAGGCTCCTCAGCCGGCCCAAGGTTCTGGGCGCCTCATGCTCGTCTGCTGCCATCAGCACAACGGCACTGTTGCTCGGGTAGAAGAAGTGAAAGCCGAAGCTCATCACCAACGTGCTGACCAGCAGGGCGGGAACGCTGTGGACTCGGCTCATCATCAAGGTACCGGCGCCTAGCAGGATGACGCTCAGGCCCATGATGCGGAATTCGGAGAGAAAGAGGACCAAGAACCCGACCACAAAGCCCATCAGTCCTGGTACTTCGCGTAGGGCTTGGACCCACCCGATTCCTGCCGGCCCGATGCCCAGTTCCTCCACCGCAAAGTTGTTGAACGTGGCCTGCCAGACCCGGAAACCAAAGAACAGCAAAAAGTTGGAAATCACCAGGTAGATTAGCATCTGCCGGCGGCTAGCTTTCGTTTCGCTCAAGGCATTACTCCGGTATGGGTGGCGACGGCCACGGCCGTGCCACGAATGGACCGCAGCCATCGCGGCGCCCAGCAGCGCTGGGGTAGGGCGGCCGCCAAGCTGTCACGAACGGCATGATTGTAGCAGTCTGCCGCCGTCTCGCCACTGTACAGCCCGCCGCTCCGGTTCGATCCAACCGACCCTCACTCAGCGGCCGCCACAGGCAGGGTTGCCCCGCCTGCCACCCGGTGCGCCCAGCGAGTGGGCTCGGGCAGGCGGAATCTGGTGGTGCACTCTAGCGCCAAT
>JAUVHW010000140.1 GCA_030593075.1 Ardenticatenales bacterium
CGGGGCCTCCTCGTCGCCCTTCACCGTCACGTCCTTGCTGTCCGTCCAGCCCCGCGCGTCCGGGCCCCTGTCGCGCCCTGGGCCGTATCGCAGCCATGCCAGGGGGTTGTCCTTGCGGACATCGACCTCGGCCGTCACACGAGCCTGTCCGCGCGCCTCGCACACGGCCTCGTAGAAGCCGCTGTAGGTCGGGTGGCCCTGCTCGCCCGCCTTCATCCAGCGCTCGAAGGTTCTGGCGGCGATCCCGGCGGCCTCGGCCGCCACCCAGGCGAAGGCACCGGAGCGGATGTAGGCCACGATGGTCTTCTGGGTCTCAGGAGTGAGCTTCGGCTTTCGTCCTGACATAAGAAAAGCGGGCCCCTAGCGGGACCCGCCCCTCCGTGTTCGGCTTTGGTCTAGTCCTTGCCGTTCGACATCTCTGGCGTGTGGCCCTCGGGACAAGTGGGCGGCGTCGTGCCGGCCTTGACCTTGAACGCACCCGCGCAGGAGTTGCACCAGGCTCGGCCGCCGGGGATACGTCGGAAGCCCGTGCTCTGTGCCTCCTCGGTCTTGGCCGCCTTCGGCGTGGGCTCCGTGCCCTCGATGCTCCAGAAGCGCCAGCCGTTGCAGGGGTGCCCTGTGACCGCGCTGCCCGCTGCCGATGGGCTCTTGTGGGCCGTAGCCTGATCGCGTACCTGGTACCGGATACCCTCCGGGCTCTCGATCACCTGGCAGGCATAGTCCTTGCCCTTGTACCGAGCGACCAGCGTCGTGCCCGGCTTCAGGTTCCTGTCCTCTATCGTCATGGTGCACCTCCTGGCTACTGAGTCCTCTTGGTGCTCCATAACTCACTCTGTTCAGGAAGGAAGTCAAGCCGACACCGCCTTCGTTTCGTGAAGAAGTTCAGCTTTCCGCCCGGTGAACTCCTCCCACCGTCGCACGGCGACATCGGCGTATCGTGGCTCGATCTCCATACTGTAGCATCGTCGGCCCAGGCGCTCGGCAGCGATCATGGTGGTACCGGAGCCGAGGAAGGGATCGATGACTAGCCCGCTGGGTCGGCTGCTGTTGCCAATCGCCCGCTCACACAGGCTCACGGGCTTCATGGTCGGATGATCCAATGACCTCATAGGCCTGTCTACCTCCCACACCGAGTCTTCCTTCCGTGATCCGTTCCAGCTCGTCTTCCCTCTCCAGCCGTAAAAGATGTGCTCGTGGCGGTAGTGGTAGTGGGAGCCACCAAGCACAAACTGCTGCTTCGCCCAGATCAACCACTGATGGTGCCGGATGCCGGCGGCCTCAATGGAGGCGCACAGCGTGGAGATCGGAGGGCCCGACGGGCTGAACACGTAGGCGTCGCCCTCCAGCGGCCAGGGCGAGAAGGCGGCCATCCAGAACTCGGCCTGATCCTTGCCCAGGTCGTCGTTGGCGATATATTTCCGCGGGTGCGCTGCACGCTTCTGCCTGTGTCCGGGGGCACCGTCATAGGCCACGCCATAGGGCGGGTCTGTCACCATCAGGGATGCCTTCTCCCCCGCCATCAGCCGCGCCACGTCCTCGGCGTCCGTGCTGTCCCCACACATCACCCGATGCTCCCCGCACACCCACACGTCGCCCCGCTTGGCGACCGGCTCCACCGCCTCCGGCACGGCATCAGGGTCGGTCAGGCCCTCGCCCGGGCCCATCGCCCGCTGCGCCTGGTCCCGCAGCCCCGTGAGCATCGCCTGCACGGCCTCGCTCTCCGTCTCCACCCCCTCAAGCAGCGCCGCGGTCGCGCCCCCGTCCATCTCCGCCATCGCGGCCAGGGGGTCCAGCGTCAGCAGCAGTTTGTCGGCCTCGGCCTCGTCCAGGTCCAGCACCAGCACGGGCACCTTCGTCGTGGGCGTCGTCTCGGCCCGCAGGTGGCCGTCGATCAGCATCAGGCCCTCCGGCGTCTCGCGCGCCAGCAGGGCGTCGGCGTACCCGATCTCGCCCAGCAGGCCCTTTAGCGCCTCGGCCTGGGCCTTCGGGTGCCGGCGCCAGTTCTTGGGGTTCGGCAGGAGCTCGTCGGCCCGGACGCGCCGCAGCCCGACGATGCGATCCCGTATCTGGGGATGGGCCGGACCTCCCGACAAAACCGACATAATGACCCCTACGCCACTGCCGCCCGCAGCCGCCGACGCAGGTGGTGCAGCCGCTGTCTCTGCGCGTTATCCATCGGCTCGCCCCGAAGCCTCGCGGCGACCGCATCCCGTTCTTTCGGTTTGGCCGCCCTACAGATATCCTCAGCTTGACGCAGCGTCTCCGAGACCTCAATCTGGTGCTCTACATCCTGGCGGGGGTCTTCCCTGTCCCGCACCAGCTCACCGTCACCATTGCCGTGACTGAAGTGCAGCGGCTGTCGGTGGCATCGGAGCCAGTAGTCGGCAATCGCCGTGCGAAGTGTCTTGTACCAGTAAGATGCTGGCCCTTTTCGGTTCCTCGGATTCGCCACTAAGATTCTCAGAAGCGCATATTGGTAGACGTCATCAAGATCATCTGGCGGGATCTGCCGGTTGGCGAGCATGGCCAGAGCAGCCGTCTGGTGCTCGACCGCGTACTCTAGGACTGGGTTCATCAGCATAAGAAAAGGCCCGCCGTCGTGGCGGGCCGGGGGCCTACTGCTCCCGATTCTAGCGTATCATACCTGTGTCAAGCCTTTGGGTCGGTCTGGTCCGGCTGGTCCGGCTGGTCGCTGCCCTCCTGCGCCTAGGCCTCGGCGTCACCCCGCGCCTGCGCCGGGGGAGAGGGCAGCAAGGCGACCCTTACAGGGCTCATCTGAACAGGAGGGCGCGGGACCGCAGTGCGTTTCGGGTCTCTCCGCATGGCGGAAGACATGGTCTTCGGTAATTGCCATCCCTAGCGCCCAACCCATCGCATCCCTAGCAGCCTTGGCCTCGGCTAGCTCGGCCTCCAGGTCGGTGCTCCTACAAGCCTCCCTGTCGAAATCAACCTCTGCCTTTTCTCTGGCCCTGATTTCGGCTTCCAACTCGGCCTCCAGGCGGGCGACCTGGGCAACCACTGCCTCGTAGCAGGGTGAGCAATAGGCTGCCGCCCCCTCATCGTTAAGACACTGTGCTGTAACCATCATTCGCCTCCCTGCGCATCCAGGGCGACACGGCCTGTACCACCGCAAGGGTGGCAGAATCGCGACAGAAGGCGGTCAAGAACCCCTCTATCCGCTGGCCGCATACTGCCGTCCTTGTTACGCCGCACGAGTCCAAGTCCAGCACACGGCTCGCATGGTCTAGTCTCTGGTCTAGTTTTTCTCCGTGAGTAACCGCCGCCTCCACTTGTAGTCGGCCAGTCACGGTACGAGCGCACCCCCATCTTCCAGGCCCGTACTTTTCTGCCCATCTATTCGCCTCCCTGGAGGATGCGCTCCAGTTCACTCGCCCAAACATATTGTCCGCGCTGCGCCGCCGCCCTCACTGCCTTCAGCTTCTCCTCCCTTTCCCTCAGGCTGTCATAGCCATTCGCCGCTATCAGGGCGATATGGTGCCAGTCCCCAGACATCTTGGAGATGCTAGGCCAGTGAGCGTATTGTTCGGCCTTCAATGCTAGAAAGCCCAGTTGCAGCGCCGCCGTCTCCCTGGCCTCTATCTCCTCGGTGCGGGTCATAGGTTCACCGCCTTCCCACGTAGGCTCTCCCCCTTGCCCCGCTGATATCGCCGTTCAAACCACTCACTCTCTCTGTCAGAGTCGTTCTGAGCCTGTCGAACCTTGATCGGCCCCTGTTTCAGCCGCCACACGATCCAGCCCGGACCCAGGTTCTCCCCCTCCACATTCCGCTCCTCCCAGCGCGCCACCACGGCCCTGACTTGGCTCGGCTCGAACTGCCACGCCACACCCACAGCGGCGTCCACGCCCACGCTGGCCAACAGGTCCCTCGCCTCAACGCGGCCCTGCGGCATTCGAGGGCGGTCGCGCGGGGGGGAGGGGGGAACCTCTACTGGCTTAACCAGATTAGGTAACGGTGGTTGTACCCCCCGCCCCCCGTCGGTGACGGATGACGAAGCGTTATCCGGTTGACGTAGTGCTTGACCCATGACGGCCTCCTATAGCGGGCGGGAGCAAACCCTCTCTGCCCGATGATGTCGGCTTTCTCGCACAGGGCGACAGCTATTCGGTTCCCCGTCGGCGCCGGCGGGGCGTGGTGGCGGCGATGAACGCCTACCGTGCGGCTACTACGGCCTCCTCTCGCGCTGGCATTTCCTCATGCCTTTTGCCGTCCACGAGCACCCCCTGGCCCGCCCTCGGGCCCCACTGCTTGAAGAAGAACGGGACACCAGCGGCGGCGCACTGGTCACGAAGTGAGCGCACCCACTCCAGGGCTTCCGGCTTGGGCATCCATCCCGAGCAATCGGGGTCGGGGCGAATCCCGCTAATACACCCGTCGCACCGCTCCACCAGCCGCCGCTCCGGTGGACCGCCGCTCTCGCCGCCGAGGATGACCCACGAGATGGCTGGCTTCTTGTTCGGCGCGCAGCCTTCACACCAGCAGTCGCACTCCTCGCCGCAGTAGGCAGGCTTGTGCGGGACTGTCTCATAGTGGGCCGCGTGCCGTTCCGGTAGATGTAGGTCCAGCGGCCCCAGCAGCGGCTCCGCGCTCACGAACCGCACGGCGGCGGGCGTCTCCAGCAGCAGCGGAATGCGCTCGTCGGCCCGGGCCTGGTTCTCCACCGAGACGCCCAGCCAGACGTTCGGGAGAGGCCAAGGCAAGTCCGCCGCCAGCAAAAAGGTCTCCATCTGACGTAGTTCATACCGCATCCGAGTCGGGCGCTTCGTAAGCACCTGGAATGTGTGTTGATTCGCCCTCAACATCACCTTGAAGACTTGCTGTATGAACTCCCAGGACACGTCCTCGTGGAACAGGTCACCTATACTCGGCACGAACACCATCCTGGGCTTTCGCCAGTGTAGCGGTATCTCCAGCCGGTCGGGATGCAGGGTGACCTTCGAAAAGTCACGCCCGAACCGGTTCGAAAGTCTCTTGGCGTAGCAGTGGGCGCAGCCCTCGGAGACGGGGGTACAGCCCGTCACGGGGTTCCAACTCTCGTCCGTCCAGGCTATCTTCGTCGGCATCAGGCGGCTAGCACCCCTTGCTTGCTCTCGATCGTCACGTCCAGGGCGCCGTCCTCGAGCAGCAGGAAGTCGTAGAGCCCGGCGAGCTCCTCGCGGGAGAGGCGGGCCCTGAGGGTGATCGTGGTGAGCGGCCCCTTCTCGTCGGGCTTCACCTTGATGCTGTCGAGGCTCGTGCGGGTGTTCTTCACGGCGGTCTCCTTTCGCTATCGCCTCAGCGTTCGTTCGATGTCTGGCCAGTCGTCCGGTCGCCAGATGTAGACCTCATTCCCCGTCTGCCTCAGGGCCTCCAGCCACTCGGTTTGCGCCGGCGTCGGGTTCGCGCCAGCCCGCTTGACCTCGACGAAGATGCAGCGTGGGCCGCGGACCAGCACTAGGTCAGGGAAGCCGGGCGCCGAGTGGACGCTGCTCCAGGTGTGGTAGGTTCGCCAGCCCATGAGGTGGGCCAGGTCGAGGATCTGGCGCTGGAACTGCTTCTCGGTTACGTCGAGCCCGGCCTGTACCATCATGGCAGCTCCCCCGTGCAGACCCAGCGCTCGCCGCGCTCGAAGGCGGCCTCGGCCTCGGCGGGGTCGTCGGTGTGAACGACTAGCGGGCCATCTGGGGTTTCGAGCCCTCCATAAGCGGATGGGTAGCCCCTTGGCTTGCCGTCGGTACAACAACCAGGCCAGTTAATCCACTCCTGAACGCAGGCAGCGGCAAGGTGGAATCGTGTTGACTGATAGGCCCCACAGACAGAGACATCGTGCATGAGTACCCGGCGGTCATCAAGTAGGGCCATGTGGAAGCACGGCGGCACCCCCTCTCCCGGCGCGGGCGCTGCCGCCGAGGAGCGGACTGGGCCTTCACGCTGGCGATTCTCCCCAGGCGCTTTACCCTGGGCCTGTGCGGTTGGACCAAATTCACCAGCGCTATCCTCAGCAGCAGCGCTCAGGCCGCGAGCGGTCAGAGATGCGTGATAAAGCGACCGGTTCACGGCTGCACCCCTGTTCCTTGGCAGCGGGGGCACTCCTGCTCAGGGGGTACGGCTATAACCGATATGTGCCCCTGCCCGTCACATTCCTCGCACGGGTCCGGGGCGTCCGGCCCGCGCCTCGGCAGTGCAAACAGCCGCTCCCGTAGCCGTTCCTCGCGCCGTACCCGCTTCCAGCCCGCCATATCCTCCTCGCTGATGGGGCTCATGCGGCTGGCCTCGGCTTAGGTTGCCTCGCCGCAACGAGACAGTCTGAACAGATACCCCTTGCCGAACCAGGGGCTGAATAGGTGATTGTCTTGCGCCGACAGCGTATACAGCGCCCATCCAGGCGCACGTCAATATCGGCGCTGCGTTTCGTTGGTGTCATGTCGCAGTTTCCATCATCTCTGACCGGCTAGGATCGCCATCAGTTGCCGCCCGATGTACTCTGTGTAGGCCGGTGGGATGGCTTGCGACAGCTCACCTCGCGTCATCCAGTCGATGCCCATCGCCTGCCGCTTCTCGGCCTCACGGATGCAGCGGCCGAGTTTGAGTCGATGCCAAGAGTTCGTGCCGTGGCCGTAGACCCCTAGTGTCTTGCCTCTACGGTGCCCACACGGAGGCGCCATTATCGGGAAACTGCATTCAAAGCGGCGATGGCGGCTCAGATCGAAGCCTGCAGCACCCAGGCCGAAGCTCGAGCCGCAAAGCTCGATCGCGGTCGGAAGGACCGCGCCCACAACATTCTCGATGACAAAGGGCCGACCATGATGACGCAAGCGGTTAATCGTCGCCTCAAGCATCCAGCCCGTGCCGTGTTCGCCCGCGCTGTTCTTCAGCATGGAGTGGTCCTGGCAGGGTGGACTAGCATGGATGACGTCGAAGCCGTCCAGTGGGTACTCCAGCGCGTCGGCTTGGTGGAACTCGAACGGATAGTGCGGCTGGGGTTCGATATCCACGCCCACGATCTCAAAGCCCGCACGGTGGTAGCCCACCGCGGCGCCACCAGCGCCACAGAACAGATCAAGCAGCAGCGGCTTGACATCGGTCGCCTTTTGCATGGAGGGCGACATCCTAACCCTGCCTCACCTCGCCCGACCCAGCCAGACACCAGCAGACCAAACCAAGCCATGCCACGGCATACCCGACCTCACCCGACTTGGCATCGCATCGCCCTGCCGAGTCACGCCCGACCTCGCCTAACCGTGCCACACCACACCCGACCAGACAGCGCCAGACCCGACCTCGCCAAGCCTAGCCGCGCCTTGCCCGGCCGCGCCGAGCCTCGCCCTGCCCTCAATTCGCCTTCCACTCCGTCACCATGAAGCGCCCGAAGGGTCCTCGCTTCGAAGGCCGGAAATCGCCGATGCCGACTTTCTGGCCGGCATCATCGAGGATTGCGCGAACCAAGGACTCATCGAACAGGCTCTCGTCATAGACGATCGTGAAGGACAACTCCCAATCATCTAGCCGCGGCCGATGGCGCATGACCCGTCCCCGAGTGGCTGGTACTACGACGGGCCGAGAATCGACTTCATATTCGTTGCTCTTGTGGGGGATCGCCTCCGGCTCCACGAAGATTCCTGCTGCCGCACTAGTGGCTGCTGATCGGCGCCCCTGCTTGTGATAACCTGCCGCCCCGACGATCGCCTGTCGTATATGTTCCGCTGGCTGGTACAGGCCACCACCGTTCGGAAGTCGATAGGCGGCTTCCTCTGCGGCATCCTCTGGCTTTACGACACCCAGCCGCCTGCTAGTACGGGATGCGACCTTCGCCTGCTCCTGCTCGGAGAAGCGGTGCATCAGGAGTGGGCTCACCCCTTTGATCGTGACCTCAATCGTTTCCATCGTTACTCCTTTCGTTTAGCCCTACCGAACCATACCTAGCCTTACCAGGCCCGACCAAGCCGCAGCTTGCCTCACCGGGCCGTGCCTGAACCGACCAGGCCACTCCAAACCAATCCCTGCCTGACCCAACCTAGCCGCGCACCACCTCACCCAACCGCGCCTCGCCACGCCCCGCCTAGCCTCAAAGCGCCGGTCGCCTTTGTGCGGTCTCTGACTGGCTCACCGCAGTACCCGCACGCCAAGCGCCTCTGCCTCATTGATCGCGTTGCTCTCTTCAGCCAGGGCGCGAGAGATAACATCCTCGTCTCGCTCTTCAGGGTCGCGGAATAGCTCCGTGTTGAGATCCTGGACGGCCTCAATGAGTCGGCGGAGAAGGCCCTCGAGTTCGATCTCCCGCTGTCCCACTAGCATGGCTCGTCTCACGCCGGCACCCCCAACGGCAGCGCCGGGATCCAGGCGAAGGAGATGATCCTCATGGGAGCACCCCGAGCTGCGGTGACCGGGGGAACCGCTCGGCGATGGAGCTCACGACAGGCTCCTCATGGCGGTAGCATTTCCAAGCCCCCGGCCGGCGAACCATGAGGGCACCGCAGTGGCAATGCGGGGCGACCTCTGCTCGCATCAGGAAGCCTGCGGGCTCAGCGACCAAGTGAGGTGCCCGACCCATCAGCCAGGCGAGCCAGACCCCCGTGATGCCGTAGGTGCCTATGTACGAGCGGTTCGCGATCGGAGCGTGGTCCTTGGAGGCCACACACCAGAGCCGCCAGCAGTCCGCGCACAGATCGCTGCAATCGCGGGCGCGGAAGTCTCCGCAGCTACAGATGCAGGCGCACCGATTGTTCATGTCGCCTTTCTGTCCATCTGCGAAGAGGCTACGCCTTCACAAACTCTCTGGTCGCCAAGTCTATGCCGTAGAAGCCCTCGATCTCAGGGAGACCGTGACCACGTGCCAATTCATGGCACCGTCTCTGCATCCGCTTGTGGGCGCGGGCAGAGAAGTCGTTACCAGCGAGGCCATCAGCCACGCTCATTGCCATGACCGGCGTACTCGCTGCCTTCT
>JAUVHW010000378.1 GCA_030593075.1 Ardenticatenales bacterium
GGTCCATCAAGAGGGCAACGGCGATCTATTGGGGCACGAGGTGGCTCTCTACCAGGGAATCGAGGACTTGAACGCGCGGGCCCGTGCGTCGAAGATCGTCCTGGTCAACCAGTACGGATGGAACCGGGAGCGGTGCGGCACCAGGATGCCGGCCGGCATGACCTTCAGCGACCTCCGCTGGGGCACCGACGTCGAGTTTGGGCAGTCGGTCTATGAGCCGTTCGGCATTGCGCAGCTCGAGCCGCTCACCTCCGGCGCGGTGTCGGTGGTGAGCAACGTCTGTGGCTGTGTTGGCTTTGTGCGGCAGGCGGCCCAGGAGGGGCGCTTTCCCAACCTCATTCAGGCGGATTACACCACCTTGCCCGAGGAGTTCGAGGTGCACAGTCCCTGGGAGGCCCTGGGGATCGATTACCAGGTCCGCGACAGGCTGGAGAGGGCCAACGGCTACAACATCGCCCGCGCCATTCTAGTCACGCTGCCGGCGACCAAGAAGCAGTCCCGCGCCATGCTAAGGCGGGGTCAGCAGGTCAGCCGGCGGATGAGCTGGGAGACCGTGGTGGCGGAGCACCTGCTCCCGGCGCTGCTCCGAGCTGGCTGAAAGTACAGGTCTGGCAGACGGGGCGCCGCCCGGCCGCGTCAGTCGCTGACCACCAACACCACCCCCACCATCCCGGCGCCCGCGTGTACCGACATGCCTGCTGTGAACTCGGCTATGACTATGTCGTCGGGGTAGGGGAGGCTGGCCCGCAATTGCTCCTCGAACTGGCGCGCTTCGGCCGGAACGTTGATGTGGACGATGGCGGCTCGCTCCACCGGCCGTCCCCCTGCTGCTTGCACCGCTAGCTCGATCACCCGAGCCCAGGCCTTGCGCCGGGTCCTCACCTTCTCCAGCAGGTCCAGCTTGCCGTCGCGCACGGTGAGGATGGGCCTGATGTTCAGCAAGCTCGCCATGCCGGCCGCCAGGTGTCCCACCCGGCCGCTCATGGCCATATACTTCAGCGTTGACAGGGCTGCGTAGACCTTGGTCCGTTCACCCACCTGAAGGGCGCGGGCGACGATCTCCTCCTTTGAGGCTCCCTCCCGAGCGGCCTCGGCCGCGGTCAGCACCATGAACCCCTGGGCCATGGTCAGCGTGCGAGAGTCCACCACCGTGATGTCTCGTTCGGGGAACATGTCACGGGCGGCAACTGCCGCGCCGTAGGTGGCGCTGACCTCACCGCTCACGCAGAAACAGACGACCGCCTCTGCCCCGCCGTCCAGGGCAGCCTGGTAGGCCTCGGCAAACTTGCCGGGAGAGGGCGCGGCCGTCGTCGGCAGCTTCCCCTCGCGGTCAATCCGCTCAAAGAGTTGGGCATCGTCGATGTCCACTCCCGTCTCCAGGACCTCCTCACCAAAGTGAACCGTGATAGGCACCTGGTGTATGTTGTAGCGGGCCGCGACATCGGCCGGCAAACTGGCGTCGGTGTCGGTGATGATGGCGATTCCTGGCATGGGTCACTCCTGTCCGTGGATTCATCCCGCGGCGTTCCCCAGCCAGACTTCTGCAGCCTTGGGGACCTCTTCCCGGGGAAGCAGGCTGATGGCCTCGTTGGGGCAAGCCGCCCGGCAGACGCCGCATCCGAAGCATCTGCTGGGGTCGATGTATACTCTGGCGAGGGCGGACGAGTAGTACTGGGCGCCGAACTGGCACTGGCTCATGCATGACTTGCACCCGGTGCAGAGGTCCCAATCCACCTGGCAGAGGTATTCGGCTCGGAAAAAGTGAGGCGCACCTCCCTGCTGAATGTATCCCCGGTAGGCTCCACAGTCATAGTCACAGTTGCAAATGCCGACGACGTAAGGGGTTACGCCCGTCCAGATGCTGTGCATCAGACCTTCCTCGTCGTACTCGTGGAGGATTCGCTTGGCCTCTTCCTTCTCAAGCACTTCCAAGGACGAGGCAGCCTCGGGATACTTGCCCAGCACGCCCCACTTGTCAATCCCAAGGCCGAAGCAGTACCGTTGGTCGGTCTTTCCAGTTGTGATGAATCGGCAACCACAAGGCATCCTGGTGATAGAGTCAACCATGTCTATCACCTTCTCGACCTCCTCGATCGGCAGCACCTGGCCAAAGTGCTCTACCTTCCGCTCCAGTGTGATGTCGGCCGGAGGTGTTGGTGGCTCGACGGATGGCCCGGCGGTCTCAGGCTCCTTGAGTTCCCCGGATTCCCCTGTGATCGCCGGAATCATAAAGCTCTCCCAGAAGCGGTTGGCCCACTCGAGACGCGTTGCCGCGTCAACGATCTGCTTCTGACTGGCGGAAAGCTCCTCGTGGAGCAGCACCTCCGCGTAGTTCTTCATTTGGAGGTACCACTTTCTTCCTTCCCCGTGCACGGTGCAGAACTCACACATTTTCCTCTCCTTTGGCTGCAAGAGCGGTTGAGTCGAACATAGGCGGTCCGATTGTCTTTGCCAGCATCGGTTACCTCATCGTGGACCACCTCTCTTTCTGGTTGAGTCTGAGTGCCCTCTGCTTCAGCAGGAATACCTGCCACATTATAGTCGCTCGTGCTGAAGAAACCACTCGTATAGCTCTGGGTCCTCGTAGGTCCGAGTCCAGGAATTGTGTCCGGCGTCTGGGTAGACCGTGAACCGGACGTTCCCGCCGCAAGCCCGGAAGGCCTCAACCATCTGCTGGCTCTGGCTGAGGTCCACAACCTGGTCCGTTGCGCCGTGGAAGGCCCAGACCGGAACCTCCTTCAGCGCGCAGACCGTCTCGCGAGAGCCGCCCCCACAAATGGGCGCGATGGCTGCAAAGGTCTCGGGTTAAGCTATCGTCATGCTCCAGGTACCGTATCCTCCCATGCTGTTCCCGGTGAGGTAGACGCGATTCGGGTCCACGGCGTGCTCGGCCGTAATCTGGTCCAGCAGCCCCTTCAGCGCGCCGTGGTGTTCATGCCAGAAGGCATCCT
>JAUVHW010000187.1 GCA_030593075.1 Ardenticatenales bacterium
CCTACCCTTTCCGTACAGTGGGCATCGGCGTCCTGCAGGATTTCATCGCTGAGTGGCGGCCTCCTGACTTTCACCAGCTGCGGCTGCATCCTTTTATCTGGCTGGTTCTCGCCGTGATAGCTGCAGTAGGGCTATCCAGGCAACCGGCCGATTTCACCGACCTGACACTGGTCTCTCTGTTCGCGTACATGTCGCTGCTGGCAGTGCGCAATGTTGCCCTGTTTGCCCTGGTGGCTGCGCCGGTAGTGGTGCGCTACGGCAGCCATGCACTCACGGCATGGACTGAACGGAGAGCCCGCGAGCGGATCAGTATGCTCGTCAGTACCAGGCGCCAGCATCCACTGTTGAACACGGTGCTGTTGGCTCTGGTAGCGGTTGCGGCCGCGGTCAACGTCGCCCACAACCTCAGCCCAGCCGCGAGTCAAGAGGCATGGACAGCGAACTTGCCGGTCGATGCAGTGGCCTTCCTAAAGGACGAGCATCCACCGGGGCCTCTCTTTAACAGCTACAACTGGGGAGGGTACATCATCTGGGAGCTGCCAGAGTACCCCGTATTCGTGGACGGCCGGACGGACCTCTACGATGATGCCTTCTTGCGGGAATACCTCTCTATCGTGTTCGCCCAGGACGGCTGGGAGAAGAAACTGGATAGCTATGACATCAACCTGGTACTGATTGAGCCCCAGAGCGCGCTTGGGCGGATGCTGGGCTATCTGTCAGAGAACCGTGCCGCGGGGAGTCCCGCGTGGAAGAGAGTCTACGGTGATGACTCGGCGGTGGTCTTTGCTCGCCGATAGCAGGAGCAGGGTGTGCTGCCAGCATCGGTAGCGCTGCTGCTCCTCACAGTGCTGTTCTACGCCTGGCGGCTGGGAGGTGATCCATCTGCCCTCCTTTACCGGCCGGGCAGCCAGTACTCTGACTTAACTGTCACCTTCTGGCCCAATATCGCCTACATCCAGCAGTCGCTTCGGACCTACGGTGAGCTGCCTCTGTGGCGGACCCTCATTTTCAGCGGCTCCCCCTTTGACGCAGATCCCCAGTCGGGGCTGTGGTATCTGCCAAACGTCGTGTTCTTGCTGCTGCCGGCGGCGGAAGGCTTCAACCTGCTGTTCGTGCTACATGGGGTGGCGGCGGGTATGGGAATGTGGGTCTGGTCGCGGGCCACCGGAACCTCGACCGGCAGTGCGCTGCTGTCGGCCGTGGCCTATGCCTTCAGCCCCAAGATCTTTGCCCATCTCGGCTTTGGCCACATAGGGCTTGTCTATGCATCAGCCTACGTACCCTGGGTGCTGTGGGCGGCCTACCGGATAGGGAACGGCCGGTGGCGCTACGCCTGCGTGTTAGGACTGGCACTAGGATGGCAAGCCATCGCCCAGCCACAACTAGCCTTCTATACAGGGTTGGTGGCTGGTGCGTACGCCCTGGCTGCGGCCTGGACCCGGAGGTCCCAAGGTCAGCGGGGAGACGCGTGGCGCAACGCCCTACTGGGCTTGGCCGTGGCCTCCGGGCTGACCCTGCTCGTGGCAGCAATACAAATCGTGCCCATGCTGCGCTTTATGCCGCTCAGTGCCCGGGCCGGGATGGACTTTGCCGAGTCGACCGTGTCGTCGGTGCCGCCGCGCTATCTCTGGGGACTTGTACTGGCGTACCATGGGGGTTTCATGGATTACGTGCTCTACGTGGGGGTTCCGGTGCTCGTCCTGGCGATTCTGGCGCTGCCGCGCCGCCAGGCCAGGGGCTGGTGGGCGTTCGTGGCAGTGTCCCTATTGTACTCCTTGGGCATCAGCACTCCGCTCCACAGCTGGATTCTCCGGTTGCTTCCGGCATTGTCCTGGCTGCGGGCACCCTCTCGAGTCTGGTTCGTGTCCGCCGCGGCGTTGGCCCTACTGGCAGGCTGGGGAGCGGACCGGCTGCTGATCGGGCTAGGAGAGCGCACTCGCATTGCGATCAACCGTGCTGGGCTGATACTAGGCGCGCTGGCACTTCTGCTCGTTCTCGGCTACGCCATTGCCTTTGGGAATCCGCCGGCCAACCTGGTGGCCCTGGGCGCAGTGGCGCCTGTCACGGCTCTGGTATGCGGACTGGCAGCCGGCAGGCGGCTTCCGCATGCCTGGGCGGTAGCGGCTCTCGTGGTCGTAGTGCTGGTGGACCTGGTTATCGTTGATGCCACGCTGGTTGAGGGGCAGCCGCAGGAAGCCGTGTTTGCCGATGGTCGCCTGGCTGCTTACCTATCCCGGCGGATGGGTGGCGAGCCCTTTCGGGTTTACAGTCCCAGCTACAGCGTGCCCCGCCACCTTGGTGCGTACTATGGAGTAGAGACGGCCGACGGCGTGGACCCGTTTTACTTGGAGCACTACGCCGCCTTCATGGAGGTAGCCTCGGGCGTGCGACGTCGGGGCTACGGTGAGACAGTTCCCACGCTAGAAGGAGAGGGACCGATCTCCTCGGTCAACCGGGAAGCGGTGCCGCGGCCAGCGCTGCTCGGGCTTCTCAACGTTCGGTACGTGGCGGCGGAGTTCCCTCTGCAAGCGGACGGCCTGCATGAGGTAGCCTACTTAAACTCTACCTATCTTTACGAGAACGCGTACGCCTTGCCGCGCGCCTTCGTCGTGGGACACGTCCATCCGGTGAAGGATTTCGAGGCGGCGCTGAGGTGGGTGCAGACCCACGACGTAGCGCACTCCGCGGCGGTAGAAGGGGGCAAGCCGCTCAACTCTGGGGAGGTGGAGGCTGAGATCGCCTGGAAGATGCGGTCACCCGACAGGCTAGTCCTGGAGGTAGCGCTCGCGCGTCCCGGATTACTGGTCTTAAGCCAGGTATGGTATGATGGATGGCAGGCGAAGGTGGATGGGGAGCCGACCCCTGTGTGGCGAGTTGACGGCGTTTTGAGCGGCACATACCTTGATGCGGGTGAGCACACGGTATCCATCACATACCGCCCAAGATGGGTATCACTCTTGGCCGGCGCGTCAGCACTGACGTGGGGACTGCTGAGTCTGGGACTCGTCGGTTGGGCACGGAGGAGAGTGCATGGGAGTCCTTGAACCTATCCTGCCCGCCCGTGGGGACTCTCAGGACGATGGGATGGATCCATGAAACGGTGGGTGGCAGAAGGGCGGGCGTGGGCACTGTTGCTCTTGCTGGTAGGCCTCCTGGTGTCGCAGAGTTGGGTCACCTACCGAATCTTCACCTCCCGGGTACCCGGCGGAAATGATTTCTTCTCCCGATGGTCCAATGGGTGTGCCCTAATCTGGACCGGGCAGAACCCCTACTCGGACGAAGTGACGCTGCAGACCCAGATCCGCATGCACGGCAGGCGAGCCCTGCCGGGCGAGGACCTGGCTGCCTTCTCCTACCCCTTGTACGCGCTCTACTTCTTCTGGCCGCTCTGCTATGTACGGCCCTACGCTCTGGTCCAGGCCATCTGGATGACGTTAATGCTGTACGGAGTCGTCGCCGGCACACTTCTGATGATGCGTGCCAGCCGGTGGCGACCATCCACCTGGCTGTGGGGCGTTACCCTGATCTGGGCAGTGGTCAATTATCCCCATGCCCGGGCAGTGCTGCTGGGCCAGATGGTCAGCATCGTCTTCATCGCGGTAGGGCTGGTCTTCCTGGCCTTGCGGCGCCGGGCTGACTTCTGGGCGGGTGCAGCCCTGGCAGCTTCGACCATCAAACCCCAGGTCGTCTTCCTGCTGGTCATCTGGCTGCTCTGGTGGGCCGCCTGGCAGCGGCGATGGCGACTGTGGTGGGGGTTTGGCCTGACACTTGCTTTGATGGGAGGAGTGGGCCTCGCGCTCGTACCCACCTGGCCGCTGGATTTCGTCGACGACGTACTGAACTACGAGAACGTGACGAACAGCCCATACCATTCGCTCACTTGGATGGTGGTGCGCCACTTCCTGAGCCTGGGTCCGGCCGTTGAAGCGGCGGTGACCGGGCTGGTCGTGCTGTACTTGCTCTCTGAGTGGTGGCGCAATCGCTGCAGGAGAGCGGACGCAATGCTATGGGTGACGGGACTGACACTCAACTTGACCTTTTTCATCTCGGCGCAGGTGGCAACGACCGCCTACCTGGTTCTTCTGCTGCCTATCTTTCAGCTGTTTCGGTTAGTCTACCACTCCGCGCCCAGGCAGGCTGGCTGGATCATCTTGGGCACCGAAGGATTAATGCTGGTGAGCCAGTGGGCGGTGTTCTTGTCTACGATCCAAGGCAACTTTGAGACTGCGGCAACCTACCTCGTGCTCCCGTGTACACTGCTGGTCATTCAGGTTATGACACGCTCCAAACTGACCGAGGATCGCCCACAATGAGGCCGGCGGCTTGCGGCCTGCGGAGCCAGGCATGGCACCGCCGGCTCCTGCAGGGCAGACAGAGACTGCGGTCTGGCGAGCCCTTGGTCTCTACCGCGATGCAACCGGGGGCCGCCCCGACGCCGCCAGTCTCGCGACTCGCGGCGACGAACGCTCAGCCCGGCAGGTGGGCACATCGGCCGGAGGCCCCGACGCCGTCCGGCGTGCGCAGGGGCTTTGACGTGGTCAGTTGGGCCCGTTTGTCATGAGGGTGCGTGCTCAGTTCCTGAGCGCTGCCTTTCCCCGGCCGCTTCCGGCCCGGAGGTCCACCCATGCGTAACCGCCTGGGGCCGGCCGCTGCGGGCCTCGTTGTTACCTGGCTTGCACTAGTCTTCTTGGCCTACTACTACGTCCACAAATCCATCGGGCTCGCACAGGCAGTTGCACTGGCGCGAGCCGCTGCTGACCTCGCGGGTGTCGCCCTGGTGGCAGCGGTGGCGGGCGCCATCGGCCTGCGCCTGAACATGGCTGCCGAGAGTCTCGGCGACGCGGAAAGGTTCGCCTGGAGCGCTGGAGCCGGCCTAGGTGCAATTGCACTGCTGATGCTGGGTTTGGGCGCTGTCGGTGGGTACCGGAGCTGGCTGGTCTGGCTCTTGATCGTGGCCGGGCTGGTCATCCTGCGTCGAGAAGCGCTCGCCTGGCTGAGACTGGGCTGGGGACTGGCATCCGCAGCCAGACCGCGCGGCCGTTGGGAATCCATCCTGCTGGGATATCTGAGCACTGTCCTGGGGCTGGTGCTGCTCAACGGTCTGATGCCCCCCTCCGCCTGGGACGCGCTTGTCTATCACCTGACTGGACCCAAGCTGTACATCCAGGCAGGCCGGCTGGTCCACCCTATTGATCTCTTCTATCTGGGCTTCCCGGCAATGGGCGAGATGCTGTTCACACTGGAGTTGCTGCTGGTCGGTCCCGTGGCAGCCCAGCTGATCAGCTTTCTGTACGGGCTGCTTCTGGCAGTCGGACTGTATGGATTCACCCGCAGACACCTAGGGCGGGCTTCCGGGCTGCTCGCAGTTGCCATTCTGTACTCCGGCTCGACGACGCTCACGCTGGCTAGCTCGCCATACGTGGATCTGACACTCATGTTCTACACGCTTGGGGCATTTGCGCTGCTACTGACCTGGATGGAGCACCCGACTGCCTTGGGTCTAGTGGCTGTCTCCTGGTTCGCCAGCCTGGCAATAGGTGCCAAGTACACGGCGGTGATGGTCCCGGCCGGGCTCGTACTGGTCCTGGTGTCCGGCCGCTGGTGCCGTTCCCTTGGCCGTTGGAAGAACGCGGGAAGGCTGGCGGCCCTGACCGCGCTGCTTGCGCTTCCATGGTTGGCCAGAAGCTGGATACTGACTGGGAATCCGGTCTATCCCTTCCTCTTACCCGGGATCTACTGGGATTCACTTCGCGCCTGGTGGTACAGTCAGTGGGGAACCGGTCTGGCCTCCACGGCGCCTTGCCAACTCATCCTGGCACTTTGGTACGCGACCGTGTGGGGAGTAGAGGGGAAGCACGGATTCAGCGCCACGATTGGGCCGCTCTTCCTGGGCCTAATACCATTTCTGGCGGTGGGCTGGCGCTCCCGGCCGCTCGCAGAGCGTCGTTTATTCCGGGCAATGGCGCTGTTCACCGGACCCAGTTGCCTGCTCTGGCTGCTGGGAGTCGCCACCTCGGCCTTGCTGGTGCAGACTCGCCTGTTGTTTCCCGTCTTCCCTTTCTTTGCGGTCTGCGCAGCCGCGAGCGCGTTGGGACTGGCAAAGCTTGACCGGCCCACCTTCAAGCTGGCCTGGGTCGCTCGCGGTCTGATCGCTCTGGCACTGCTGCTGACACTCCTGGAATCTGGATTGCGGACGGTGCAGAACCGGTCCCTCGAAACGCTGCTGGGGTTCCGTTCAACTGATGACTACCTCGCAGGGCAGCTGGGATGGCACAAACTGGTGACGGATTACCTGAACCGCCTGCCGTCCGATTCGCACGTCCTGTTCTTGCGAGAGCCACGCAGCCTCTACTGCCAGATCGACTGCCGCCCGGACGCACTGCTAGACCGGTGGTGGCATCTACGACGTACTGTGGGCGAACCAGGCGCGATTGCTCACCAGTGGAAGACCGAGGGGATAACTCACGTCCTGCTGTATCGCACCGGTTTTCAGATGCTTCGGGCAGAAGGTCTGTCGGACCCTCTGACAAGTGAGGACAGAGAAGCCTTGAACCAGTTGATAGACGGCCATCTGCAAGAAGTTGAACGGTTTGGCGATGCCTATTCACTGTATGCGTGGCGGGTAGGCGGGTAGCTGAGAGGAACTCATCGCATCAGCAAT
>JAUVHW010000243.1 GCA_030593075.1 Ardenticatenales bacterium
CCATCTCGAGGCGGTGCCGCACCTATCGGCGGCCGAGTGGCAGGAACTGCACGAACAGCTCTCCCTGACAACGCGCACCCTGACCGAGGCTTTCCAGCCGGACCACTTTCACTATGCGTTCCTCCAGAACCAGGACCGTCACGTTCACCTGCACGTGATTCCGCGCTACTCTGGGCCGCGCACGTTTGCGGGTTGCGAGTTCTCCGATCCAGACTATCCGTCACACTACGCAGTGCCCTCTCCGGCGCGGCGTCTCCTGCCCGATCAATCTGCACTCCTCGCAGAGAGGTTACTGCAGCTCTTCCAGGCGCTCGGTACCGCCGAGCACTGACCCGGCCTCCCGCCGCACCGCGACGGCCGCGTGGGACGGCCCGGCCCAAAAACCAGTCCTCAATTCGTGCAGAGCCACCTCGCCGGTGTGCGTTGACGCGGGCCAGACAGTCCAGTATAATCCGGCTGCCCTGGGCGGGTAGCTCAGTTGGTTAGAGCGCCTCCCTTACAAGGAGGAGGTCGCAGGTTCGAGCCCTGTCCTGCCCACCTGGTCAATCGGTTTGGGAAATGGTATGGCAAAGCGTTCAAGACGTTCAACTCGGCGGTCCAGTGGTTCCCAGCGGATCGCGCAATTCGTTGGTATCATCATTGCTCTCAGTATGATTCTGGCAGTCCTCGCTCCGCTGGCCGGCGGTGGCCGGCGCAGCAAGCCTACTCCGACGCCCCTTCCACCGGAACCACTGCCGACCTACACGCCGTCGCCCGAGCCTACCGCGACAGAGCCCCCCACCCCTACCCTGGCCCCTGTCCTCGCGCCCACGCCGGGAGCAAGCGACTGACGTTCCGCGACCAGCCACCATCTCACTGACAGGTGGCACCACGCCCCCGGCGGGACGGCCGCTCAGGCAGCCCAGACAAGAATCACTGCGGCCGCCACCAGCGCCACCACCCCATGCTCTACCAGCACCCGGCGGCTCATCTGGTTCAGCAGGTACTGCTGCGCGATCCCCGTTGATAGGTAGAAGATGAGCAGTAGGAGCAGCCCACCGGGCAAAGGACCAAGCTGCCAGTAGTTGACCGCCCATACGGCCTGGCTCATGATCAGGCCGACGACGCCGCCATAGAGACCCACGCGCGGCGCGCGCTGGACAGCACTCCAGAAGAAGCGTATCGCCAGTAGTCCACTGACCACAAACACGGCCGGCCCGGAAAGCAGCTCCCGTGCTCGCTCCCGGCTGATCAGCAGGAAAAGGACCAGCGCCAGTCCATGGATGGCGCCGGCCGTCAAGAGATGTACTTCCGGTCGCTGCAATCCGGAGGGATCCAGCGACCGGTACTCGTTGTCCATCACCAGCCCCAGCGCAACGATTCCCAGGATCATCACCGCCGCCCAGGCCTGCACGTTCTCGATCTGCGGCAGCGCGGCCCCGGTCGCCAGAGCCGTCAGCCCCGGCAGTACCCAGTGCACGCAGTTGCGGCTGGCCCGCCCCTCCTGGCAGCAGGGGTGAACGGCAAACAGCGATTGGGCCCCTGCCACAGCCAAGCCTGCGGCAAAGGCAGTCACAACCCAGGGGGTGGTAAGCTCGACTCCCAGCGGCGAACCCAGCGCATTGAAACCGAACTGGCGGGCCGGCAGCTGAATCACCTTGCCCAGGACCAGGCCAGTACCCACGCCCCCCAGCGCCACGCTCAACCGATCCCAGTACGCCTGCGGCCTTGAACTCACAGCGCGCGATTCTATCATCGGCAGGAGCATTGTCAACCGGCCGGCCGCTGCTATAATCCCGGCGCAGTTGGTACGTTCAACACACTCGGAAATCGCACTACTTGGGATACTTCTTCTACGCCCTTCTCGGCCTGGCAGTTGGGGGACTCATCAACCTCCTGGCGGACGATCTACCAGAGCGCCGCCGGCCGGGCCTTCCCCGATGCCCGAACTGCGGGCAGGTCTACCGCCCCGTGTACTGGCTGGGAGTGGCACGGCGTCTGGTCGGCGGCGGCCGGTGTCCCGCCTGCGAAGCTCCCGAGCGATGGCGGCCGGTCCTGGTCGAGCTGGGCACTGCCCTCATCTTTGGTCTGCTGTGGGCCCGGTACGGCCAGCTCTCTGCCGGGCTGGTGGCGACCTCGCTCTTTTTCGCCATCTTTGTCCTCATCCTGGTCACCGACATGGAGCACCGGTTGATCCTGCACGCCGTGACCTTTCCGGCCACTATCTTGGCATTCGCAGCCAGCTTTTTCACCATCAACCCTCGCTCGGCGCTGCTGGGCGCGGCCATTGGCTTTGTCTTCTTCTATCTCATCTACCTCCTGGGGGGGGCGGTCTTTGGCGCTGGCGCCATGGGCTTTGGCGACGTAACACTGTCAACCTTCATCGGGGCCGCGGCCGGGTTCCCCCTGGTCGTCGTGGCGCTGCTGACCGGAATACTGGCCGGAGGGGTCATCACCTCCGGCCTGCTGCTATTGGGCCGGCGCCGGCTGCGCAGCAAGGTCCCCTACGGCCCGTTCCTCATCATAGGCGCGGCGATTGCCCTGCTGTGGGGCGACCAGATCATCGCCTGGTATCTGCACTGACGGCCGGCTAGACAGCACGCCGCGGAGGCCGGTCGAGGTGGCGAACCGGCCCGATTGGGCTCCAGTACTGCCGCTCAGATGAGGCATAGGAAGATCCCGCCTGCCATTGCCGCCGTTGCCCCCGACGGGCAGCCAACGCCGGCGCAGCGGCGGCGTTTTCTGATTGACCTCTGCTTGCGCCGGATCCGGCCAGGCACCGGCAGGGGGACCGAGTTCCTGCGGACGAGAACCGCTGCCAACCTGTGGCCCGACCTACGTCCCATTCTCAAAGGAATCCCCTGGGTCATTGCCGGCGCCGTGGCAACTCGAGCGTACATGCCTGAGCGGATGACAGGGGCGCTGGACATATCGGTGCGCCGCTCTGACGGCGACCTGGCGCGCGAACTACTAGAGGCGGCCGGATACCGCTTCGTCTCGCGCCTGGCGGTGCCCGGCTACCTGGTGCGTTCCCCGGAGGGTGTAGAGGTGGACGTCATCCTGTCCGAGCATCCATGGCTGGACCACGCGCTGTCTCAGCCTCGGTGGGATGAGGCCGGCTATCCCGTGCTGGACCTTCCGTACCTCGTGCTGATGAAGATCGCTGCATCGCGCTCCCAGGACGTGGCAGACATAACCCGGATGCTTGGCCTGGCCTCGGATAAAGAGCTGGACCAAGCGCGGGCAGCGGTGGCCAACCATGCCCCCGACGCCATTGACGATCTAGAGTCGATGATCTATCTTGGCCAGGTTGAAATGGGAAAGCAACCAGCCCCCAACGACTAGCCTGTGCTATCCCGTATCCTGCCGCACCACACCCCCCAGAACTGACGCCGCCTGTTCCTGCCAATCCTGTCGACCGGCCTTATTCGCCCCCATGCCCTGTGGTCCAGGGCCACCTTCCTTCCGGCATGATCAGCCGGACGGCCCGGTCGTAGAAAAAGTAGTCCCACGCCCAGTTGATCAGCACCAGTAGCCGGTTGCGAAATCCGACCAAGCGCAGAAGGTGAGCGATCAACCAGACCATCCAGGCTGCGAAGCCGCGAAACTGGAACCGGCCCAGCCTGGCAACGGCCGCGTTGCGCCCCACCGTCGCCAGCGACCCAGGGTCCCGGTAGCAGAACTCCTCCGGCGGCTCGCCCGCCACAGCTCGCTCGATGTTCCGCGCCACCACCTCCGCCTGCTGGATCGCCACTGGAGCCACCATCGGCAGCGGTTCGCCCGCCTCCTCCCAGTAAGCCGCGTCTCCGATGACAAAGACCTCGGGGTGACCCGGCACCTGAAGAGTCGGTTCCACCATCACGCGCCCCAGCCCACCTTGCTGAACGCCCAGCGCATCCGCCAGACCGGCCGCCCGAGCCCCGGCCGCCCAGATCAGCGTCCGCGCCGGGATCAGCTCGCCGCTCTTGAGGGTCACCACCCGGCCGTCATAGTCAGTCACGGTGGTGCCAAAGCGCACCTCTACGTGCTTGCGCCAGAGCGTCTCGGCCGTGGCATCGCTCAGGCCTTCTGGCATGCCCTGCAGCAGGCGATGGCTCGCCTCTAGTAATAGCACTCGCAGGTCCCTGGGGCTTAGTTCCCCAAAGTCCTTCAGTTGTACCAGCCGGGTTAGCTCCGCCAGTGCACCCGCGCTCTCGACGCCGGTCGGGCCCCCACCGACCACCGCGAAGGTCAGCATCGCCTGGCGCACTTCAGGATCGCTTTCCTGAGCAGCCAGCTCGAACATGCGCAGCACGTGATTTCGAATAGCGACCGCCTCGTCCAGGTCCTTCAGTCCGAAACCATGCTCCACCACCGAACTGAGCCCGAGATAATTGGTCTCCGCGCCAAAGGCCAGGATCAAGTAGTCATAGTCCAGCGTCCCGGTAGAAGTGGTCAACCGGCGCTGGGCCAGGTCCACCACGGTCACCTCGGCCAGCCGGAACTCTAGATTCTGCTGGTGCCGGAGAATGGCACGGATTGGATAAGCAATCTCCCCTGGGGCCAGCCCGGCCGTGGCGACCTGGTACAGCAAGGGCTGGAACAGGTGGTAGTTGCGCCGGTCCACCAGCACGATTCTGACCGCTGCGCGCTTTAGTCTCTGCGCGGCCCGTAATCCGCCAAAGCCGCCACCCACTATGACTACCACCGGCAACGATTCTGTCATCAGTAGCCTCTACTCCGGTTGTCCCTTTCCGACCAACTGTCCGCCCAGGGAGGCGACAGAGTCAGCCCACTTGGACCCGGAAAGGCACACACGGCGCCCGCCCGGCAGGCCCAGCCCGTGCTGCCACGCAACGTGGAAACGAGCTTGGGGTTGGTCCATCCCGCGCTGTGGGCAGGCACACCGCTCAGTCCTCATCTCTGCCAATCGGTCCCAGCACGATCTCGTAGGACAGCGAGATCGCCCCACTGGGACAAGCGCGCTCGCATTCCCCACAGTAGGTGCAAACAACTCCGGGCCGCAGCCGCGGCCGGCCGTTCACCATCTCTAGCGCCTGTTCAGGACAGACCTCTGCACAGCGCCCTGATCCGGTGCACAGGTCGCGCCGGAACACAGGCAGTGGTGTCTCCCTTGGTCTTTCTATCACCATGCCGGCTGACTCTTGGACAGACTCTGCTTATCCAGTATAGTTGGGAGAACGCCGTTCCACGATAGCAGCATTCTACCCTTCCTGACCTGCTGCTTCAACGACTTTAGTCTCAGAGGACA
>JAUVHW010000373.1 GCA_030593075.1 Ardenticatenales bacterium
TCATTCTGGGGCTGACGGCCGGCATCTGCGAGGAGTCGGCGCGGGCAGCCGGCTATGCCCTGCTGCGCCGCTTTCGGCGGTTCGAGGAGGCTCTGATGATGGGCCTGGGTCATGGAGGCCTCGAATCGATGCTCTTTGGCGGGGTCCTGACGGCCGCTGCCCTCAGCTCCCTCCTGCCCCTGCGGGGAACCGACCTGCAGTCGCTTGACCTCTCCCCCGAACAGCTGGCGGCCGTGAGCAGGCAGCTGGAGATGTTTGCCGGACCGGCCTGGTACGCCGCGGTGCCATTTCTGGAACGGCTGCTGGCTGTGGGGATACAGCTCGTGTTGTCGGTCATGGTCTGGCAAGCCTTCAGCCGGCGCAGCGGCCTCTACTTCCTGGGCGCGGTGGGCTATCACACGCTGATTGACTCGACTGCAGTGTACCTTGCCGGACGGACGGATGATCCTTGGGTAATCTACTCCGCAGTAGTGGCCCTCGCCGTGCCAGGGTGGATCTGGCTGTGGAAGCTGCGGCCCCGGGCGAGACTGCACCGCGCGCCTCCGCTGTCCGCCGGGTGGGCGTCGTTCGCGGCTGCGACGCGCAAGGAGTTGCTCCAGCAATGGCGCACCAAGCGCCTGCTGGTGGTGCTGGCGGTTTTTGCGGCGTTTGGCCTGGCGTCTCCGCTCCTGGCCCGCTTTGCGCCGGAGCTGCTCCGCACCATCGAGGGGGCGGAGCAGTTCGCCGACCTGATTCCCGAGCCTACTGCGGCCGACGCCGTGGCGCAGTACATCAAGAATCTGACCCAGTTTGGATTCATCCTGGTGTTGGTGCTGGGCATGGGGGCGGTGGCAGGCGAGAAGGAAAAGGGCACGGCCGCGATGATTTTGAGCAAGCCCATGCCGCGGTGGGCCTTTGTGGTCAGCAAGTTCGTCGCCCAGGCTGGCGCGTTCACACTGGCGTTCGCGGTGGCCGCTCTGGGCGCCTACTACTACACGCGGGTTCTCTTTGGGCCGGTGAAGCTCGGCTGGTTTGCGGCCGCCAGCCTCCTGCTGCTGCTCTGGCTGCTGACCTTCGTGGCAGTGACTCTGCTGGGGAGCACCCTTGGCAGAAGCACCGCGGCCGCGGCCGGCATTGGCCTGGGGGGCTCGGTGCTGCTGCTACTGGCGGGCAGCCTGCCCAGAGTGGGGGCACTGGCTCCGGGGGGCCTGGTGGCCTGGGCATCCCAGTTGGGCACCGGCGCTGGTGGGCCTCCCAACTGGGGTGCGGTGGCGATGAGCCTGGTGATAGTGCTGATGTGCCTGGTCTCGGCCGTGGCGGTCTTTGAGACCCAGGAGCTGTGAGCCGGACCCGGCGGACACCAAGTAGGGCTGAGAGCCCGACCTACCCAGGCGCATGCTGCGGCCGCAGTACAAGAGCGAGCCGTAGCCTGCTATGGCCTCCTCCGACTTGTCCAGCATCCCTCTGGATTTCACCTCTCCGGCTTGTACCACAGGTTACGGTGGATGTGGACCACCGACCGGATGAGATCTCTCCTGTCCCATCGTCTGCTTTCACCGCATCCCGCTCCCCCTACGCCGGGGAGTTCCTCAGTGCTGCACTTCCAGGCTCTTCACACCTTCCAACCTGTCACAAGACAGGCGGCCTTCGCTCTCGCTGACAAGCTAGGCTCTCCCTTGGTCCCCCGTCGGGGCTAACATTTCGATGCTGCAGAGCCTGTCCTGAGCCTGCCGAAGGGCGAAGCCCACGGCAGCCGCCGAAGGAACTCACTTTATGTTACGGATTACGGTCTTGCTCTCCTCTCCCAGGAGGTTACAACGCTCTACCATCCTGGCACAGGGCAGGACCTCCAGTCACCCAGAAGCACTGGTTGCCGGCTACGCGGCTGCCTGATCATTACCGCGACCGGACCGCTTCCGGCGACCGGTTGGCAGACGACAGCTTTCAGGACACACCAGCGAGTGGTTAGGCGGCCGCCTATTTTTCCAAGAACACTTCATAGAGGGCTGACGTTTCTTCCTTCTCAAGCAAGAAATCATCATCCTCGGGGTAATACTTGGCTTTTTCAGGCTCATCACCGGCAAACTGCCTTACCGAACCCATCGAGTCCCACAACGTCACTAAGAGAAAATGAGCTACATCGCCCTCGTCTCGCCGCAGAAAATACAATCGCTCAAGTCCATCCACAGAACCGTAATCTGGCGCTGCCCGTACCTTCATAAACTCAGCATATTTGTCAGCATCCGATAAGCGTGTCCTTCCGTGCCACAATCGTGCAATCAAGACGTTGCCTCCAGTCTATAGAGCTACGACACAACCGACATTTTACGGCCGCCTAACGGCTGCGAGCTGAGCGGCCCGGCTGATCAACTCTCAACTCCACCGCCCGCTGAGGCCGGGTCCGCTCGTAGGGTCAGGGGATGGCGCCTGGGACTTGGGTAGAGCAGCCTGTTTGCTCTGCGTTTCCTCTGAGAGTGCCTCAATTACCTACACCTTATTCTGGTTTCCATCCCCTGCTACCTCGAACCGTACGTGAGGCTGCGTAGCGTCCCTCATACGGCTCACCGACAGCCTTCTGCTTGAGGCTTTCGCAGCCTTGAGCTACTTGGGCCGTCTCGACCTGCCACATCAGGTCAGCTCAGATAACTCGCCGCCCCTTGGCACTCAAGCATAGCGCGCGCTGGGCTTCATGATATCACAAAGGGTATCATTGTCCCGCATCCTGTACGGGCACACCTGCACTTGCGGCGCAGGTGCAAGTGTGCACCAACACTTACCTCCTCGCTGAGCTCGGTTGAAGCAGAGGCCCTTCCCTCTCACCGAGTTCTGTTGTCTCGATGGTCATCAGTAGTATGGCCTCCTCCGACTTTTCATCCAGCATCCCTCTGGATTTCACCTCTTCGGTCTATACGACAGGTTACGGATGAGACATCTCCTGTTTCGCCATCTACTTCCGCCGCATCCCGCTCTCCGCACGCCGGCGGGTTCCTCGGTGCTGCACTTCCAGGCTCTTCACACCTTCCAACCTGTCACAAGACAGGCGGCCTTCGCTCTCGCTGACAAGCTCGGCTCTCCCTTGGCCCCT
>JAUVHW010000100.1 GCA_030593075.1 Ardenticatenales bacterium
GGCCGGCTTTCGCGAGGGAGTGACCGCCCTGCAGGCGCGGGGCCACGAGGTAGGCATCATCCACATCCTATCGCCGGATGAACTGGACCCGCCGCTGGGTGGCGACGTCCGCCTGGTGGACGTGGAGACCGGCGATGCTCAGGAGGTATCCATTGACGGCCCGATGCGCTCCCTGTACCGCCGGAGAGTGACCGGCTGGCGGCAGGAGACGGCCGCCTGGTGCGGCGGGCGACAGGTTCACTACGTTCCGGTATCCACGGCCGTACCCTGGGAGCAACTGGTCCTGCAGACCATGCGAGTACAAGGAGTCATAAAGTGAGACAATCGGAAGCTGCCGCCGTCATCAGCACCGGGACCTGACTTGATGAGCTTCCTGACTCCGGCCGCCCTGGCCGTTTCGGCCCTCGCCATCCCAATCTTGCTCCTCTGGATGCTAAGACTGCGGCGGCCCGACGTGACGGTTTCCAGCACTTTGCTCTGGAGAAGGCTGGTGCGCGACCGGGAGGCCAACGTCCCGTGGCAAAAGCTGCGCCGCAACCTGCTGCTCCTGCTGCAGCTAGCTACCCTGGCTGCCCTGGTCCTGGCGCTGGCCCGGCCCTACCTACCGGTCCCGGCCGTCACCAGCGGCGCTGCAGTGGTGCTGCTGGACGCCTCTGCCAGCATGAGCGCTACCGACGTGGAGCCCTCCCGCTTTGCCGTCGCTCAACGCACCGCCGAACGGATGGTTAGCAAGCTGAGCGGCAACAGCGTGATGACGGTCATTCTGGCGGGACAACGACCGCGCGCACTGGCGGCCGCCACCAATGACAAAGCGGTCCTGAGAGAAGCCATTTCGGCCGCCCGGCCGGAGCAAGGCCCGGCCGACTGGCCCGCTGCCCTGGCTCTGGCGGCCGGCGCAGCTCGCGGCGCGGCCGAGAGCACCGTCGTAATCATCTCCGATGGCAACCTGCCGGCCGGCTTGCCTCCTCTGCCCGGCGAGGTGCGCTATATCCCTGTCGGGCGGGAAGGAGGCACCGGCAATCAGGCCATCACAGCTCTCGCCGCTCGCGATGGGGTCTCCGGGCCGGAGCTTTTCGTGAACATCGCCGACCTTAGTCCACCCGGCTCTCCGGCCCGAGAGTCGCTGGTTTCCGTGTACCTGGACGGCGTTCTTTATGACTCGCGCAATCACACCTTTTCACCGGGCGAGAACCTCCCGCTAACCTTCGCCGGGCTGCCGGCCGGCGCGGCCGTCATCGAAGCGCGCCTGACGATCGATGATTCGCTGGCACTGGATGATCGGGCCTGGGCGGTCCGGCGGCCGGGGGGCGACCGACGTGCCCTGGTGGTCACCGACGGCAATCTGTTTCTGGAGCGGGCCGTCGCCGCCCTGCCGCAAGTCACCGCCTTCCGCGCCGATCCCGGCGCCTCTCTCCCGGCCGACACGTATGACCTCTATGTCTATGATGGAACGCTGCCGGCCGCGCCCGAGGGGGTGCCGCATGCTTCCTTGCTGGTGATCAACCCGGCACCCGGGAACCCGCTGCTGACCGTGACCGGTACCTTCAGCAACACCCGGCCCAGCACGATGTCGAACGATCCTCTGCTGACCCACGTCGATTTCAGCCAGGTACAGATACTAAAAGCCCGCGTAGTGTTAACGCCTGACTGGGCCCGGCCGCTGGTGACCGCTGAAGGTGGACCGCTGCTGCTGGTGGGAGAACGGGACGGCCGGCGCGTAGCGGTCCTCACCTTTGACCTGCACCACTCGGACCTGCCGCTGCAAGTCGCCTTCCCGGTGCTGATGGCCAACCTGGTGGAGTGGCTAACGCCGGGCCAGCCCTTCGACGCCGGCGACGGGCTCCGCCCTGGCGAGTCACTCGCCCTGCTGGGTGCTGCCGGGACGAGCGACGCGGCCGAGGTGCGAATCATCAAGCCGGATGGCAGCGTGTGGACGCCTCAGGACAGTGCCCTGGCCCAGGAACGGTCCCGCCTGGTCTTTGCTGAGACCGAGCAGCTGGGGTTGTACCAGGTAGAGATCGCCGGCTCGCCGGCCGGCCAGTTCGCCGTCAACCTGTTCGACCCGGTCGAGTCCAGCCTATCCCGCCAGGAGGCGATCACCATCGGGCGGGCGGAGGTCCCGCCGGCCGGCGAGCAAGAGCTGGGCCAGCGAGAGCTGTGGCCCTGGCTGGCGGCCGGGGCGCTGATCCTGCTACTGATCGAGTGGTGGGTCTACCACAGGGGGACCAGTCTACCCAAGACAGGCCCACCCCTTTGAGGCCAGAACGTGGCTGAAAACCGCTCCCACGGCGCAGCATCATCTCCCCACCCTCCACCGCATCGACACGGATATGCCACGTGTAGATGCCCATACCGTTGGGCGTCCCCAATCACTCCCTTGCGGCCCGGCGGTGCTAGCCGGTCCTACGGAGTCTCACTACATAGGCTCGAGCGCCAAGCAAGCCCGCCAGGCCGACGATACCCACAATCCAGGCCCAGGGCACGTTGCTGTCCTCGGTAACCCTGGTTTCGGCCGCTTCTGGTTCAGTGACACCCGCGGTGCTCGCTGTGGTTTCTGACTGGGTTGCGGCAGCTCCTGGCTCTGGAGCGGCCGCTCCGGCCGTCTCGGCCGGCAGTATCTCCTCAGGCGCACCCACACTGCCAGCCCCAACAAACACAGCCGTCGTACGGCCGAGCGCGCTGAAGGTGTTGCTCTCGGCGTCAAAGCTGGAGGTTCCCACCAGCGGGTCGGCCGACTCCATTTGGATAGGATGCAGGGTCAAGCTCGCGTCCGGCGGCCCACTGGAAGACCCAAGGACCTTGAGATAGAATAGGATACTTGGTGGCAGCGCGTCCGTCCGGAAGACAGCCCGGCGCCTCAGCCGCCGGGGACTGACGGCCATTTCCCGACGCGGGTCTCGCTGGCGGCGCTGCCAAGAACCATGGACCGATGCCTTTCGCCTGAACTCGAAAACGACCAGCATCTGGGGACCGCTTCCCGGTGGTTCCTCTGGCTGGTGCGACTGGGGTTCCACCTGCTCTACAACCAGTTCGCCTGGACCTACGATGCAGTGGCCCGGGTGGTGAGCCTGGGGCAGTGGCAGGAATGGGGACGCACGGCCGTTCCCTTTCTGAAAGGGCCGCGAGTGCTGGGCCTGGCCCACGGTCCCGGCTACCTGCTGCTGGAACTGGCGGCGGCCGGATTCAGCGCGACCGGATACGATCTCTCTCCAGCTATGGGGCGCATCGCGGGGCGCAGGCTGGCTCGCCGTGGGGCCGCAGTGCCGCTGGCGCGCGGCCGGGCGCAGACACTCCCATATCCGGCCGGCACGTTCAACTCTGTCGTCTGCACTTTCCCGGCCGATTTCGTCCTTCACGCTGCCAGTCTGAGTGAAATCGGGCGAGCATTGGCAGCCGACGGCCTTTTCGTGCTGGTGCCGTTTGCCTCGCCGATAGGAAACGACCTGGCGGCGCGGGCGCTGAAGGCGCTCTACGCCAGCACCCGGCGGCGGGCGCAGGCAAGCGCGTTGCTGTTCGCGCAGCTGCAGGCGGCCGGCTTTCATTCAGAGGTCAAATGGATCTCCCTGCCCCGCAGCAGGGTCATGCTGATCGTCAACCGACTGAGCCAGAACCCGTGATCTAGAAAACGAGGATGTCCGATGATCATCCGGCCGATCACCACAGCCGAGAAAGCAGAAGAGGTTGTCCAGCTGGAAGTCGCTACCTGGGAGATGGACCCAGTCTCAGCCGTGCCCTCCCACCTGCTCCTGGCGGTCGCCAAGAATGGCGGGCTGCTGCTGGGCGCCTATGAGGACGAGAGGCTCATTGGCTTCACCTTCGGCTGGCTGGGGACTACAGAGGCAGCCGAGGCTCGGCCGGCAGCCGGGTGGCTCAAGCTCTGCTCCCACATGACGGGCGTACTGTCCGAGTATCGCGACCAAGGAGTTGGATACCGCCTCAAGCTGGCCCAGCGCGAGTGGGCCATCCAGCGCGGGTTGGACCTGGTCACCTGGACCTTTGACCCGCTGGAAAGCCGCAACGCCAACCTGAACGTGCGCAGGCTGGGCGTCACTTGCCGAACCTACCTGCGCAACCTTTACGGCGCCATGCAGGATGCTGTGAACGCCGGCATCGAATCGGACCGCTTCCATGTCAATTGGCGGATCACCAGCGAACGGGTGCGGCAGAGAGTAGATCCGCCCGGGGCGCCGGCACTCACTGCGCCGACTCCTCAGGCGCCAACCCGCGCCTCGGCCGGCGCCCAGCTGCTCAATCCCGCCACTATGGGCTCCGACGGCCTTCCCCGGCCGGCAGAGCGGCCGGCCGAACCGGCCAGCCCTCGCCTGCTGGTGGAGATCCCGGCCGACGTGCAGGCATTACGCCGCAGTGACATGGGGCTGGCTGCCGCCTGGCGCCTGCACACCCGCGCGCTGTTCGAGCCCGCCTTTGCGGCCGGGTACCAGGTGGCCGAGTTCATCTACGAGCCGGATCCATCCTTTCCACGCAGCTTTTACTTGCTGGAGCGCGCCGATGAAGATTGAGCAGGTTCAACTCTACCACCTCTCGATGCCGCTGGCGCATCCCTTTGAGACCAGTTTCGGCGTCGAGAGCCACCGGGAGTGTATCCTGGTGGCAGCTCGCTCCGGCGGGCTGACCGGCTGGGGCGAATGCGTTGCCGGGAGCCGTCCCGCCTATTCCTACGAAACGGTCGCAACGGCCTGGCACGTTCTGCGGGACCATTTGATCCCGGCCGTCCTGGGCCAGGGGTGGGACAGCGTCGTATCTTCTGGCGGCCGCACGCTGGCGAGGTTGACCCAGTGGGTGAAGGGCCACCCGATGGCCAAGGCCGGGCTGCAGGCGGCCGCCTGGGACCTCATCGCGCAACGCGACGGAGTGAGCCTGGCTGCCAAGCTGGCAGAGCCTTACCCCGAGGGGCCGCGCGCCAGGGTTTCGGTCGGCGTCAGCATTGGGATCCAACTCACGATTGACGAGACGCTCACCCGCGTCGAGGGTTTCCTGGCGCAGGGGTACGGCCGGATCAAGCTCAAGATCAAGCCGGGCCGCGACCTGGAGCTAGCCCGCGCGGCGCGGGCGGCGTTCCCGGCCGTGCCGCTGATGCTGGACGCCAACTCGGCCTACACGCTGGCGAAGGCCTCCCTCTTCCGGGAGATGGACGTACTGGATCTGCTGATGATCGAGCAGCCGCTGGCTCACGACGACATCTTTGAGCACAGCAAGCTACAGCGCCAGCTCGATACCCCCATCTGCCTCGACGAGAGCATCCACACGCCCGCCCAGGCAAGGTGGGCCCTGGAGATCGACGCCGGCCGCATCATCAACGTCAAGCCAGGTCGAGTGGGCGGCCTGGGGGAGGCGCGGCAGATTCACGATATCTGCCGAGAGCGCGAGGTTCCCGTCTGGTGTGGGGGAATGCTAGAGACCGGCGTCGGCCGGGCGGCCAATCTTGCCCTCGCCAGCCTGCCGAACTTTGCGCTGCCGGCCGACATCTCGGCCACCGAGCGGTACTGGGTAGAGGATGTGGTGCAGGACCGGTTCACCCTCAACAGCGAGGACAGTACCATCACGGTCCCCAGCCGGCCGGGGTTGGGGGTGACGGTCAGCCAGGAGCGGCTCGGCCGCTTTCAATTGCGCACCGAGGCGTTCCAAGCGTAGGCAAGCATCACCGAGGCGCCTCCCAAGGGCCATGAGTGGTGCTCTGCAGGTTATGCGCCGCCAAGGCGCGGCGCGCCGCGAGGGCGGGGATGTGCACGGGGTTCGGCGCCCGCTTGCCTGGTATGGGCACCTGAGGTTGCCGGCCGACTACTGGATGTGCAGCAGGACCTTGCCTTCGTTCCAGAGGCTCTCTAGATCATAGTAGGCGCGCTTTTCCGGCGTAAAGACATGGACGATTACGTCGCCGTAATCTAGTAGCACCCACTCGGTTTCCCCACTCCCCTCCTTGCCCCAGGGCAAGGCCCGGAACCTGTCCTTGACTGACTTGAGGACCCCCTGCTCCAGAGCCCGTATCTGCCGGTCGCTGGTGCCGCTGCAAAAGACGAAATAGTCGGCAAAGGTATCCAGCTCGGTGATGTCCAGCAGCAGGACATCCTCTGCCCTCTTTTCCTCGACCTGATGAACGATGTGACGAGCCAGCTCGATTGAATCCAGTCCAGTCCTCCTACATCTCCTTGGGACATCCAGACCGCGAGCTGCACGCCCCGTCAGTCCACGAGCATTGTAGCATAGCGCCTGGCAGGGGTCAATCAGGCGTATTCTGCTGCCTAAAGTGTTCTCTCCGGTGTACAAACTCTCGGTAGCGTTATCATTTGAGAGGACTATGCACCTTCTACGAGATTCCAGGCGCAGCATACGGGCTCTTGACTCCAGGGGCATTTGCGCGTATGATATAACTGACTGACCGGTCAGTCCATTTTAGGGAGCAGCGGTGACGCCTCGTCCCGACGTAAGCAAAGAGCGCAAGAACCAGATTCTGGATGCGGCCCTGGCTGTCTTTGCCCGGCTTGGCTCTCACCAGGCACGCATGGACGACATTGTGCAGGAGTCCGGCCTGAGCAAGGGCGCTCTCTACTGGTATTTCGACAGCAAGGACGCCATCATCCTGGGTCTGGTCGAACGCGTATTTGCGGCCGAGATAGGCGACGCAGAGGCGCTGGTGGCGGCCGATGGACCGGCCGGAGAACGCCTGTTGGAATTCGCTCGGGTGGCGAACCGGGAGTTCAGGCAGTTCCAATCATTGATGCCCGTCGTGTACGATCTCGCAGCCTTGATGGTACGCAAACGGTCAGCGCGGGACATCCTGAGCAAGTATTACCAGCGTTACCAACACTTGCTGGCTCAGATAGTGCAGCAGGGCGTCGCAACCGGCGAGTTTGCGCCGGTCGACCCGGACACCGCGGCCCTGATGATGATCTCCCTGTTTGAAGGGCTGGGATTCATCTGGTTTGTGAACCCGCAGATGGTGGACTGGGACGCTCTGATCGAACTGCCCATGCGGACCTTGCTGGACGGGCTGCGGCAACGGGAGGGCTAAATGGCGACCGTCTTTATGCGGTGGCTGGAGACGCGTCCCGGTGATTACGACCGGGGCATCCGTCTGCTCACCCTGGGCCGGCTGCGTCCTCTCAAGGAAAGGATTGCCCAGCAGCACATCAGAGAAGGTATGCGCGTGCTGGAGATCGGCTGCGGCACTGGTGCCCTGACAGCGCTGATGGCGGCGCGCGGCGCGGCCGTCACCGCCATCGATGCCTCCCCCGCCATGCTGGCAAAAGCACGACAGAAAGTTGCCGCGAGCGGCTCGCCTGTCACCTTTGTCCAGATGGATGCCACTTCGGTTGGCGACCGGTTCCCGGCGGGCAGCTTTGACCTCATCGTCGCCACCCTGTTCCTTGGCGAACTTGGCCTTGAGGCTCAGCAGGTCGTCCTCGACGCGTGTGCCCCTCTGCTGGCACCCGGCGGCCGTCTGCTGATCGCCGACGAGGTAGTTCCCTCGGGTACAGCAGCGCGGCTGCTCTACACGTTGGTCCGCTGGCCGCTCGTCCTCCTCACCTGGCTGCTCACCCGGACGACCAGCGCGCCGCTGCGCGACCTCGAGGGACTGCTGTCCAGGGCCGGGTTCAAGGCCAGTCAGGTCTGCGCTGCGCTGGGCGGCAGCCTGGTTCTATACCAGGCATCACCGACCGACGAGGCCACTGTCGCTCGGCCGAGGGCCGTTCGTCTGCGCCACCAGGTGACCCTTCGCACCCTGCTCATCGACCTATGGGCGGCCTTCTTCCGCATCTTGCCACCCTACCCCAAGGTTAAGCCGGGGCTTTACGCCGTCGGCCGGCCGGGCCCGGATTCGCCGGTCCTGGTGACCGGCAACTTTGACCTGACGGTGCGCCGGCTGGTGCGAGCGATTGACGGTCAGGTTGACGCATGGCTGCTGGTCGCTGACTCGGCCGGCATCAACGTATGGTGCGCGGCCGGCGGCGGATACTTGACCGCCGAAAGAATAGTCGCTGCGGCCAAGGCGGCCGGGCTAGACGGCCTAGTGTCACACCGCGCCCTTGTCCTGCCGCAGCTGTGCGCCAACGGGGTGGACGGCCGGCGGCTTCGAGAGGCGACCGGTTGGCAGGTCCACTGGGGGCCAGTGAGGGCCAGCGATATCCCTGCCTACCTGGCGGCCGGCCGGCGCAAGACCGACGCTATGCGCTGGGTGCGCTTCCCGCTGAGAGATCGGCTGGAGATGGTAACGGTCACGCTGGGGTTCTACGGACTGCTGATCTTGCTGCCGATCCTGGTCTTCTGGCGCCACCTCTTCTGGCCGGCCACTATCAGCCTGGTCAGCCTCTCCTACTCTTACGCCGTGGTGGAGCCCTGGCTCCCGGGCCGGGACGGGCTGGCCAAGAGTGTTCCCATGACGCTTATCGCCTTGACCGGCTTGCTGGTCTACACGGCCGTCTGGGACCCCGCGCCCGTGCCCCAGCTCTTTGGCCGGGCCATGGGAATCACCGCTCTCTCGTTCTTCTGCACGGCCGAGATGCAGGGGATGTCGCCCTTGATGCGCGGCGAGCAGGCCAACTGGGGCTGGGAGGCGGTGGTTGGCGCAGCGATGGCGCTGACCTACTGGCTGGTGCCGCTGGCGTTGGGGTGGAGGTGAGACCGTGCCGACCTTCTGGTCTTCCATAGCCGAACACTGGCACATCGCGCGGACGCTGCGCCATCTGGCGATTCGCTTCCGGCCGGAACTGTGCGCCGGAGACCATTTCTGCTACGAGGTCTGCCCGGTGGGGTGCTGGATGCCTGACGAGGCGAAAAATAAGGCGGTCTTGAGCCACGCTGAACGATGCATCGCCTGTGGGGCCTGCGTTCTCCAATGTCCCCACAATGCCATTGAGCTAGAGTAGTCGGGTGTTTGACGCGAGGGTGCCAAGAGGAGCCCGCCGCCAGCAGGAGGAATGGCGTGTCGCCTGTTCTGCGACACCCTCTGACGCCGCTCTGAAGCGTCTGTCACACTGGTTCACATTGAGGAGGGAAGAATGGTCGTACTACTGCTTGTCACTATCGTAGGCAGCATCCTGATAACCTGGCTGCTGCCGCTGGCGTTCAAGAGCGAGCCGCCCTACGGCCTGGCGGCCGACATCGGCGTCGGCACGGTCTGTGCCGTAGTGTGGGCGATCCTGGGCTATAGGGTCGTGTCGCCGGCAATCGGCCTTGTAGGGTGGTTGGCGCTGGCGCTCTCGGCCGGTGACGCCATTGGCCTGGCGGCCGCCACGCTGTGGGTGTTGCGGCGCATCAAGCGATAGCCGCGCGAGCAAAAAGCACGGGCCCGCATATCGTGCCCGCTGGCGGAGCAACACGGTGGACCAACTGGCCATCGAGACCGAGAACCTGACGCGCGCGTTCAAGAACACCACGGCCGTGGAGGATCTAAACCTCAGCGTGCGGCGCGGTGAGATCTTTGGGCTGATCGGACCGGACGGCGCAGGAAAGACAACCACTATCCGGATGCTGGCGGCTATCATGGACCCCACCAGCGGCCGGGCGAGCGTGGCGGGATATGACACCGTGCGGCAGCCGGAACCGATCAAGCGGCGCATCGGCTACATGGCTCAGCACTTTAATCTCTACCGCGACCTCTCGGTGTGGGAGAACCTCAACTTCTTTGCCGACGTCTTTGAGTTGAGCGGGCCAGAACGTGTCCAGCAGGTCGAGCGGCTGCTGCGTTTCGCTCGCCTGACCGAGTTCCGGGACCGGCGGGCAGCCCACCTCTCCGGTGGGATGCAGAAGAAGCTGGCGCTGGCCTGCACCCTCATCCACACGCCCGAGATCCTTCTGCTGGACGAGCCAACCACCGGGGTGGACCCGGTGTCGCGTCGCGAGTTCTGGGACATCCTCACCGACCTGCACCTGCAGGGCATCACGCTAGTCGTCAGCACGCCGTACATGGATGAGGCAGAGCGCTGCTCTCGCGTGGGACTGATCTACCAGGGGCGGCTCATAGTGTGCGATACGCCAGAGGAGATCAAGGCGATGACCGAAGGCGAGTTGCTGGCACTCTGGCCTTCGGACCTGCGTCTGGCCCGCCAGGTGCTGGAAGGACTGCCAGGAGTGCTGGAGGTCCAGACCTACGGTGAGCAGCTGCGGGCCTTTGTCAAGGACGCGGCAACGACTGTGGACCAACTGACCGCCGCGTTGGCCACCAATCGGATCCAACTGCTACAGTGGAGCCTCACCCAGCCCCGCATGGAGGAAGCCTTTATCTCGCTCATACGACGAGAGAGACAGGAGTTGCGACACTGAGGAAGCGCCGCGAAAAACAGGGCCGGCGTACGGCCGGCCGATGAGGAGGCGAACCATGAAGTGGCTGGAGAGGCTGAACGGAGACCCAGTGCCCTGGCTGCTGGAGCCCGACCCGGCTAACCCTGGAGTGCGATACTTTGCCCTGACCCAGCTGCTGGACCGGCCGGCCGAGGATCTGGAGGTAGTGGCGGCCCGCAAAGCGGTGATGACCGGGGGGCCGGTGCCTCCCATCTTGGATGCACAGGACGCTGAAGGCTACTGGGTCAAGCCGGGACCCGGCTATGCCCCCAAGTACCGGGGCACGGTCTGGCAGATCATCTTCTTGGCTCAGCTGGGCGCCAGCGGCGATGACCCGCGAGTGCGGACCGGGTGCGACTACATCCTGGAACATGCGCACTCCTCGTACGGCGGTTTCAGCGCGAATGCCAGGCCGACCGGCATGATCCACTGCCTGCAGGGCAATCTAGGCGCGGCGCTGATTGATCTAGGTTGGCTGGGCGACGAGCAGCTCGACCAGGCGCTGGACTGGCTGGCGCGCAGCATCACTGGCGAAGGCATTGCTCCGGCCGAGGACCGCCAGGCCCCGGTCCATTTCTACCGCAGCGGCAACAGCGCTCCTGGGTTCGCCTGCTCCGCCAACGACCACCTGCCTTGCGCCTGGGGCGCCGTCAAGGCGATGCTCGCTCTGGGCAAGGTCCCCGAGGCCGCCCGGACCACCACCATGAGAGACGCCATCCAGACAGGCATCGAGTTCCTCTTGGGGCGCAATCCGGCCGAGGCCGACTATCCCATGGGCTACAGCACCAAGCCGAGCGGAAGCTGGTTCAGGTTTGGCTATCCAATCGGTTATGTGACCGACGTACTCCAGAATCTGGAGGCGTTGACCGCCCTGGGCTGCGGCGGTGACCCGCGTCTCGCGCCCGCCCTCGAGCTGCTGCTGAGCAAGCAGGAAGCGC
>JAUVHW010000032.1 GCA_030593075.1 Ardenticatenales bacterium
GGTCTTGTGTCGCGAGGACCGCTGAGGACCGGCGAGATCGGGCAGCCGGCAGGTCTCCGACGGTAGCAACCCTGGTGTCGAGCCGATGAGTGTCCGGCAGGTTCGCTTTGTCTTCAAGCTGCGCAGGAACACGGTGCTGGAGGGGGACCTGGCTCTTGCCCGGGCAGAGTTGGAGGCCTTTCTTCCTGGTGCAGTTCATGAACTGCCCAGCATCGCGGCCGCGGTCCAGGAGTCTCCTCAAATGGGCCGGCTCCGTGGCCTGGCTGCGCTGGAGTCCTACACTCGGCCATCGGGCGCCCAGGCAATGGCGGCCGGTGGGCCGCTCTCGCTACTGCCTCGGCTGATCCGCCGGCTCTCGTTTGTCCAGCGCATCTACTGTGTAGCAGGGGACACGGGGGGCGCGCGGGACTGGCTGGACGAGGTCCAGCGCGAGGTTGGCCCGGTCGTCGCCCAATCGGCCGGCAATGGTTCATCGGTCATCCAGGCAATCCCGCACTATGCTCTTTTTGAGCTCTCCGATGTGGTGTGCCGGCGCTCGAGAGGCCCGGCTGAGACAAAGCGTAACCTGGCGGCGATGCTGGACGGCTTGTTAGAGAGGGACGGCAGCCGGACCGCCAGCAGGCTGGCCCGGGACGCCCTCTCAGCTGGCAGCGCCACCTCTCATCTATCCCATGGCGTCCACTACTACAAGGCCAAGTTCTTCCCCCGCCTGGCCCGGTCCATCCTGAACGTCTGCGCGCAGCGGCTGGGAGAAGGGCGGCGCCGGCTGGTAGATCCCTTTGTCGGGAGCGGCACCGCGCTTCTGGAGGCCGCCACACTGGGGATTCCCAGTGTCGGCCTGGACATTGACCCTCTCTCTGTGCTCATCAGCAGGACCAAGCTGGGGGCTGCCGGTCTCGACAGCGCGCTGCTGGCCCGAGAGGCCGCACGGGCCGTAGACGCCGTCGGCGTATCGGGGCAGGGGCGGTGGGGCTCTCTTGAGAGGAACTCGTCGCCAGAGCCGCCCCTCGTGTTCCCTGCCTGGCTGATGAAGAACCGCCGGATGACGGCTGAGGTCGCGGATGAGCTGAGGCGAGAAATCGGGGTGATCCAGGCGGCCGTCGCCACCTGCGACTCCGGCGTCCGCGCCCTGTTCCGCGTCCTGATGTCGGATGCCATCTCCCGCAGGATTCGGATGCGCTTTCTGGGCACCGGCGTCGGCCGCTTCTCCCTCACCATTTCCAGGACGCCAGCGACGCGCATCTTTGCCCGGTCTTTGCAGCGCTACGTCAAAGTGGCGGCCGCGTACGAGTGGCTGCGCGAGACCGTACACCTGCGCCTGGCAGAGGCACAGGTGGTTGAGGCGGATGCCAGGGTGCTGCCGAGAGAGCTGGGCGACTTTGACCTCCTATTGACCTCCCCACCGTACTTGCCCGCTTCCAGCGGCCGCGAGAGCTATGCTCGGGCGCGAGCGCCCTCCCTGATTGCACTCGGTATTCAGGACGCCGATGGCGTTGACGAACTGGCTGGTGCTTCAGTAGGCTCTATGGGTGGAAGCGACGTATGCGTGGAGCAGCTGACCGCAGGCGAGCGGAGCCTGGTCGAGTGGCTGCGTAACGATTCGCTGCGCTCCATCAAGGCAGGGCCCACGGCGCGCTACTTTCTGGACATGCGCCGGGCTTTCGGCGAGATGTTCCGGGTGTTGCGGCCGGGCGGTCTGGCGGTGGTCGTGAGCGGAAAGCAGAGCACTTTCTACAGCTCTGCGACCCGAGAGCCGCTCTACGTGGCCCGTTCGGCCGAATTCCTGGCAGAGGAGGCCGAGCGCGCTGGGTTCGCTCTGGAGGCCGCTCACGACATCCGCCTGCAAAAGGCGGGCATGAACGCTCGCCCTCGCTCGCTGGATGACTATTACGAGACGCTGATCATGCTACGGAGACCCGGCTAGAGATGTCGGTGGCCCTGTTATTCCCTCCGGCCGCCAGCGGCGGCCGCCGTTGGCAGCCATCTACCTCTGGGGTATAATCGCTTCGCGCGGTCGGTTGGAGGACCGCGCTGTCTTTTCCAGGGCGGGCACGCGGCGCCGACCGTGGCTGTACTGCTTGGGAGGAGCAGGGCAGACCGGCCCTGAGGACGGATGATGAAGCCGATTCAGATCGACGGTTCCTTTGGCGAGGGCGGTGGGCAGGTGCTGCGCACCTCGCTGGCGCTGGCGGCGCTGACCGGCCGCCACCTGGAGATTGACAACATCCGGGCTGGCCGAAAAAAGCCGGGGCTGCGGCCCCAGCATCTGACGGCCGTGAGGGCGGTAGCCGCCCTCTGCGCAGCCGAGTGCCAGGGAGCGGAGCTGGGCAGCCGGCGGCTCGCCTTTCGGCCTGGTGGTCCGCCGGCCGGCGGCGAGTACTGCTTTGACGTGGCGGAAGCTGCCCGGGGAGGCAGCGCCGGGTCTACTACCCTCATTGCCCAGGCTGTCTTGTGGCCGTTGACCTTTGCCGGCCGGAGCTCTCGGCTCACGCTGCGGGGTGGGACGCATGTTCCCTGGAGTCCTCCCTTCCACTATCTCCGCGACGTCGTTCTGGCGGCCGCCAGCGAGATGGGACTGCGAGCGGCCGCTACCCTCAAGAGCTGGGGCTGGTACCCGGTGGGGGGCGGTGAAGTAGAGCTGGTGGTGCACCCTGCCGGCCGGTTGGCCGGACTGCAGTTGGCCGAGCCGGGGGAGCTGCTCCGTGTCACTGGCGAAGCCGTGGTCACCAATCTGCCAGCCCACATTCCTCAGCGCATGGCCGACCGGGCTCGCAGGCTGCTCGAGCGGGAGGGCGTCGTCAGCGACGTCAAGCCCCTGCGCAAACGCGGGCCGAGCGCCGGGGCCGGTATCTTCCTTACCGCCCACTATCTCAACGGGCCGGCCGGTTTTTCTGCTCTCGGCCGCCGCGGCAAGCCATCTGAAGAGGTGGCGGAAGAAGCCTGTGCAGCCCTGCTGAATCATCACCGCTCGGGCGCGGCCGTTGACCGCCACCTGGCCGACCAGCTCGTCCTGCCGCTGGCGCTGGCGGCCGGGGATTCTCTCCTTGCCACGAGTCAGATTTCCCAGCACACCTTGACCAACGTTCACGTCATCGGCCAGTTCATAGATGCCGAGATCAAGGTCGAGCAGAGAGGGCCCCGCGGGATAATCCGTATCACGGGGACGGGATTCCATGTTTGAGATGCTCTTTCTTGGCACCTCGGCGTCAGCTCCTTCTGTCCACCGTGGGCTGCCGGCGCACATAGTGCTGCACCGCGAGTACCGCTTCATGATTGACTGCGGAGAGGGGACCCAGCGGCAGATACTGCGCAGTGGAATCGGTTTCAAGCGGTTGGACAGGATTCTCATCACCCACGGGCACCTGGATCACATTCTGGGCTTGGGAGGGCTGGTTTCCACCTTTGGCCGCTGGGAGGCAGTGCCCAGGATGGAGATCTGGGGCGGGCGGTGGGCGCTGGAGCGCATTCGAGCGCTCTTGTTCGGGGTCGTCTTGCGCGGCGCCCGGCCGGAAATGGCAATCGAGTTCAGGGAAATCGGACCGGGGGTTCTGATTGAAGATGAGCGATTCCAACTGAGCGCGTTTCCTGTGCATCACCGGGGCCCTGGCTGCTTTGGCTTCTGCTTCCAGGAAAAGCCCCGCCGGCCGTTCCTCGCCGACAAAGCTGAGGCGCTGGGAGTGCCGGCGGGACCGGAACGGCGTGAGCTGGTCCGAGGGCGTTCTATAACTCTGGGCGACGGCCGGGTAATCCGGCCTGAAGACGTCCTGGGCGTCGAAATCCCAGGCACCAAGCTGGTACACGTGGGTGACTGCGCCCGAACTGACAATCTGCGCTCAGTGGCTGCCGGCGCCGATGCGCTGGTGATAGAGGCAACCTACCTGGAATACGAGAGCGAACTGGCCCGCCAGTTCGGCCATCTGACTGCCGGCCGAGCTGCCCAGCTGGCGGCCGACGCAGGTGTGCGCCAGCTCATCCTCACGCACCTCTCTCGGCGCTATCGGGAGAAAGACGTGCTGGCCGAGGCGACCGCTATCTTCCCAAACACCGTCATTGCCCGGGATCTGGACATGTATCAGATTCGGAAACCCGGGTGACGCCGAGCTGGCGCCGCAACCTTTACATCATCACTGCCGCGGAGCTGGTCGCGGTAGCCGGCTTTACTGTCGTCATGCCCTTCCTGCCTTATTATGTGCAGGATCTGGGCGTCACTGAACCAGACCAGGTCAAGCTCTGGACCGGCTGGCTCTTCTCCGCCCATGCCATCACCATGGCAGTCATGGCGCCGATCTGGGGGTTGCTGGCCGATCGCCACGGCCGGAAGATTATGGTGGAGCGGGCGATGTTTGGCGGAGCGCTGCTGTTTGCGGCTATGGGGGTAGCCGACTCGCCGCAGCAGGTGCTCGTTCTGCGCGCGCTGCAAGGGTGTCTGACAGGAACAGTCCCGGCCGCCACTGCCCTCGTCGCCTCCACTGTCCCCCGAGAGCGTTCAGGCTCGTCCTTGGGCCTACTGCAGACGGGCATATTTCTGGGAGCATCGGTGGGGCCGTTTGCCGGAGGGGCGATAGCCGACGGTCTGGGCTACCGAGCTGCGTTCTGGGTCACGAGTGGTTGTCTGTTCGCGGCCGGACTGGGCGTGCATTGGCTGGTTGGCGAGGAATTCAGCCGGCCGGAGAAGCTTGCCGACCAGCGGCTTTGGGAGGGACTGCTCATAGTCCTGCAGACCCCCTCCTTGCGTGCTCTCTTTCTGATCCGCATGGTTGCGCGGCTTGCCAGCCGAGTGGTCTGGCCAATGATACCTCTATTCATCCAGGAGATCGTGGTCGGCACGGACCGCTTGGCAACCGTTGCCGGTAGCGTCTCCGGCGCTGCCACTCTGGCCAGCGCAGTTGGCGCGTTCCTGCTTGGGCGTGCCTCAGACCGAGTTGGTCATCGCAAACTCTTGATCCTGTGCAGTCTGGGAATGGCGCTGGGGTACTTGCCCCAGTCTCGGGTGACCAGCCCGCTGCAGTTGGCTCTCCTGCAGATGGTCGTTGGCTTCCTGATGGCGGGGGTATTGGCTTCCATTGCCGCCTCGTTGGCGGCGCTGGTGCCGGAAGGCCGTCAAGGCGCGGTATACGGCGTCAACACCACCGTCGTAGCTGGTGCCAACTCGCTCGCTCCGCTGCTTGGCGCTGGAGTCGCCATCGCATGGGGACTGCGGCCGGTCTTCTTGGTGGCGGCCGGGCTGTTTCTCTTGGGTGGGATCTTGGCTCTGTGGCTCATGCCATCCCGCAATGCGGGCCTGTTGCAGGAGCCACCAGGGGGAGTATAATCACGCACTGCTAATACTACAGCCGTACCTGGTCACCTGCTGGCAGCCGCGAGGCTATTCCTGCCGGGTAACAGGCAACTTCAGCCTGTCCAAGGCTGCCTGGACAGCGAAAGGCAGAGTGTTTGTCCTGCCAGGTGTGGTTGAACTGGTGGGACTGTGGAGAGAGGTACATGTCTTTGCGCAAGGCCAGCATCCTGAAGTTGGCATCGGCCGCCTACGAGATGGGGTTGCAGGTGCTGCGGGGGGAACTGGAGCGCGGACTTGGTGGACAGCTTCAGGTCAATCAGCGCAGCCTCGCCGACTGGCTGCGAGAGATGGAAGGCCAGGAGGTGGTGCTCATCGCTGCCTCGCTGGACGACGACCGCGAGCCTGTCGTGCGCACCTGCCGCACCTGCGGGCGGGAGTACGTAGAGCACGAGTGCCCGCACTGCCGCGAGGCCAGGATTCGGCTGCGCGGCCAGTAGGGCCTCTGCAGCCGCTGTCAGCCGGTGGCTCCAGGCGAGGCCTGGTAGAGCCTGTGCGCTTTGATGTAGCTGCCAACCGCTGGCGGAACCAGGTGCATGATGGGCTGGCCCTGCTTGACCAGTTCGCGGATCAGGTATGAGGCCGGCTCCAATGGCGGCCCCTCTAGCCAGTCAATCCGCGTTCGCGCGCCTGGCGCCACTCTCTCCAGCGCCTCCCAGTCGACCTTGACCCCCGGCCGGCGATAGACTGCCAGCCGGGCGGCGCTCAGTATCCGCTCTGGCGCACGCCACTTTGCCAACTCGCTGAGCGAGTCCTGGCCCACCAGGAAATGGATGATCGCTGGGGCAGGGTATTGCACGCGCAGCAGGTCTAGCAGATCAGCCGTATAGTGGTGGCCTGGACGGTCCAGGTCCAGCCTGCAGAGGGCAAAGCGGGGGTGGCTGGTGATAGCTAGTTCGGTCATTGCCAGCCGATGCCGCGCGGAGGAGTGGACGCGCTTGTGCGGCGGGTGCCCAGCCGGAGCCCAGAGCACCTGTTCCAGCCGGAGCTGCTGGCGGGCAGCCTCTGCCAGGGCCAGATGACCGAGGTGAGGCGGATCGAAGGTTCCCCCCAGGACCCCTAATCGCTCCACTCCAGGACCTCGTCTCCAATGAGCACCCGGTCGCCGGGCTGGACACCGGCTTCTGTCAGGGCAGCGGCGATGCCCATCCCTTCCAGGATCCGCTGGAAGCGGGCCGCTGCCTCTGTGAATTCCCAGTATGTCATCGCTGCCACTCGTTCGATCTTAATTCCAGACACTCGCCACGCCGGTCCCTCGCCATTCACTTCCCGCTCAATGGAAAAGATGGCCTCGTCGCGGTCTGCCGGGACTACCGGCTCTGCCTTGGCTCTCTCAGGCAGTTCATCCAGTAGTTGGCGCAGGCGGTAGAGCAGCCGGCGCACTCCCTCTCCCGTAACCGCGGAGATGGCCATGGCCTCGAATCCATGCTTCTCCGCGGCCGCCTGCACCTCGGGCCACCAGAGCACGGAGGCCTCCTCCAGGTCCATCTTGTTCAAGACCACAATCTGCGGCCGTTGGGCGAGCGTGACGCTGTAGAGCGCTAGTTCCTGGTTGATCTTTGCCCAGTTGTCAAGCGGGTCCTCCGCCGCTCCATCCAGCAAGTGAACCAGTACGCGGGTGCGTTCGATGTGGCGCAAAAAGTCGTGCCCCAGCCCCGCGCCGGCGTGGGCTCCCTCGATCAAGCCCGGCAGGTCAGCCAGCACCAGTGTGGAATAGTCGTCCAGAGACGCCACCCCGAGGTTGGGCTGCAGCGTCGTGAAGGGATAGTCGGCGATCTTGGGTCGTGCAGCGCTGGCGGCCGAGAGCAGAGTGGACTTGCCGGCATTGGGCATGCCGATGATGCCGACATCGGCGATGAGCTTGAGTTCGAGTTCCAGCCAGCGTTCTGGGCCTGGTTCGCCCCGTTCGGCGATGCGGGGAGCGCGGTTCGTGCTGCTCACAAAGCGGGCGTTTCCCCGGCCGCCCCGTCCTCCTCTCCCCGCAATGAGTTGGTGCTGCGGCTCTGTCAGGTCTCCCAGCAGGTCCCCGGTCTCCGCGTCCCTCACCACTGTCCCGGGCGGCACCTCGATCGTGAGCGACTCACCCGCGGCGCCGGTCTTGTTCGAAGTGCCCCCGTGTTCTCCGCTGCTGGCGTGGAAACGGGATCTTCTGTGAAAGTGGATCAGGCTGTTGAGCTTGGGGTTGACGGATACTACTATATCTCCGCCTCGTCCTCCATCGCCGCCATCCGGTCCTCCCAGGGGGACGTACTTTTCGCGGCGGAAACCGATCATGCCGTCGCCGCCATCGCCAGCTTTGACACGGATCTTGGCTCGATCGTAGAACATGGTACTGCAGGCGGACGGGGGTCTGGCTGCTACCCAGTTCCCCTGTGCTGGATGGCGGCCTGGATGAATCCTACAAAGAGAGGATGCGGCCGGTTGGGTCGGGAGCGGAACTCGGGATGGAACTGACACCCCACCATGTAGGGATGGTCGGCGATCTCTGCGATTTCCACTAGCCGGCCGTCGGGCGACAGCCCGCTGAGTCTCAGGCCGTGTTCCCCCAGGATATCCCGGTACCAGTTGTTGAACTCGTAGCGATGCCGATGGCGTTCGTCTACCCGGGGAACGCCGTAGGCCTCGGCGGCGCAAGTGCCTGGCTGCAACAGGCATGGGTACAGGCCCAGCCGCATGGTGCCGCCCATGTCCACCACCTCCTGCTGATCCGGCATGAGGTCGATGACGGGGTGCTGTGTGTGTGGGTCGAACTCGGTGCTGTTGGGACTCTCGTCTCCCAGCGCGGCCCGAGCGAGTTCAATGCACATCACCTGCATTCCCAGGCACAGACCCACATAGGGTACCTTGTTCTTGCGCGCCCAGCCAGCAGCTGCGATCTTGCCTGGGATTCCGCGAGGTCCAAAGCCGCCGGGGACCACGATACCGTCAGCCTTCTCCAGGATACCCCAGGCTTCGGCCGCCCGGCCGCCAGGTGTGGGGCGGGGGCTCTCGGGCACCTCTTGAGAGGGTAGGGATGCGGCCGGAGCTTTGTCCTCGCCGACGCAAGGCCCGGCGGGCGCCAGAGCGCGATCTTCAGGGCTTTGTCCTTCCGGCGAGTTGGCCGAGTCGGGCGCTGCTCGCTCCAGATCGCCGGAATACACCCAGTTCACCTGCACGTCGCGGCCGCAAGCCCAGGCTGCGTGGTTGAGCGCCTCCCGTACGCTCATGTACGCGTCGTGAAGAGCTACGTACTTGCCGACTAGAGCGATTCTCAGCGAGGGCTTGGAGGCCCGAACACCCGTGATTATCTCCCGCCATTCACGCAGGTCAGCATCGGTCGCCTGCTCTAGCTTCAGCCGCTTGACGAGATAGTCCCCCAGATGGGCGTCCTCCAGTATCAGGGGGACCTCATACAGCAGGTCGGTGGTAACCAGCGGGACGACAGCCTGCTTGTCCACATCGCAAAAGAGGGCAATCTTGTCCAGGAGTTCGTCGGCAATGGCATGGTCCGCGCGAGCAATGATCACGTCCGGCTGAATCCCCAAGCTGCGCAGTTCGCGCACGCTGTGCTGGGTAGGCTTGGTCTTGAGCTCGCCGGTGGCACCGATGAGAGGCAGCCAGGTCACGTGGACGTACAGCGTGTTCTTTCGGCCGATGTCCTTGCGCATCTGGCGGAGCGCCTCCAGGAAGGGAAGGCTCTCGATATCGCCGGTGGTCCCGCCTACCTCCACAATGACTACCTCTGCCCCGCTCACCTTGCCCACCTTCCGGATGCGCCGCTTGATCTCATCGTTGATGTGGGGGATGACCTGGATGGTGCCGCCCAGGAACTTGCCGCGCCGCTCGTTGTGGATGACGGCCGCGTACACCTGTCCGGTGGTGACGTTACAGACGCTGCTCAAGTTCTCGTCGATGAAGCGCTCATAATGGCCCAGGTCCAGGTCGGTCTCCGCCCCATCAGCGGTAACAAAGACCTCACCGTGCTGGTAGGGAGACATGGTGCCGGGGTCCACGTTGATGTAGGGGTCTAGCTTCTGGATGGAGACGCTGATGCCGCGGCTCTTCAGAATGCGCCCAATAGAAGCGGCCGTCACCCCCTTGCCCACCGAACTGACTACACCGCCTGTGCAAAAGACGTACTTGGGCACTCTCATGGCCTCCTGCTGCCTTTCATGGTGGATCCAGCAGTCCTCTCCAAATAAAGAGAGCGGTGGGGAGATGGCTCCTCCCCACCGCTCTGTCGGTTGTGGAGAATCGGGTCAGAGAAACGTATTGTGCGGTTCAGGCAGAGAGAGATGGTGTACTCCCTAGCCAGCAGTGCTCCTCAGACGAGCTGCGCCAGGTCCCTGGCCGTGCGCTTCATGTCGAGCAGCGTGAGCCCCAGCTTGGCCCCCCGGCGGGCCAGCACCGTCAGCACAGCTTCCTCTGCGACCGACATGAGAATGACATAGCCCTCGTCGCCCCGGATGTAGACTAGCTCTAGCCCGCCGCGGCCGAGCTCCTGGGCAATGCGCTCTCCCAGCGAGAGCATTGCGGCCGACATGGCGGACACGCGGTCCTCCTCTACTCCGGCCGGGAGAGATGAAGCCATGATCAGCCCGTCAACGCTGACGATTGCCGAGGCCTCCACGTCTGGAGTGCCGGCCTGGAAACTCCTCAGGCGGCCGACCATCAACTCTGTGCGGGACTGGGTCATGGGCATCGCTCCTTTCAGGCTGTTACTTGCCTCCAGGTGGAGTCTTGATGGTTCCTACAAACCGGCCACATAATACCACAAACGGTGTCAAAAGCCAAGGAAAGGGCTCTCCCGCAGCATGTCTGCGTCTCCGGCGCTGCCCGACCGCACGCGCGGTGCGCGGCTTCACCCACCTGGCCACGACTAGGGCGGCCGAGCAGGCGAGACAGGAGACAGAGCAGAGCGCCACTGATCTTCTGAGTTCTGCTGTCAGCCGCTTGGTTCCCCTGGGCGCCGAGGGTGTGCCCTTTGACGGTCTTGTCGTTGGGCGCTACACTTCTCTTCGAGTCGCGGTGCCTGAAGGCACGGCCCACCCTACTTTGGCAGGGGCCGTGTCAGTGTCTCGGATCCAGGAGGAAGCGATTGGCAGAACCAACGCGCAAAGTGGCCGACCAGGCTGACGGGGCGAACTCGGTTTCGCCGATGGCCGGCAAGCCCCCCTGGCTCAGGGTCCGGCTGCCTTCTGGAAAGACCCCCGCAAGAGTCCGCCGCCTCATGCGCAGTAAGGAGCTGAACACCATCTGCGAAGAGGCCCACTGCCCCAACATCGGCGATTGCTGGGGGAGAGGCACCGCCACGTTCCTGATTCTGGGTGAGATCTGCACCCGCAGCTGTCGCTTCTGTGCTGTCAAGCTGGGCCGGCCGCGAGCCGTGGATTGGGCCGAGCCGGACCGGGTGGCTGAGGCGGCCGCTGAGATGGGCCTGCGCCACGCGGTGGTTACCTCCGTTAACCGGGACGAGCTGCCGGATGGAGGCGCTTCCCTCTTTGCAGAGACTGTCCGCCGGATTCGCTCCCGCGCCCCCGGATGCACAGTCGAGCTGCTGATTCCGGATTTCAGGGGGGACCGCAGCGCGGTCAAGACGGTTATGGATGAGCGGCCTGACATCCTGGGTCACAACCTGGAGACCGTTCCTCGGCTCTATCCCCAGGTCCGGCCGCAAGCCCGGTACCAGCGCTCTCTCGACGTGCTGCGCCTGGCGAAGGAGCTTGACTCCAGCGCAGTGACCAAGTCAGGCATCATGGTAGGCCTGGGAGAGACGAGGGAGGAGATAGAGGGGGTGATGGTCGACCTTCGATCAGTGAACTGCGACATCATGACCATCGGCCAATACTTGCGGCCGAGCCAAAGCCATCTGCCGGTTGTCCGCTACTGCACACCAGACGAGTTTGAAGAACTCAAGGAGGCGGGCTATGCGGCCGGATTCCGCTGGGTCGAGTCCGGCCCGCTGGTGCGCAGTTCCTACCACGCCGATGCCCAGGCCCGAGAACTGAGAGTAACTCAGCCGGGCTAGCCACTAGGTGCCAGATGGCAGCGGCCCGGGCAGGTGGGTGGTCATAGCTGGCAGGCCCAACACCCTGGATACGGGGTGAGTTTCGGTCTGTGTAGGATCGGGGGAGTCATCAGCGACGGGACGGTGTGTGCACAGCCATACCGTGGCCTCGGCCTGGACACTGCACAGGCGCGTGGCGCCCGGCTCGATGACTGTGACATAATCTAGCGCCGGTACTGCAAACTCTATCGAGCTGCGTGCGTGGGATGCGAGAGTCTCCGTCAGACTGCACTGTCGTACTGGGAGCCGGCCTTTCTGGGCTGACCGTCGCCCTGGAGTTGGCTCGCCGCGGGAGGCGGGTGGTCGTGTTAGAAAGCGACTCCGAGGTGGGTGGACTTGCTCGAACGGTAGCCTTTGGCGGCTATCGCTTTGACGTGGGAGGGCATCGCTTTCACAGCTCGTGGCCCCACGTCACTGCCTGGGTGCGGGACCTCTTGGGTGGTGACCTAGTGCATGTCGACCGGCGCAGCCGGATCCATCTGAACGGGCGTTACGCGGACTATCCCCTCCGGCTACCCAACGGGTTACTGGCCCTTGGTGCTCCGAGAGCCGCGCGGGTCCTTGCCAGCTATCTGATGGCGCGACTGTGGCGCAGGGGCCGCGGCCCGGACGTTTCGTTTGAGGATTGGGTGGTCCACCGTTTTGGGCGGGAGCTTTTTGAGGTCTATTTCCGCCCCTACACGGAGAAGGTGTGGGGCATGGAGTGCAGCGAGCTCTCGGCCGACTGGGCCAGCCAGCGGATCATGCTGCCCAGCCTGGCAGCTGCGGTGAGAGGCAGCCTGTTTCAGTTGACGACGCCCCCGGCCACTCTGGTTTCTCGGTTCATGTATCCTCCGCTGGGAATCGGCACGATTGCGACCCGTCTGGCGAGAGAGGCCACATCTACCGGCATGGTCACCATCTGCCTGAACAGCCAGGTCTTCAGACTCGAGGAGAGTGTCTCAGCAGGTGACTGGCGAGTGCTTATCCGAGAGGGGGGCGAGGAACGGACAGTCTCCGGCAGGCAGGTGGTCTCGACCATTCCACTGAGCGCTCTGGTGAAGATGCTCCCGTCCAGCGGCACGGCCCCCAACCATCTAGGTGACACGCTGACCTACCGCAGCTTGATCTGCGTCTTTCTGGCCGTAGATGGGTGCCGCATCAGCGCGGACACCTGGACGTATTTCCCCGACCGGGACCTGCTGCTGGGGCGTACCCACGAGCCGGCCAACTGGAGCCGGCAGATGGCGCCGCGCGGCAAGACCTCGCTCTGCGTGGAAGTCTTTTGCACGGCAGGAGACGAGACGTGGCAGCGTCGGGACCAGGACTTGGTCAACAGCGTGATGGCTGAACTGGATACGCTGGGTTTTGTTCGCCGCGAGCGAGTTCTTGATGCCTGGCTGCTGCGTGTGCCCCATGCCTATCCTGTATTCCGTGTGGGCTATGGAACTGCGCTTGACCAGGTGCGCGGTCACCTGGCTCGCTGGCCCACGTTGCATCTGGCTGGCCGTACAGGATCCTTCCGGTACCTGAACATGGACGCTGTGATTGCGCAGGCGCTTGACCTTGTGAAGAGGCTCGTCGGCGCGGAATGATCGCCGAAACCCAGGTCACAGTACGGAACGCGGGCTTGCTGCTGGTGCAGCGCGGTGCCCAGGTGGCAAGCGGCATCCTCTTCGCCATGTTGGTGCCTCGACTGATGGGACCGGCGACGTACGGCCGGTATGCCTTGGTCGCTTCTCTCTCGATGTGGTTTGTGCTGGCGAGCGCCTTGGGCCTCACTCAGGTAATCGGCCGTTATGTGCCCTCCCTCGTCCTTCGGCGGGACAAGGATGCTCTGCGGACGTTTCTCGGCAACCTGCTGGCTGTACGTCTGGTGGGTGGCGCGGTGGCCGCCGGTGCGTACCTGCTTGTGACTGCTCTCTGGCTGCGCGACCTGGACCCGCTGGTCTTGGTCACAGTTGCAGGCGCAGTGTTTGTGCGGGCGACTGCACGCTTGCTTTTCGCCTTCTTTCTGGGAGTGAACCAGACAGCGCGCTGGGGGATGGGGCAGGTCCTGCGCGGGTGGGTGTCACTGGTATTCCTGCTTGCCGGCTTTTATCTGGGTGGGTTGGGTGGCGCTTGTGTGGGGCTGTTACTCACCGAGGTCGCTGTCCTGCTCGTGGCTGTGTGGTGGATCAGGCCGCAGATTGCCTTGCCGCGGCCGCGTCTCAACGTCCATCTCCTTGGCCCATACCTTCGCTTTGGCCTGACCTTCTTTGCCAGCGATCTGCTTCTTGCCGCTTTTCGGCGCAGCGGCGAGGCTATGGTATGGGTCGTCTCTGGTGACTATGTCCAAGTAGGCTACTTTGGGCTGGCCTACGGGGTGTTCCTGATGGCCGCGTTGCTCTTTCCGCAGTTGACGCTCGCTTTCGCTCCTCTGCTCACTCTGTTGCTGTCCCAGGGACGCATCGACGAGTTGGAGAAGTGGATCGAGCGGCTGCTCAAGGGGCTGGCCGTGGGCGGCGTTCTGGCAGTGTATGGGGTGCTGTTTCTCGCAAAGGACGTGGTGCCGATGGTGTTTGGGTCGGCCTACGGCCCGGTGGCGACCAGTCTGTTGGCGCTCGCCGTGACACTGCTGGCGTTGGGCCTGAGCAGCGTGGCGCGCCTGCTGGCCCTCGTCTTTGACCTTCCGGGCGCGGCGTTGGCGGCTGCGGGGGTGCGACTGGTCGCCTTTTGGGCCGTAGGACCGCCGCTTGTCGCCTGGCGACGGAGCGTTGGTGCGTGTCTGGCGGTGCTGGCGGCGTCGGTGGTGTACAGCGCCTATCTTGTCTGGCGCATGAAGCGCACTGTGCGCTTCCCCTTGCGCACGTGGGCTTTGGCTATTGCACTGGGAGGCCTGTTTCTACCGCTGGCCTGGCTCCACTGGTCACTGGAAATGCGAGTGGTGCTGTATTTGCTCTTCCTGGTTGGCTATGGCGGGGCGCTTTTGCTGCTCCGCGTGGTGGCTCCCGGTGAGGCAGCGGCGGCGTGGCGCACGATACGTCGGAAGAGCTGGGCATCAAACGGCTAGGCGGAGAGGACTGTCATGACGGCAAGGGTGCTGGTGGTCGGCTGGGATGGCGCCACGTTTGACCTGCTCGACCCCTGGATCGAGTCTGGGGAGCTTCCCAACCTGGCCCGACTGATACGTGGCGGTGCGCGGGGTCGGCTGCGGTCGGTGCCCAACATGAACAGCGGACCGGCGTGGACATCGGTGTGCACTGGTCTGAATCCGGGCAAGCACGGCGCATATGGTCTGGTTGACTTTGCTGAGGGTAGCTATCGGATGCGTCCTCTCAACGCCTCCGATCGTCACGGCAAGATGATCTGGGAGAGGTTGAGCGAGGCTGGGAAACAGGTGGTGGTGCTGAATCTGCCTCTGACCTATCCGGCCGATCCGGTCAATGGGGCCTTTGTCGCCGGAGGAGACGCGCCCAGTTCCCGCAGCCCCAGGTTCACGTATCCAGAGGAGTTGATAGGCGAGATCAATGCGGAGGTAGGCGAGTACATCCTGGCGGCCCGCCTGGACGGCCTGATCCGCCGCGGCAGGAAGGCCGATGCCCTGGACCAGCTCCATCGCATGATCGACAGTCGAACCCGTGCAGCTCTACATCTGATGCGGAGGCAGCCCTGGGATTTGCTCATGGTGCTGTTCACTGCCTCGGATTCGGTGCAGCACTTCTTCTGGGAGGATCTGGCCGGGGGCCCCCACCGAGATGCCATCCTGGGCGTCTTTCGTCACCTTGATAGTGCATTAGGCGAGATACTGGCTCGCGCCGGCGATCAGACCACCGTTATTGTCCTCTCTGACCACGGCTTCGGGGTAACGCAACCTGGTGTCCGCTATCTGAACAGCTTTCTGGCCGAACTGGGCCTATTGCGTTTCCAATCGCGACGGTACTCTGCCACCTCTCTGATCCGCTGGGCCTTCCTGCAACTGGAGATGCGATTGAGTGCCAGAGCCAAGGAAAGGCTGGCGCAGCGCTTTCCCTGCCTCCACGAACGAGGCACGGCTGGGCTCTGGATGGAGGATGTGGACTGGGCAGCCACCCAAGCTTTCAGCCTGGCCGGGTCCAATCAGATCTGGATCAACCTGCGCGGCCGCCATCCGAAAGGTATTGTCTCCCCAGGAGAGGATTACGATGAGGTCGTAGCCTTGATTCAGGGGACCCTGGGAGAGGCAGTTGACCCCGCCACTGGCATGTCGGCGGTCAAGGCTGTTCGCCGGCGAACAGACCTGTACGGTGGACCCTACCTGAACCAAGCCCCCGATTTGCTGGTCGAGTGGGTAGACGAGGCCGTGCGGTCGGGTCTGGCCTGGCATGGTGAGGGCCAGCAGGTTGTGGCCACCCGCAGCTTCACCCATCGGAGACACCCGGTCAACGGCAGTCACCGGAAGATGGGTGTTCTAGTCGCACACGGCACTCCATTCAGGAGAGGGGTGACGATAGACGGCGCGACTCTGTACGATATCGCGCCTACCTTGCTGCATCTTCTCGGCGAGCCCATTCCCGCTGTCCTGGACGGGAAGTCCTTGACGGGTGCCCTGGACGACGCTTGGCTGCAGGTACACCCGGCACAGTTCTCCGGGGGTGAACAAGAGGGTCCTGGCTGTGCTCGTGTCTCCATGTCCCTAGAGGACGAGGATGAGGTGATGCAGCGCCTCCGCGGTCTTGGATACGTGGAGTAGGACAGCTGGCATAGGCACTGTGGTGGACCGCTGGGCAGTTCGGACTGAGCTGAAGCGAGCCGTGGAGGTGGTCCGCGGGGAGGGGATCAGGTCCCTCTGCTTCAGAGTCCTTGAGGAGACAATCTATCGCAGGGCAATGCTCTTCGAGCGTTCACTCTGCAAACCCGTTGCGCCGGTAACGGCCGACCTGCCCGTGGTCATTGGCTTGCTCAGAGAGACCGAGATAGAGGAGTACTGCCGGCTCCGGCCCGACACGCACTCATCTGAAGTTCGCCGCCGGCTGCAAGCTGGTCAGTGGTGCTTTGCGGCGCGTCACCAGGGACGTCTAGTACACATTGCCTGGGCTGCCAACCAGCGGGCCTGGATTGACTACCTAAAACGTGAGATTCGGCTGGCTCCAGACGAGGTGTACATCTACGAATCCTTCACCGCTACGGCTTTTCGTGACCAGAGCCTGGCTCCGGCCTGGGAACCGTGGATGCTGCGATTCCTCCAAGACGCGGGCTACCGTCGCGTCGTCGTTGTCATCGGGCCTGAGCACAGTCCGGCTTTCCGACCGGTTGAGACGGCCGGTTACCGCCGTCTTGGCGTAATGGGCTACGTGAGGGTGGGTCCTTGGCGGTACGATTTCTGCCGGACGCGCCGCGGCTCTTTGCCACCCGGCGTGGCGGCCGTGGAGCGCGGCTCGGCCTACTGGAACCATGTGGCCGAGAAGGCGAGTAACCATGCGTACTTGGATCCGTTTCTCGCCGAACTCAAGCGGCAGGCACACCTGGGTCTGATCGAGCGGTGGGGAGGTGTCCCCGCAGACGGCCGCGTGCTCAAGACCGACCTCTTTGAGGAGGCGACCGGGCCAGACGACCTTCTTGGGGACCTAACGAGTGGCGCAGGGATGGTCGTTGGCATGGACGTGTCGCCTGCAATCGCCGGCCGGGCACATCGGCGTGATGCTCGCCAGCAAGCTCGCTACCTCGCCGCAGACGCCCGCCGCCTGCCGTTCGCCAGCTCCACCTTGGCGCTCATCGTGTCGACCTCGACCCTTGACCACTTCCTGGACCCGTCGGACCTAGGCCGTAGCCTGCGTGAGCTGCGCCGGGTGCTGGAACCTGCCGGGCGGCTGGTCGTCACGCTGGACAACCGCCAGAATATCTTTGATCCTCTGCTCCGTCTCGCTGCCCGCCACAAGCGGTTTCCATACTATATCGGTTGCTCCTACACTGTGGAGCAGTTGCGCGCCGAACTGGAGGAGGCCGACCTCGCCGTGCAAGAGACGACCGCCATCTTGCACAATCCTCGCTTGGTCGCGGTGGGTGCCGTTTCTGTGGCCAAGAAGCTCGGCTGGGCGTCCCTGACAGCGCTGGTTCAGCGCCTGCTGAGAGGTGCCCAGCGCCTTGAGAAGACACGGTGGCGCTATCTCACAGGTAGCTTTGTGGCCGCGGTGGCAGTTCGGCGCATGACGGGATTCGACGGAGGACGATGAGGGACTGATGGACGTGTTCTGGGAGAAGGGAAAACCACAGTTGGTGTGCACCGTTACTCAGGATTCCGAGGTGCTTGGCTATGTTGTGATTGACTCGACGGTGGGTGGGCGCTCGTGCGGCGGGCTGCGCATGTTACCCGACGTCGATGAGGAAGAGGTGCGAGGGTTGGCGCGCGCTATGACGCTCAAGTACGGTTTTCTGGGGCTGCCGCGGGGCGGTGCCAAGGCGGGAGTGCGCGGTGATCCTGAAGGGCCCCAGGACGAGCGCAGGCGACGCTTGGCCGAGTTCGGACAAGCGATTTCCCCATTGCTCCGCAGCCGCACCTATTCTCCCGGCACAGACATGGGCACTCACAACGACGACATCCGGTCTGTTCTCCAGGCGGCCGGAGTTTGCGCCAAGCGTCGAGAGCTGCGCGGCACGCAATCCGGCTACTACACTGCCTTGACTGTCTTTGCCTGCGCAAGGGAAGCGATGCATTACCTGGGCCAGGACCTTGGCGGACGCACTGTGGCAATAGAGGGTTTTGGGAAGGTAGGGAGCGCTCTGGCAGTCCTGCTGGCCGCAGCGGATGCCCGCGTGGTGGCAGTCTCTACGTCGCGGGGGGCGATTCGTGACTGGAAGGGGCTGGACGTAGATCAGCTCCTGAAACTGGTGGGACAAGAGCAAAGTCGGTTTGTCGAGAGCTACGCTGGTGCCGAGCGCATCGATCCCGCTACGCTGCTCGAACTGCCGGTGGACATACTCTGTCCTTGCGCCCGTCACAACAGTCTGCACCAGAGCAACGCGCATCGTGTCCAGGCGCGCGTTGTCTGCCCAGGCGCAAACAATCCGGTAGCCGCCGGGGCGGAGCGACTTCTGTTTGAGCGCGGCGTACTCTGTCTGCCCGACTTTGTCACTAACTGCGGTGGCGTGCTCGGCGGCGCAATGGAATTCGCATCCGTCAGTAGAGAACGGATAGCCAGTTTCATTGAGAGCAACATTAGTGCGCGCATTGCATCATTGCTGGCCGAAGCGGCGCGGCGCAGAGTCTTGCCCCGCGAGATTGCCGTGCCGCTTGCATTGGGTCGCTTTGAGCGAATGAGACTGAACGTGGCTCACCCTACACCGCTGGGCCGGTTGTTTGAGTTCGCGTTGGAGCTGTATCGTCGGGGATGGGTGCCTAGCCCACTGGTCGGTGCCGTGGCACCAGTCTACTTCAGAAGGTCGTTGGCGTGAGGCTAGTGGTCATTATCCCGGTGTGCGACGGCGGCAGGAAGCTGCGCAAGCGCTTTCAGGCCGTGCCAGCATCTGCGCGCCGCCCAGGCGAGGGGTCATCGTAGACGACGTTTCGACGGCCGGCTCCGGCGATCTCGCCCGCCGGTATGGAGTACGTGTGGCCCGCCTTGAGGTTTCTGCGCGCGGCCTCGCTCTCCCTCGTAATCCAGGCGCCAGGGCGGCGGTCTGCGACATGCTCATCTTTGCAGACTCTGACGTAGCCCTGCACCCTCATGCCCTGGTTCTGGCAGCAAAGAAGCTCAGTCCCAGTGACGCGTCGGTCGCGGCCTGTTTCCGTTCCTACGGCGATGAGCGACTGGCTCTCGGCTCTGTTTCTCGGCACAAGAGTCTGCTGCATTCTCACATACATCAGGTGTTCGACAGCAGGGCGGCCACCTTCTGGGCAGGCTGTAGGGGGATCCGGCACTCGGCCTGTGCAGCGGTGGGGTGTTGGCGAGGGATGCACTCTGCGCAGCGCTGAGGATGTCGAACTGGGCACTCGCCTGTGCCGAGCTGGCTACCACATCCAGCTCAAGGAGTGGACGCTTGTCGGCCTTTATTGCTCCGACGTATGCCACCGGACCGTCCCCTGGACTCGGCTTATCCTGCGCCAGGGCAGGATTCCGGACAATCTTAGCCTCAGTGTGGGTGGAGGCTGGAGCGCGATCAGTGCGTGCCTGACGGTGCTTGTCTTGGCAGTCGGTTTTGCTTGGCAGCCGCTATGGTCCGTGTTGGTGCTTCTAGTAGCCCTCCTACTGGCTCTCGACGCGGGCCTGTATGGCTTCTCTGTCCGACGGTGCGGTTGGTTTGCGTCGGGGGAGGTCTTGATGCACTGGTTTCATTACTCTCAGAGCGGCCCAATGTTGGCCAGCGCCGCCGTTGCGCTCGTCGTGCCCACCTCGACCCTGGACGTGTCAGACCTGAGCCGTGTTCTGCGCGAGTTGCGCTTGGCGCTGGAACGTGCTGGGCGGCTCATCGGCACGCTGGATGACCGCCAGAATACCCTTGACCCACTGCTCCACCTCACTGTACGTCTGGGGCGGGCGCCGTATTGCATCGGTCACTCCTGCACTGTAGAACAGTTGCGCGCCGAACCGGAGGACGCCGGTCTCGCGGGGCAGGGCGTGACGGCGATCTTGCTCAATCTCCCCTTGGCTGCGGCTGGCGTCAAGTCTGTGGTCAGCAGGTTGGGCTGGGTGCCCATGTCGGCTCTGGCCCAACGTCTCCTGAGCGCCGCTCAGCACCTTGAGGAGGCGCGGTGGCGCCACTTCATTGGTAGCTTCGTGGCCGCCAAGGCTGGTCGGCGAGCACGCCAGTTCAACGGGCACCGAGTGGAGAGCCAGCCCCTCTGCGGCTGATCGCGGACCGGAACATGGCAAGCAGACTCAGCAAAGCCTACTGGAGCGCTTTCACGCTCTGGCATGCACGCAAGGAGGACAAGATCCCGTACCTCCCTATTGAGGTGATTGTGGGCATTCAGGACCGTCGAGTGAGGGCTGCTGTCAAGCACGCGTATGAGACGGTTCCCTACTATCGCGATGTCATGGATGAGGCTGGCTTGCTGCCTCGGGACTTCCGAACCGCCGACGACCTGGTGCAGCTCCCCATCGTGTCGGGCGAAGAGGTGGCTGCGGCTCCGGAGAGGTTCCTTTCGAGCCGCTGCCGTGGCAGGCGCGCCATCCGGCTTCACTCCAGCGGCACTTCGGGACTGTCGAAACACATATACTACGATTCGACCGCTCTCTTCCTATCCCTCGCCCATGGGCACCGGCAGCGAGTGGTGCTGGCCCAGTTTGTGGACCGCATGTTTGGCTATCGCGAGATGACTGTCGTCCGGCGGGACACCGTGAACGTATTGCTGCGCGCTTTCTACGAGTCCCACTGCTGGATCCCGCGGAAAGTGGACTACCAGCGGGACATCCTCCCTTCAACGGACACCTATGAAGAGAACATAAGGCAGATCAACATCTTCCAGCCAGACGTGATCCGGGGCTACGGGTCCTACATTGGAGCCCTTTTTCGGCGCGCGCGTGAGCAGAGCCTGCCTGTCTTCCGGCCGAAGGTGGTGCTGTACGGCGTAGATCACATGGCGGACGTAGACCGGCTCCTGATTGAGAGGGAGTTCGGCGTGCCCGTTCTGTCGGGCTACGAAGCTACTGAGGCGCTGCGCATCGCCTTCCAGTGCGAGAAACGTGACGTCTTCCACATTAATCTTGATCACGTGGCGGTAGGCGCGGTTGACCGGAACGGCGCGACGGTAGGACCCGGCGAAACTGGCGAAATCGTGATCTCAAACCTCGTGAACCGGGCAACTGTGCTGTTGAACTACAAGTTGGGTGACCTGGTTGCCCTGGGCGAGTCGCCCTGCCCCTGCGGCCGGACTCTGCCGACCATCGAGCGGCTCGCCGGCCGGGCTGACGGCCTGATAGCCCTTCCAGGCGGGCAGAAGGTGCACTCGTTGACCGTGCTGTCAGGACTCCAGGCCGTGCCCGGGGTCGTTCAGGTGCAGCTTACTCAAGAACAGCTGCGGCGTTTCCTAGTTCTTGCTGTCTGCACTGGCGAGACGGATTGGGACCAAACGCGTCGCGATTTGGATGCTGCCATGCGGTCGACGCTGGGCGATGACATCGCTTTGGAGGCCAGGCGTGTCGAGGCCATCCCGCCGGGACGGAGCGGCAAAGTCAGGGCGGTCATCTCGCGGTGTGCTGGATGATCCAGGCCGCTCTCCGGGTCTCTGCCATCATCCCGGTCCACAACGGCGGCCACAAGCTTCGCCAGTGCCTTGAGGCCGTTCTAGCCTCCGCGCGGCCGCCAGACGAGGTCATCGTCGTTGACGACGCATCAACGGACGGCTCTGGTGACGTGGCCCGCCGGTACGGAGCGCGGGTCGTCTGCCTCGATGGCCCGGCTCACGGACCGGCTTTTTCCCGCAACCGCGGCGCCGAGGCGGCGACCGGCGAGATCCTCCTCTTCGTAGACGCTGACACGGTCGTGCATCCCGATGCCCTGGCTCTGGCCGTCCAGACGCTGGAGAAAGGCGGCCGAGCCCTGGCGGCCTGTTTTGGCTCCTATGACGACAAGCCAGCTTCGCCTGGCTTCTTGTCTCAATACAAGAACCTGCTCCACCATCATGTTCATCAGACCTCCAGCAAGAGCGCGAGCACCTTCTGGGCAGGCTGTGGGGTGATCAGGCGTACGGTTTTTGAAGAGGTGGGCGGCTTTGACGAGGGATACGCCCGGCCTAGCATTGAGGACATCGAACTGGGCACTCGACTGTGCCGAGCCGGCTACGACATCCAGCTCGTCAAGGACATGCAGGCGACGCACCTCAAGGAGTGGACGCTTGCCAGCCTTCTCCGTTCCGACATCTGCCACCGGGCCGTCCCCTGGACTCGGCTCATCCTACGCCAGGGCAGGATTACGGACGATCTAAACCTCAGCGTGGGTGCTCGCTGGAGCGCGATCAGTACGTGCCTGCTGGTGCTTGTCCTAGCACTCGGCTTCGCCTGGCGGCCGCTGTGGTTGATCTCGATCCCTCTGATAACCCTCCTACTGGCCTGCAACGGGGACCTGTATAGCTTTTTTGTTCGACGGCACGGCTGGTTCTTTGCGTGGCGAGCGGTCTTGATGCACTGGCTGTACTACCTATACAGCGGCCTGACCTTCGCTGTGCTTGCTCTGCCCTTCTGGCTGGCCCGCCACGGGCTGACCCTGCTGTTGCTGGCGACCTTGGCCAAAGGTCTGGCTTGGAGTATCGTGATCCCCCCGTGGCACGCGCCAGATGAACTTCAGCACTTCTTCTACGGGCAGATCATTGAACGCTTTCATAGGGTGAACGCGGAACCTGACACGTGGCTGCCAGAAGAAGGCACGAGGCTGTATACCCTGGCTCAACTGAGAGATGTCCGCTTTAGGCCGCTTCCCCTTGATCTGTCGGATCGGGTAGGTGTTTCCGAGCAGCTTGCTCTTCTCGATAGCCCCGCTGTCAAGCAGACATACCTCCACGACGACGGCCGGGGTTTCGACATAACTCGGCGTTTCATGTCCTTTCATCCGCCCTTTTACTATGCGATCCAGGCTGCAGTCCAGTGGTCGCTCGAACAGAGATCGATCCTGGTACGTCTGCTGGCCGGCCGGTGGGTGTCGGTCGCATTGGGCGTGGCTACGGTGGCTCTAGCCCACGTGACAGGGCGCGAATTGTGGCCCGCCCGGCCTGGGCGGGCACTGTTACTGGCGACGTTGGTCAGCTTTCAACCGATGGTCACGTTCTGTACTGCCACCTTGGGCAACGAAGCGATGGAGATCGCCCTTTTCTCGGCATGTTCAGTGGTCCTACTCCGGGCTGTCAAGGGCGGCCTGACGGCGCGGCGCGCTGTGACCCTGGGCCTACTGGTGTCGCTCGGCCTGCTGACAAAGATCAGTTTCCTGAGCTTCCTGCTCCCCCTGGGACTGCTGCTGTTCTGGCGCGTCGCCCACCACCGGGGTGGTCTGCTGCGGGAGTTGCGGCCGTGGATGTGGGTGGCAGTGCTGCCCCTGCTGGTCAGCGGATGGTGGTACAGGGAGGCGGTTCTGAGCGGAGGTGACGCGCTGGTCAGCTCGTATGGCACCGTCGCCACAGAGCCTGCTGCCCACTTATTGTCCTACCTCGTGCGGTATGGCTGGGTCACCATATATCGCTCAGTACTGGGCATGTATTGGGGCAATTTCGGCTGGCTCGATACCCCGCTGCATTCCTCGCTACTGACTCTGCTTGCCTTGATGACGGCCGCGGCAGTGTGGTCGGCCGGGTGGCGGCTGGTTCGCCACGCTGCATCTGATGACAGGCGCGCCAGGGCTCCACGAGTGTTCGCCATGGTTCTTTTGGGCAGCGCCACACTCGGTTTCATCATCTTCTACACCTACCTTGACTTCCGGATGGCCCGCGACCTGGGGGGCCGGTTTGGCGTCCAGGGGCGGTACTTTCTGCCGGGGATCATCGGGCAGATGGCGTGGCTGATGACTGGCCTGGCCGAGCCTGTGCCCCGAGTTCTGCGCCGTGGCTGGATGTGGCTGCTGGGTTGCGGAATGATGGGTCTCAACTTCTACTCGTTGTTCAGGACAGTGCTGGTGCGCTACTATGGCTCAGGTCCCCTGGCCGCCCTGCTGGAACGGGCGACGGTTCTGCAGCCAGTTGGGCTGGCGGAGCTGCTTGTGATCTGCGGGACCTTTGTGGCGCTCACCGTTGC
>JAUVHW010000267.1 GCA_030593075.1 Ardenticatenales bacterium
GTCCCGCGGAGCTGCAGGACCGCCTGGGGCAGAACGGCGCCACCTGTCTCCCCGCGGTGGCGGTACAGGGGGTGGGAGTGTTCGACACTCTGAAAGCCATCATCAACCAGGTGGTGATGAAGCTGGGATAGTTGCGAGAAGGTAGGCGCACTATGGCACTCAGGGGCGATTTGAAGGATATGAGCCTATCGAGCCTCATCTCGATCAACTGCAACGAGATGAACCAGGCCCGGCTGGTGATAAGAAACCAGGGACAGGAGGGGGCCCTCTTGTTCGAGGACGGCAACATCGCCCACCTGGTGCTCGACTCCCAGGAGGGGGAGGAGCTGATCTATGAGCTGCTGACCTGGGAGGAGGGCGAGTTCGAGTTGGAGCAGGGCGTCCCGCCGCCCAAGCCCACGGTGACCACCGGCGTGGTCGCCGACGCCGGGCGGGGGAGATGGAAGGAAGAGTGCGTGGGTCCGCCCATAGCGTGCCGAGGGTAGCGAGCGGCGCTAGCCGAGGAGCCTCTCGCGAAAGCGGATGTGTGCTGGTCCGGGTTTCACGAGCATCAGAAGCCGCCGCCCGAATGAAGATCGGTGGGACCCGGACAGCGCCTCTGACGGCACCATGGCGCAGTTGAAATTGGCTGTCAAACGGGCCTGGTGAGGGTGTCGAGAAACAGCCCGCCGTGGGCTGGAGACGCAGTCCTACCCCTACCTGCCTCTCTCATCGACTGAAGTTCAGTTATCCCCGAGCCCCGACTGGACGGAATCTCCGGTTCAATGTGCGTTCTGTTTCGTTCTAGGCTCCCCAGGCCACTGCCGGAGGTTACACGGGTTATCTACTTCGAACACCCGATGACCGGGCGCAGGACCGGTCATCAGGACCGCGAGTACCTGTAGGGTAATCCTCTGACGCCGACTGTCGGACGGTTGTCGGGAAATCCCTGACAAAGAATCAAGAACTCCCCGCTATCGCCGGCGTTGGCCGGCTGCTATAATGTGCCTAGGCGCAGCTTCGAGGCTGCCTGGCTGCACCTGTCTGCTGGTTGCGTCCCGTGTTCAAGTATACTTGTCATGGCGGACGGGCAGGATCCGGCAGGCAAGGGAGCAGCACGGCTGCTGCCAAGGAGGCGCCGGCCGGCGTCCGGGCGTAGAACGAACGACAGAGGGGGGCTCCATGGGCTGGCCGGTGCTGAACATCGGACAGGCTCTCTTGACGCCAGGTGATGTGTGGTCTACAATGCAGGCGGCCGGTGTGCGAGCTATGGAGATCAGCGCTGCATGACAACTCGATCCGCGCCGTGGCCCACAGGCTAGTGGATGGGGCCGCCGTGGATAGCCTGGTTCCCGACAACCTTCTGGCCACTGAACCAGACCTGGGGGACAGGGTGCGGGTGGCTGTCGGGTCACCGCCTCTTGGCATGCGGCCGGCCGTTGCGCCGGCGCTGGACGGCCAGAGACTACGCAATACTCCCCTGGTCATGCACCAGTACCGGGGGAGGCGGGCCGTACCGCGAGCGCTGTGGATTCACTGCTCGGCGCCCGTGCGAGAGAGCGCCTATGACACGGTGCGCCGGATGCTCGATGACCTGGGAGGCCAATGATGAAGCTGCGGTATCCAAGCGCGCTGCGCCGCCGTTTGGTGGCGTTGGGCGGTGTAAGCGTACGAACCAAGGTAATGGGAATCGTCCTGAGCCTGGTGCTGTTTCTGGGCCTGGTGGAGACCTACCAGGTACACGCAGCGATGCGCCAGACCGTGGAGCACTGTCTGCAAGTGAGGGGCGCCGCCATGGCTGAAGAAGTGGCCGCCCGCAGCACCGGGTTGGTGCTGTCCGGCGACCTCTCTGCCCTGCGCGGGGTCCTGCTCGACAGCGTGGCCTACCACCACGAGATGCGTTATGCCTTTGTCCTTGATCCCGACGGCCGCTTGCTGGTCCACTCCTTCGACGGCGGCCTCCCCGCCGACCTGCTCGCCGCCAACGCGGTCAGCGCTGGCGAACGCCACCATCTGGAGATTCTGGACACAGATAACGGGCCAATCTGGGACTTTGCCGTACCAATCCTTAAGGGGCGGGCTGGGACGGTGCGGCTAGGCCTGACGGAGCAGCCGATGCAGGACAGGGTGACCAGCACCACGCGGCGGTTGCTGTCCTCTATTGCCCTGACCTCGCTGGGCGGCGCCGCCGGCGCGTACCTGCTAGCCTGTATCTTGACCAGCCAGGTGAGAGCGCTGGTCAGCGCCACCGAGGCCGTGGGCCGCGGCCAACTGGATGTCGAGGCGCCCTCCTTGTTCGACGATGAAATCGGCCGCCTGGGCGCGGCCTTCAACCAGATGGTGAATGACCTGGCTCGTGTCCGCCGGCAGAGGGATGAACATAACCGTTTGCTCGTGCGCCGCAACCGCGCCCTGGCGGCCCTCAATGCCGTGGCGCGGGCGGTCAGCGGTCCGCTGACCCTGGAAGAGGTGTTGGCACGTGCCCTGGAGAAGGTGCTGGATTTGACCGGACACCAGTTCGGCTGGACCTGCTTGCTCGATGACGAGGGCCGCTGTTCCCGGGTCTCGGCCTGTCCGGAACTTCGGGCCGGGAGTGCCTGCGGCAAGGCAGAGTTGTGCCTTGCGAGATGGACGGGCGGCCGCGTGCTGGAAGATCCCCACCCGGAGGTGATACCTATCCCTGTCACCTGCCCCCTGGCCGAGGAATGCGGGGCCGGCGGTCTTTGCCCAAGCCACCACGTCGCCGTGCCGCTGGTGACCCGCTCCAAGGTATTGGGTGTGTTGAGCGTCGCCACTGACGATCCGGTGCTCTTTGACGCTGCTGAGCTGGAGCTGCTGGGGGCCATCGGTCATCAGTTGGGGGTGGCGATCGAGAACGCCCGGCTGTGGGAGGAGGTGTGGAGCAAGGAGGCGATGCGCGGCCAGCTGCTGGAGAAGGTCATCTCTGCCCAGGAAGAGGAGCGCAAACGGATTGCTCGCGAGCTGCACGACGAAACCAGCCAATCACTAGCCTCCTTGTTAGTGGGATTAAAGGCGCTGGAGGCCGCGGAGGGCCCGAGCGATGGCTTGCAGGACCTGAAAGCCATCGCCTCCGGCGTCCTGGACGCGGTTCACAACCTGGCGGTGGAGTTGCGCCCCAGCATGTTGGATGACCTCGGCCTGGTGGCGGCCGTGCAGCGTTTCACCAAGGATCATGCCGTCCGCTTCAACGTGGCCACCGATTTCCAGACCGTGGGTCTGGACGGTCATCGGCTGGCCCCGGAGGTAGAGATCGCCCTTTACCGCATCATCCAGGAGGCAATGACCAATGCCGCCCGTCACGCTGCCGCGGGGCAGACGAGCGTGCTGCTGGAGCGGCGGGGAGACTCGGTAGTCGCCATCGTCGAGGACGACGGGCAGGGCTTTGACGTGGAGGAGATCCTCGGTGCGGAGATACGCCACCGCCTGGGATTGTGTGGCATGGAGGAGCGGGCTGTGTCGGTTGGCGGCCTTATGACCTTCGAGTCGTCGCCGGAGGCTGGAACCACCGTCTTTGTCGAGGTGCCTCTGTGACCATTCGTGTGCTGATTGCCGACGATCACGCAGTTCTGCGAGCCGGCCTGCGGATGCTGCTGGAAGCCCAAGAGGATATGACGGTGGTTGGCGAGGCGGCCGATGGTAGTGAGGCTATTGATCAGGTCGAGCGGCTGGAGCCGGATGTGGTTCTGCTCGATCTAACCATGCCCAAGGTCAGCGGGCTGGAGGCGATCCAGCAGATCCGGGCCGCACAGCCCAGCGCGCGGGTTCTGGTGCTCACCATGCACGACGATGAGAGCTACCTGCGCAGCACGTTGGAGGCTGGAGGGTCCGGCTACGTGCTGAAGCGGGCGGCCGACGCCGAGCTGCTCTCGGCCATCCGGGCTGTGTACCAAGGGGGAACCTATCTCCATCCTCACCACACCCGGCTTTTGCTGGCGGATGTGGCGGAGCAGCGTTCTCTCGCCACCGGCGCGGCAGACGAACAACGCAAGCGCTATCATCTGTTGAGCGAACGGGAATCCGAGGTCTTTGAGTTGGTGGCCCTCGGCTACCGCAACAGCGAAATCGCCGAAAAGCTGCACCTCAGCGTCAAGACGGTAGAGACTTACAAGACCCGTCTCATGCAGAAGCTGGGACTCGGCAGCCGCGCCGCCCTGGTGCGCTATGCGCTGCAGTTGGGGGTCCTGGGACAGGAGCCGACGTGACGCCCTTTCCCCAGGCATCCGCGCCAGCCTAGAAGCCTGGCCGGAAAGCCCTAATTCATCAATACTGCTCGAAGCGTCACCCAAGAGCGCGTGGGCTGTGGCTTCTGCCGCGCCTCGCCGGCATGTCTTGGACGCCACACTGGGGTGCAGCCGAGCTGTGCCGCGCAGTCCATCGCCCTGGGTCTCGGGCGAGGCGGCCTGGCCGGATGACCGCAGGCGCGTTCCCGTACTCGACACTATGCCGGGTCCCCACGAGGACCCGGCAGGCTGGGTTTCCGGCCAGGCCCCTAGGATTTCCTAAGCGCGCCCCGTGGTCTCCTCCCGGAGCGGGCCGCAGTTCGCCTCCAGCAGGCTTACAGCGGGCGGCGCCGGGCCGGCCGCCGAACCCGCGCAGCGCTGTGAGGGGACTCCCTGACACTCGCCTCTGAGTAATTGTCG
>JAUVHW010000179.1 GCA_030593075.1 Ardenticatenales bacterium
ATTGGTGACAGATCGGCGCGATGGCACCTTGATCTATTACCGTGCCGCTGACGAACACCTTGCAGCCTGGCTGAACATGGGCAGGGCACTGCTACGGGACCAAAGTGGGAATCCTGTGCCGGATCCCCCGACCTCGCCACAGGTCCTGGAGAGCTGCCCCTGCCCCCGCTGTCAGAGCTAGTTTTCTTTGCTTGGGTATATGCCAACTGAGGTATGTCTTTAGGCGCAATCCCGTTTCTGGCAGGATGAGTGGGCCAGGAGATTGGAGACTGAACCATGAATGTTCTCGAGTATATCGTAACCATGTTACAGTCCGGCGCTGGGAGCCTGGCCTCTTATCTGGCCGCACACGTCTTGCTATGTCTGCTGCCGGCCTTCTTCATCGCCGGAGCGATGACCGCTTTGATTCCCAAGCAAGCGATCACTCGCTATCTGGGACGAGATGCTTCAAAATGGGTTTCGTACCCCATGGCGGCGCTGGGCGGCTTTGTGCTGGCCGTCTGTTCCTGCACCATTCTCCCCCTCTTTGCCGGCATCTACCGCAAGGGCGCCGGGTTGGGGCCGGCAATAACATTCCTTTTTGTCGGACCGGCCGTCAACATCCTGGCGGTCAGCTACACGGGCGTGGCGATCGGGATGGACATTGCCCTGGCGCGGATCATCCTGTCGGCCGTCTTTGGCGTCGGCATCGGCCTCATCATGGCTTTTATCTACCGGCGTGACGATCAGACCCACAATCAGCAGACTAGCGGAGGCGGGGCCTTTGCGGCCAAGGCCTCGGTTAAGCCTTCGGTCCTGATCCTTCTGCTCCTGCTCCTGGCTGTCCTGGTCGTGGGGACATTGGGCATTGATCTCTTTGTCAATACGTATGCCGAGTTCAACCTGCCGATCAGTGCTGCCGAGGGGTGGCAGTCGACTCTGGACCGGTTGGTACCCTACGACGCCAGCCAGGGCCAGGAAGGTGTGTCGGTGCAGGGCGTGGTGTTGATCCTCCTATTGGCCCTGATCGGCGTGTCCGCTTACTTTGGCCTTAACCAGATCGACGAAGGGTTCAATAGTTGGTCGTGGGTGGCACTGGGGTTGATCGCTCTGACGCTGCTGGTATCTGCCTTCAGGGTGATACTCGAGCCCAATGGTCTCCTGGTTGGTGTGACCGGCCGCTTCATCGGTGAGGTGATCGTCCTGGCGGCCGTGGGACTGGTGGCCTGGAAGTGGCTGGATGCCTACGAGGTGCAGGAGTGGCTGTGGGAAATGTGGCGCTTTGTCAAGCAGATCTTTCCACTCCTCATTGTCGGCGTCTTTGCTGCCGGTATGGTGCGGGTGCTCATCCCCCCCTCGCTGATCGAGGCGATTGCCGGCCGCAACACGGTCTGGGCCAACCTGATCGGTGTGCTCTTTGGCGTCTTTATGTACTTCCCCACCTTGGTTGAGGTCCCTATCGCCAACATGTTCCTGGGGCTGGGCATGCACCGCGGCCCGCTGCTGGCCTATTTAATGGCCGATCCAGCGCTGAGCGTGCAGAGCATCCTCATCACCGCCAAGATAATAGGTAACAAGAAAGCCTGGGTCTATGTCGCCTGGGTGACCCTGTTCAGCACACTGGCCGGCCTCATCTACGGAGCCTGGGTGGACGGCACATCGCTCGGGCTCGTAGCCCTCTATCTGCTGGTCGTGGTGGTTGTTCTGGCGGCCGGCCTCTGGTTTGTGGGTCGTCTGGACCGGCGAAGAGTTGAGCCCGTGCAAGCCAAAACACAGCTCTGAATAGTCTCTTAACCAAAACACAGTTGTTGGAGGTATCAAGATGGAGATCAAGATTCTGGGAACTGGTTGTCCGAATTGCAGGCGCCTGGAAAAGAACGCCCGCGAAGCGTTGGCCAAGATGGCAGTAGAGGCCACCATCGCCAAGGTAACGGACATGCAGGAGATCATGACCTACCAGATTCTGTCCACGCCCGGGTTGGTGATTGACGGTCAGGTGGTCTCATCCGGCCGGGTACCGGCAGTCTCAGAGATCAGCTCCATGATCGCCACCGCGCTGTCCTAAGCGATTGGTGGAAGAACGAGATGAGTGACCGGCCGAGCGGCACGTTTCTTCTCCCTCGGCTGGCCGTACCACGCGTCAGTCGAGTATTGGGATGTTGATCAGGTCGCTCAGGCCAGAGATTGTCCTGCCGCCCTGCGATCACACGCGCGAGACGGTGAACGTCATTGGCCGCTTCCAGGAAGACATCAGCCCAGTGTTGCCCTATCTCAACGCCACTCAGCCCAAGGCCCTATTTCATCGGCCAGCCGCTATTCTGCGCTTCCGGTTTGAGGGACACCAGGTAACATTACAGCCGCATGAAATGGCGCTGGGTGGCTTTGAGGACGGCGATCAAGCAGTTCTGACTCTCTTCCGCCTGCAGAGACTGATCAACGAGACCTGGGAGCGGCGAGAAGAGATCACACCCAGCAACGTGGAGCGGAAACGGCTCCAAGCCCTGGCGGTGTACCGGTTGCTGCCGGGCACCAACTGCAAGGTGTGTGGTGAACCGACCTGCTTTGTCTTTGCCAACAAGCTTGCAGCCGGCCAGATCGGTATCGAGTTGTGCACCCCCCTCTGCCACCAAGACGCCTATGTGGAAAAGAGAATTCAGATGATGACCATGCTGGAGTCGTCCATATGAGCGATTCCGGCGCGCTCAGTAGCCAGCAGGTCCGAATGCAAGCGAGCAGAGAAGGTCATGTCAGTTCCAGTTGGTTACGACAATACATCCGCGACCACGGCGGCGTGATGAATGTTAGCACCCGCACGGTGATCTTGGGCTGATGACGGGTGTTCAAAGGCCCATCAGGTCTGATGGGGAGACCCGACGACCTGGATCGGTTTGGTTTGATCCAGTGTGACGACATCGAGGTTTACGTGGCTCCGGATATCTGGCAACGCATCGGGCTACAGACCGAGAAGATACTTATCGCCATTGAGGGCTACGGTCGTTTTTGGCTGTGGCTGAGTAATGATACATCAAGGCAAGGAGAGAAAAATGAGTAATGAAGCAACCGCATTCAATCAGGAGCAACCCAGCCTCAGCCTGGTCGGCAAGCTCCTACCTCTCTGGATCATCCTGGCCATGGCAGCTGGCCTCCTTTTGGGCAAGTTCCTGCCGCAGGTAGGGAAGGCACTGGAGCCGGGTATCCCGCTTGGTCTGTTTGTCATGATCTACCCGGCGATGACCAAGCTGGAGTTAGGTTTGGTACGCCGCGCTGTGCGTGACTGGAAAGCAGCCGCCATCGTGATCTTTTTCAACTATTGCTTCAACCCATTCCTGCTCTACCTTTTCGGTTGGATCTTTTTGCGTAACCACCCCGATCTGTGGACCGGCCTGGTCCTGCTAGGGGTGGCGCCGTGCATCGCCATGGTGCTGGTCTGGACGGATCTGGCGCGGGGTAATGGTCCGCTGGGCATTGTCCTGATGGCCTGGAACTCGTTGATCCAGATTGTGACCACACCCTTTTTCATCTGGTTGATCCTGGGTACGCGGGTCTCGGTTGATATTGGCCTGGTGGCGCAGAGTGTGTTGTTGTATCTGGGACTTCCTCTGTTGACCGGCGCCCTTTCGCGACGTTGGATGCTACAGCGCAAAGGGCAGGAGTGGTTCGAGAAAAAGGCGCTGCCGGTGCTGGACGACATCCAGCTCGTTGCCCTGACCTTGACGCTGGTGGTGATGTTTGCACTCCAGGGAGATGTGATCCTGGAACGCCCCGAGCTGATCTGGCAGATGGCGACGCCGTTAGTGCTCTTTTTCTTTGTGCTTTTCTTTGGCGTCCTGATGGTCAGCCGCAAGGTGGGCTTTTGCTACGCCGACTCGGCTACGACCTCGTTTCACTGCACCGGCCGCAACTTCGAGTTGGCCATCGCTATTGCGCTGACCGCCTTTGCGTCAAGACCCCTGGTTGGCGTTTCTACCGTGATCGGCCCACTGATCGAGGTACCCCTGATGCTGGCCATCGTCTACCTGGCGCGAAAATCTGAATGGAAACTCTTTGGCACCAATACGGCCGGCCTCTGCCAGGTGCAGGAGGCACGGGCCAGGCAGCCGCAAACCTAGCACACCCATGAGCTGCAAAACAAAAGGCCCGCCCACCGCATACAGCGAAGCTGACGTCGGAACGGTGGTTGATGCCATCCTAAACGCTTTGCCCACTGGCGTATAGGGTCGGCCGGCCGCCTCGATCATTTGGCATCGGTATTCCACGGAGGGTTGCAGTGACTGAGCGAAAAGAAACACAGGTCAGAGGCGACAAGTATGAAAAGGCTGCTCAGTTATTTCGCGCGCTCTCTCATCCAGCTCGCCTACAGATCATGGACGAGTTGCGCGGCGGGGGAGGGTGTGTATGTCATCTACAGACCGCGTTACGCCGACCGCAGCCCTATGTCTCGCAGCAACTTCGCGTGCTTCGGGATGCTGGATTCGCCGAGACTCGTAGAGATGGTCTCTTCATTTACTACTACCTGGATGCTCCGCGATTGGAGCGACTGCTGGAGATCTTTTTCGGACCGCCTCCCCCTCCTGTCGGAAGACGTGCGTGTGAATGTCCTGCCTGCCAGATAGCCGGATCGACGATTCAATGATACCAGGTACAAACTTAAGCAAGGATCCGAACGGTGACCGGTATGCTCGAGTTGATCAAGAGGGTCGTCTGATCATCCCGTCCGAGATGGCTGGAAACTTGGGTCTTGTACCCGGCACCAAGGTGGGGATAGAAACCGACGCGAACGGCCGACTAGTGTGGCGGCTGCGGCGTCAGCGACGCGGGTAGGGTGGGATTCGGGCGGCCGAGCCCGCGACGAAGGTTGCTCCGCCGGCCCAGGCCGGCAGGCCACTCCACTCAACCAGCAAACCCGAATAGCCATTCTGACAAAACACTAGTCTGCACCCCATCGAACTGCTTCTGCCCGTGCCCAGTCTGCATCTGTATCTCGCCCCATCATGCGGTAGACATCCGCCAAGTGACGATAGGCCGCACCGTCCGTTGCATCTAGCTCTATGGTTCGCTCCAGCTCGGCCAACCCTTCTTCAATCCGACCTTGCCGAATCAGCACCAGCCCCAGTGCTGTGTGGTATCTCGCCACCGTCGGTGCCGTCTCTACTGCCCCCCGGTATTCTGCTTCAGCCTGAGTGTACCTATCCGGCTCGATTTCCGCCCAACGGGCGTACAGCTCTCCTTGGGCCACACGAATGTGCGGATCGCCTGGGCTGAGCCTGCCGGCGGTGAGCAGTTGCGACTCGGCCGCTTGCCAGTCTCCTGCTTGCATCAGGTTCCACGCCAACCCCAGGTGATACTCTGGCTCCAAGGGCCACCAACGAACGGCCCGCTGTCCCCACCTTGACCGCTCTGTAGATGGATGCGAAAGGAGCGATTGGCGGTACGCGATATCGGCCGACAGTGGACGTAAACACAGCAGTCCTATCAAGGTCAATCCCAAGAGGACAAGAGCCAGGTATGGAAGCAGTGCAGTCTGTCTTGAGGTGGGGGTTCGATCGACCGTGTGGCTGCTGCTCCTCCGCCCCCGCGCCAGTACCAGCCCCAGCACGATCCAGAACACCGTGGCGCTGGCAGTCAGGTCGAAGCCAAACTGAAGGTCGGTGATATGGCCGACAATGGATGCCGCGGTGGCGGTCCAGGCCAGTTGCTCCCAGCCACCCGAGTTCCGCCGCAGTTCCCGCCCTGCCATCCATCCAAGGCCGGCAAGCAAAAGGCCGAAAGCAAGGACGCCCGCCAGTCCGGCGCTCATGCCCATATCCAGCCATAGATTGTGCGCTCGATCTACCACCGTATGCCTTCCCTGGAAGTACACCAGTTCCGGTGGGAAGACGCGCTGAAAGACCGGACGCATCGTTTCTGGTCCGTAGCCCAACCAGGGGCGGGCGGCAACCAGCGGCAGGGTGGCACGCCAAGTGGTCAGCCGTGCGGCAGTGGAACCCGCGTTCGTCTGCGACAGAGTACTCAGTCGATCCAGACCGGGAAGGCGGGCCAGCGGGGCCAGCGGACCATCGGGCAGGTTCAGGGCCACGACAAAGCCAGTCACCAACAGGGCCGCCATCAGCGTTGCTACCGCCTGACGCCGGTTTCGTGTAACAGCGGACCAAATCAGGCCGAATACCATTGCGGCCGCGGCAGTTCCTACCCACGCCCCACGCGCCTGGGTGAGCGCCAGGCAGGCCAACTGTCCCGACAGCAGCAACAGATAGCGCAAGCGGCGGCGGCCGAGCAGGGCGCGCGCCAGCGTCAACGGGAGGATCATCACCAGGTATGAGCCCACAAAGTTGGACCGCCCGATGGTAGAGACCACGGGCGAGGCGGCGTCGGTGCGCCAATCCAGCGGATCGAGCCCTATGCCTTGTGCCAACCCATACACTATTACGGGTACGCTACCCCAGACAAGGGAGAGCCACAGCCGCTCCACCTGAGCGTGGGTGCGCACGCCTGTGCCGATGAGAAGAAACAGGACCAGATACGCCATCAGCGTCACCAGCCCTTGCTGACGTTCGTAGGAGCCCCATAGGCTGGCACGCGTGTTTCCCGAGAACACGGTCGACAACGTCAGGACGAAAGCCAGTGCCAGTGTGAGCCACGTCGCAACCGGAACGCGGCCGTCAGACGGTGGACGAGCGAGTTCACTCCTGGCCTCGATGCCCTGAATCAGCCTGGTCAGGAGCATCAGCAGGATGAGCGCTCTCAGCAGAATCGATTTGGGGAGTTCAAAGACGCTGTTGCCCCAGGGGTTGAAGACCAGCGGCACGGCGACTGCTGCGCACAGCCAGAGAACCTCAGAGACCTTGCCACACCATCTCTGCAAGGAAGGGCTTGTGATTAGCATCACCGCGGCGAGATCAACGCTCGCGCAGCACGGCTACTGCGACGGCCCCTAGTCTCTCAGTATTGCTGGCAGGTAGATCGAGTAATTGGCCCGCGGTGGGCAGCCGTTCGCGGTGATACTGAAGGGATGATGGATCACATCTGCCCCCACCGAGTCACCCACGCCAG
>JAUVHW010000185.1 GCA_030593075.1 Ardenticatenales bacterium
ACTGACTTTGGCTGCGCCAACCAGGTGGGCTATGCCCTCCAGGTAGACGTGGCAGACGTGCCGCCGCCCTGGGCGCTTTACCTGCCGATCGTGCTGCGCCCATAGGCCATACGCCAATAGCACGGGGAGGGGGTGTTGGCGCGCGGCCGATAGGCTCGGTGGACCGCATCTAGGGTCGGCCATCTGGCAAATCAAGCGCCGCGCGGCAGAATCGGCGCATCCTCATTAGCCCCCACAGCTCAGTGGATAGAGCGTTGGCCTCCGGAGTCAAACGCCCGTGTTCGAGTCACTGTGGGGGCACCTGCCTGGATCAGTTGCGCGCAGGCAAGCTCTCGTGAGGACCCATGCCCGTTGATCCAGTTGCGGTGTTTCCGGTCAGCAGCTACAATACAGTGAATGTGCCGAGACAGATAAGGAGGACACAATGAGAAAGCTGTCGGTTCTACTAGCGGTGTTGGTCATACTGGCGGTAGCAGTCCTGCCGGCCGCAGCCATAACCTGGGGAGAGCCAGATACCGAACACACCAACGTGGGGGCGATGATGGTTGACTGGCCCGGCTATGGACCGTGGCAGTGGTGCTCGGGCACGCTGGTCCACGAGCGGGTCTTTCTGACCGCCGCGCACTGCACGGATGGTCTGGAGGATTACGGGATCAATCAGGTGTGGGTGACCTTTGATCAGGATGCTCTGAACCCCGGCACACTGCTCGACGTAGAGGCGTGGGTCAGCCATCCAGACTACTACTGGGGTCCCACCTCGAACCCTCATGACGTGGGTGCGCTGATCCTGGCGGAGCCTGTGACCCATATCGCGCCCGCCAACCTGCCGCGCCCGGGGTTCCTCGATGACTTGAGGGCGGCTGGCCAGCTGCGCCAAGGCTCGGAGGGGGCGGATTTCACCCTGGTTGGCTACGGCGGAACCCTGGATTGGCCACCGCCCGACATCACGTATTACGATCAACGCCAGTTTGCGGTATCCGAGTACCTGGCGCTGCTCAAGTCCTGGCTGGTGATGTCGCAGAACCAGGCCACCGGGGACGGGGGAACCTGCTATGGCGACTCGGGTGGCCCTGCCTTCTGGACGGAGCCCGACGGGACCGAGATCCTCGTCGGCATTACCTCCTGGGGCGACGCCCAATGTGTAGCGTCGGCCTTCAACTATCGGGTTGACATCCCGGAAACGCTGGGTTTCATCGACGACATGATTTCGTCTTTGCATTGACCGCAGGGCGGTAGCGCGACCTTGCGAGCGTGACGGCCGCTACCCTTGGACCTGCGCCGCGGTGCGGGAACGGAGGGGAGCGGCCGTTTGCTTTCGGCTGACAGCATCGGAGTGGGCGGGCAGCAAGGTGTCATGAGTCGCCGCGTACCCCGTCTGCACGGCGAGTCGCGCCCCGGGGGCCGGCGGCATCCCGGTGCGGGATGAGACGGCGCACGCGCGGTCTCCACGACCAACGTCTGGTATAATCTGAAATCATGAAGACGCTGTCCGAGATAAAAGAAACACTGAGGGCGGAGAAAGCCTACTTGGCCGAGAAATACGGCGTCACGGTGATTGGCGTGTTTGGCTCGTACGTCCACAACCAACAGCGGCCCGACAGCGACATCGACGTCCTGGTCGAATTGGAGCGTCCCCCTCGAATCAGTCTGATAGGTCTGGTGGAGTTGGAGAACTACTTGAGCAATGTCTTGGGCGCAAAGGTGGACGTTGCCATCAAGAAGAATCTGAGGAAGCGTATCGGCCGGCGCATATTGGGTGAGGTTGTGCCTGTATGAGCAATGAATTCTTGGATCATGTTGAAGACATCTTGGACGCAATGGAAAAGGCCGAGATTCTGCTCGAAGGTGTCACCTTTGACCGATTCGAGGCTGATTTCCGGATCAACTTTGCGGTAGTTAGAGCCCTGGAGATCATTGGCGAGGCAACCAAGCGTCTGCCCAAGGAGCTTCGGCAGCGTTACCCCGAACTGCCGTGGCGGGGCATGGCTGGCATGCGCGACCGCATCATTCACGGGTATGACACCGTTGATCTCCAAATCGTCTGGGACGTCGTCAGAGGCGATATTCCACAGATCAAGCCCAGGATTCAGCAGATTCTATCGGACTACGAGGAGTAGACGGACGGCTCCGCAGTTGTACGCCATCGCTCTTGAACCGGGTGGCGGCGCCTCGCTGTCACGTAGCGGGCCGATCTCGGGGGTGGTTGACCCGAGCTCGCGCCCGCCACGAGAAGGTGTTCATCGTGATTGCAGGCGGGCACCAGACCTATCCGCCCATCGTCTGGCGCAACCGATCGTCTCCGGTCGCAGACGGCCCGTGCGAGCCTGCCCTTCGGCCGGGGATGTTGCTGCCTGTCGCTGCAACCAGGGCGACGCAGGGACCAATCCGATCAGGCCGTCTGCGGACTATGCTAACCGGTAGCCGGCGCAATGCCGGGCCAACAGTGATGCCAGCTGCTGGGCTGCGGGCTCTATTGTCTCTCGATGTACCGCACACCCACCAGGTCCTGCAAGTCCTGGTCCTGGGTCCACAACGTCGCGTCGTACGCCCGAGCTGTTGCCAGCATTATGCTGTCAGCCATGGGCAGCTTCAGCTCCACGGAGAGCCTGGCCGCACTGAGTGCCAGTGCTGTGTCCAAATCCACCACCTCCCCTTGTGTCAGCACCGCAGCGGCTTGCAGCGCGTCCCCCTCCCCCCTTTGCTGGAGCACGCGCTTGAACACCTCATGAATGCTGATAGAGGGCACGACCAGCTCAGCCACGTTTTCGACCACCGGAGCAAAAAAGCCGGCGTTGGGGCCATCGGCAAAGTATTCGAGCCATCCGCAGGAATCGACCACGTTCACAGGCGATCTGGCTCCCGCTCCACCGTGGTGTCGATCCCTCTGAGAAAACCTCGCATCTCCTCAACTGGCTTCACCGGGATCATCTCAATGCGGTTGTCGTAAGGGATGACCTTAATCTTGTGACCCGGCCGCACGCCGAGCAGCCTGCGAATCTTGCTCGGGATCACGACCTGAAACTTGGGCGAAACAGTTACAGTCTCCATACATCTCCTTTATCGATGCCTGCATCGTAATACGCTGTGTCATTGTATCATACCCCAAGGGCATCGTCAATCGATGTAGCAGCAAGAGCCGGGCGCTTGGCATCTCTGACCCAGAGCATCCCGTTTCCTTCGGCTGCTCAGCTCTGTTGGAATTCCGTAAGAATCCGGCCGCCAGCCCTTGACAAACCCATCTTTGCCTGTATAATAAGTTCAACTATATTGAATTGGATATAGTTAGTCTGGACAAAGGAGCTTTCCTTGGGCCGCAAGCATGGTAAGCGGAGACACAGAGAGCGGGCCGACTTTTGGCGCAAGTGGCGCGACGAGCGGCGGCGCACATGCAGTGAGGGCGCGGGCTGGGGGCCAGGAGGCCCGCCGCACCTGGCGGAGGCAATCCACTCCTGGCGCGAGTTCTTCCATGGCTTTATGGGCGCCTGGCCCGAGCATCACTGGATCTTCCGCGGCCGGCGCTTCAAGCCCTGGCGCGAGGGGCTGGATGCCTTTAACCCCTTCATCGCCAGTCTCCTGAGCAAAGGAGGCGGGCTGCTGCCGCTCTACGTGCTGCATCTGCTCTCCCAGGAGCCACGCTACGGCAACGAAATCATGGCCCTCATAGGCCAGCGCACCGGCGGCGGGTGGCTAGCGAACCCGGGTGCCATCTACCCGCTGATGAACTTGCTGGAGGCTGAGGGCCTGGTCAAAGGGCGGTGGGAGGACCCCCACAAGCGCACCGTCCGCATCTACAGCCTGACCGACGCGGGTGGCCAGGAACTGATCCGGCTCAAGGCCGTCATTCGCCCCAAGCTGCAGGAGGCCATCGAGGTTCTCCAGGAGCTGGCCAGCGAAATGGGTAACGGCGAGCCGGGGGTGTCGGGTCCCTCGGAAGTGCCGGAAGTAGAGGAGGGCGGGAGCGCGTAGCTCGCGACCATTGGTTCAACGACCCCACTGAAGAAACTGGGCTCACCGCGGAGCACGCAGAGATCGCAGAGAGAAAAGAGAACAGGTGCGACATCTTGGCAGAGCCTCACAGGAAACCAGTAGAATCTCAAGGCAGACATAACGAACTCGGCGTTCTCAGCGATCTCTGCGGTGAATGAACGCTTTTTCCATGGGAGTCGTTACAGAGTATTGTATACAAGGAGGTGAGACATATGGCAGAAAAGGTCCTTCACGAACTTGGTTTCGTCGAAACCGATGACGGCTATCGCATCGAGATCAAGGGTGACAAGGAGCGGATGCGCGAGATCTTCAAGGAGATGCGCTCCGGCCGGTGGTGCGGCCCTCGCGGCCTCCGGCACCCTGGTTTCATGGCCGGCTTGAAGCGGGCCCGGCGGCTTCGGGGCTTTGGCCCCTGGCACTGGTGGCGGTGGGCCGATTGGTACGACGGGGAACCAGAGGCCGAGGAAGAGCCTACCGAAGAAAGGTAAGCTCCGCACGGCCGAGTAGGGGCAGGGGCGGGTCCAAGACCCGCCCCTTGCTACTCACCAGAAGCGGGGGGCAGTACCGCCCTCATTGACTACCGGCCGCAACTTGCTATAGTTCGGGCGCTTTTCAAAGAGGCAGGCGTGACCCGAAACCAGAAGCTGGTGTTGGCAGGATTGGGGATTGGGGCCCTGGTTGTTGTGGCCGGCCTCGTCTTGCTGCTCCTGACCGGCCGGCAGGAGCCTCCCCCCACGGAGGCACGGCCCACCGTATCGCCGAATCCTTTGCTGCTGACGCGCGCGCCGCTCTGCCAGGAAGCGATAGGACTGGAGCTGGCGGACCGGGGGTGGGCCAGTGGGGTGACCCTGGACTGGCAGAGGGCCAGGCTGGAGATCCGGTTGGATGACGCCGCAGCGGGGGAGGGCAGCGAGCTACCGGCTGCGCCGATCTGGGGGGCATTCGAGGCGGCGCTGGCGGCCGGGAAGCAAGGTTGCTCCGGCTACGCCGAGTTGGTCGTCGAGGTGGGCGATTTTCGGGCCGTGGTGGCGGCCGAGGACCTCGTTGCCTGGGAGGCGGGCGAGATCGACGACGTCACCCTCAGCGACCGGGTGGACCTCACCAAGCAAGGCTAGAGGTCTCTGCCCCGGCTGTGGCAGACCCCCTCACCGCGTGCGAGGCAGCCGGCCGGACTCGGCGAGGGCCTGCAGCTCTTCAAAGGCCCTCGAGGCTGCCTGGCGTTCCTCTGTGCTCAGCGCCAGCGCCTCGAACTCCTCCCGGTCGAGAGTCGTTGCCCGGCCGTCCGGCTCTACCAGCAGGTCCAGCGCCAGGTCCTCGGCCGACACACTGTGCTCTGCGATGGCGGCCGGGCGGCTCAGGTTGCAGTACCAGCCCTTGAAGCGGCCGTCGTCCCCGTCGTAGACCTCAAAGATGCTGTACCAGCGGTCGGCGAAAAAGTGCTCCACGAAACGGTCCCCGGGTTGCAGCGTGATGCCCTTCAGTGAAACTGGCTCGTGGCGGAAGGTGGCCGCGAGGCTGATGCCGGACGCGCTGCGACTCAGGACCCGGCCGGAGTAGCTGACGACCGGCCGGCCCTGGGCATCCAGCTTGTGAACCGTAATCAGGGAGGGGTCCTCGGGGCGCGGCAGCAGGCTGGTTGCAGTAGGGTCCAGGTGCAGGTGAATCGGGTCTCCCACGGCCGGCAGATCGGCAGGATTGGCGGATAGGGTGAAGGTAAGCTGGAGGCCGGCCGGATGCGCTACTTCGATCTGGTAGTGGCGACCCCGGAAGGAGGTGCCTGTCAGCCTCCCCTGCAGAGGGATGGTGCCCCGGCCGGCGCGGGTCGAGGCGGCTTCGGGGCGGATGAGCAGCAGAAAGGGGGACTGGTGTGGCTGAGGAACGGGCATGGGGAAGCGGCCGGCGGCCGTGTGCACCAGGCGTGGTTCTCCGGGCACCGGGTGGGCCTCCAGCAAGTTGGTGAGGCCCAGGAAGCGGGCCACGGCCGGGGATGCGGGCTGACGATAAACCTGCTCTGGGGATCCGGTCTGCAGCGCCCGGCCGGCCTCCATCACTACGATCTTGTCGGCCAGAGCAAACGCCTCCTGCTGATCGTGGGTTACGGTGATGGCGGTAACGCCCACCCGCTTGAGGATGGACCGCAGTTCGTTCATCAGACGTTCGCGCAGCGCCCGGTCGAGGGAGCCCAGGGGTTCATCCAGCAGCAGCAGGCGGGGACTGGGGGCCAGGCTGCGAGCCAAGGCCACCCGCTGCTGCTCTCCGCCCGAGAGTTCCTGCACCTGGCGCTGGCCCATGCCGGTCAGCCCCACCAGTTCGAGCACCTCGCGGACCCGGGCGCCCATCTCCAGCCCGGCTGAGCCTGCCGGCCGGCTCTGGTCGGCCATTCGCAGGCCAAAGGCGACATTCTGGGTCACGTTCTTGTGGGGAAAGAGGGCGTTCTCCTGAAACATAAGGCCAAAGCCACGCCGGTGTACGGGAACCCCAGCCATATCCCGGCCGGCGAAACGAACAGAGCCGCGATCGGCCGTCTCCAGTCCGGCTATGAGCCTCAGCAGCGTGGTCTTGCCGCAGCCGCTCGGGCCCAGCAAGCAGACGATCTCCCCTTCGGCGACGGCGAGGCTCACGTCGTCCACGGCGACGGTCTCGCCAAAGCTCTTGCAGAGGCGGTTGGTTTCCAGCAGCGGGCGGTCACCCTCGGCGGGCGGCGTTGTAGACATTCCGGTTCAGAACTCCCCGATCTCGCCGTAGCGAAAACGCTCGATGACCAGAAAGCCGACCGCGCAGACGCACATGAGGATGGTGCTGAGAGCGACCGCCTGTCCAAAGTTGAGCGCTCCCGGCTGCCCAAGGAAGCGGTTGATGGCAATCGGCAGG
>JAUVHW010000235.1 GCA_030593075.1 Ardenticatenales bacterium
GGTCCACCCGCGTCCAGTTCACCGGCGCAGTAGGCCACGTCGTGACCCAGGCGGCGAGCGGCCGCCGCCCACTTGTGGGTCTCCAGAGAGACCCCGTCGGTGCCGGCCAGGCGCGTGGAGACAAAGCCGATTCGCATGCTAGGTGGGCACGTGGCGGATCTGCGAGGGTTCGAATCAGCCAATGGACAGGTCATTCGCAGACCCGCCCATTCTCAGCTGCCTAACCTTTCACTCCGCCGGCCGCCAAACCCTCCGCCAGGAATCGTTCCAGAGAGAGGAAGAGAATCACCACCGGGAGCGTCATGATCGATGAAGCTGCCATGACGACGTGAGGACGCGGCTGGGGGTCGTTGTAGATCCTGTTGATCGCGATGGGCATGGTGAACAGGTCCCTTTCGTTCAGGAACACAAAGGCATACAGGTACTCGTTCCAGGCGATCATAAAGGTGTAAATGAACACCGTCACCAGCGCCGGGATGGCGAGAGGGATGGTGACGCGCCAGATCACGCTCAGGCGGCTGCAGCCGTCAATCAGAGCAGCCTGTTCGATTTCGGCCGGGATGGTGCGAAAGTAGTTGGCCAGCATGTACAGGGCCACGGGCAAGGTCTGGGCCAGATAGGTGAACACCAGCACGAGTAGGTTGTCGCGCACCTCGAACCCTATCCTGGCCCCAATCTGGGATAGCATGGCAAAGAGAGGGATTATGAGCAGTATGCCTGGGAAAAGGTAGACGAGCAGGATACTGTTGAGCAGCAGCTCCCGGCCGCGAAATCGCAGCCTGGCCACGGCGTATGCGCCCAAGGTCGAGAGGATCACTGCAATGAGCGCCGTAGGAATTGAGAGCTTGATGGTGTTGATGATGTTGATGCCAAAGCGCTGATAGCTCTTATGAGCTTCGTCGAACAGCTCCTGGTAGGCGTCCCATCTCAGGGCGCCAGGAATGTAGACTGGTTCCCGGCCGCCAATCTCGGCGTAGGTCTTGAACGAGGAACTGATCATCCAGTAGAACGGGAACAGAATGCTGGTCAAAAAAAACGTCAGGGCCAGTACAAAGACAAAGCGGCGCCAGGTGAGCCACCGGGCCAACTGCTCGATCAGGTTCACAGGCCTGCTGATGGAAGGAAGGGGGATACTATTTGCGCTCATGGCTGTCTCCGTTCACTCCTCTTCCACCTGTCTCATGACGATGCCCACGTAGAGTACCAGGAACATGACCAGGATGAGCAGCAGGATCATTGCGTTGGCTGCCCCTTTTCCAAAGTCATTCATCTTGAAACTGAACTGATAGGTGAGCACGGGCAACACGTTGGTGCCAAAGCCGCCGCCGGTGAGCAGCCAGATGTCGTCGAACTTGTTGAAAGTCCAGATCAGGCGCAGCAAAAAGACTGCGCCCAGCACGTAGCGCAGCTCGGGCAGCGTCACGTACCAGAACTTGGCAAGTGCGCCAGCGCCATCTACGTCGGCGGCTTCGTAGAGGGTCTTGTCGAGGGCCTGCAGGCGGGCCAGGATCATCAGCATGGCAAAGGGGAAATAGCGCCAGGCCGTGAACACCACTACCAGGAGCAGCGCCAGCCCCCGTTCTGCCAGGTAGGCCTGTGGGAGATCTATGGCGCCCAATCTCATCAGTACATCATTGAGCACGCCCGAGGGCCGAGGGTCCAGGATCCAGCGCCAAACGAACGCGACGCTCACGATGGGAGCGACGTAGGGGAACAGGAACACCGCCCGCGCTGCCCCGCGGGCGCGAAAGGGCCGGTTGAGCACCAAGGCGGCAATCAGGCCGACGAGCAGCGTCAGCGAACTCGAGACGAACGAATAGACTATGCTGGTGACCGCTGCGCCCCAGTTCTTAATCCCCTGGAATTTGAAAGCGAAATCGTCCAAGACCTCGCGATAGTTCTCCAGGCCCACGAATTCCGCCTGAAAAACGTTGCCCAGTTCTTTGAGCCCGACATCGCGGAAACTGATCCAGATGCTGAAAATCGCTGGAAAGAGCACCACGCCAAAGACGATCAACGCGGTGGGCAAGATCAGAATCCAGGCCAGGCGTGCCTCCTGTGCCTCGAACGATCGCCACCGCCGTCGGCCCACCGATCGTGCCTCTTGGACTGACACAGTCATTGTCTTTCTCCCTTTCCCACCGGTCCCACGGGTGCCAGAGGTCTCGCCAGCCGGCGACCCGCTCTACCGAACTGGTTGTCGGCTCCTGCGGTCAGGCTGGAGCAAAGCCAAGTGCCACTGATCCTGGGGCTGGTGGCTGACAAGGGCGGCGGGACGGAGCACCCTGCCCCGCCCCACCACCGTCACTCACAAAGACTATGCTACTCCTGGCGGTCGGCCAGCAGTCCCTCCACTTCCCCTTGGAGCCACGCCGCGGCGCTCTCGGGAGTCATGATGCCCTCCAGCGCGATGTTGCTGATGGCCGTGGGGATCAACAGCCGGCCTTCGATGTCACCGATCACGCCACGTTCCGTCGTGTCATAGTCCGGACGGAAGAGCCAGCGCTGCATGGTCTCGTAGCCGTTGGCGATTTGGCCCAGTGCGTCGCTGGAGTAGTACTCAAAGTAAGGGCTGAGCTCTTTCCAGCCGTCCACAGCGCTCTTGAGCACCGGCACCTTGCCAAAGGGGGCCAGTGCGAGGATGTCGATGTAGCCTTCGGTCAGAAAGTACTCCACTACCATCTGAGCCTCGGGATCCGCCCCCTTGGGGATGGCAAAGGTCACTAGCTGTCCGTAGGAAGCGGAACCGTTAGGCCCGACCATCTGCGACGCAAAGCCAGTCTTCTCGGCCAGGTCGTCCACCGCAATCTGGACCTTGCCGCCGTCCGCCAAACCGGAGCCGTCCACCAGGTCGTCCATGATATAGGTGCTGTAGAACAGCATTGCCGCCTGGTCCAGCTCGTAGGCTTCGCGCGCCCCGCGCCAGTATTGCGGGCCGGGCATGGCGCAGTCCTGCAGGCTAGTGTAGAAGCGGAGCGCCTCGACCATCTCGGCGGTGTCAAAGGTGACGTTGCCCGCCTCATCGAAAGGCCAGGCATTGTTGGATATGGCTACCTGTTCAAAGACCTGCATCCCATAGTTCTGGCCTGGGTCAGTGCCCAGCGTGATGCCGTAGAGCAATCCGCCGGTGCCGGGCGTTCCCTGGCAGGCGGCCGTGATGTCATCCCAGGTCTCCGGGGCATTCAGGCCCAGCTCGTCAAAGACGTCGGCCCGGTACCAGATGGCCTGGATCCACCCGTCAACGGGAATGGCGGCGTAGCGGCCGGTCGCCGGGTTGGCGACCATCGCCAGCGGGCCGGCGCGAAAGTCATCTTCTCCGATGTTCGCGATCACGGCTCCAGCGGCGTCCTCGTCCAGAATCTCGTCAGCCGCAAAAGCCGCCACGCGCTCGATGCCCATCCGGATGATGTCGGGCGGCCGGTTGGCCGCCAGCGCGGTCGCTATGCGCTGGGTGACTCCCGCTTCCTCAATGGGGACGATGCGCACGTCGATCTCCGGGTGCTCGGCCATAAAGGCGGCCGCTATGGCCTCGTAAGTGTCCACCCGCTCTTCCTCGTTGTCGGTGCTCCAGAACTCGACGACTACCTTCTCGACGGGCTCCTTCTCCACCTCAACGATCTGGGTGACGACTACCTCCTTCTCGACCTCCTTCTCCACCTCGACAATCTCGGTGACGACTACCTCTTTCTCGACCTCCTTCTCCACCTCGACCACGCGGGTGACCTCAACTTCCTGGGGCTGGCAGGCGGGAAGCACCAGTGTGCCGATCAGAGCGATCAGCAGCAGAATGCGTATGTTCTTCACTTCAAATCCTCCTGTCAAACTAGATACGTGTCCAATACCGTGTGAATGCCCACAAGACCTTATCGATGAATGGCAACACCTCCTTTCTTTCTGTGCGGCCGGTCCGCTAGGCAGAGCCCGGCGGCGGGCCGCTGGATTCACGGACAATCAGTTGAGGGGTCAGCAGCACCTGCCTCTCGGCCGGTGCTTCCTCTTCTCCACTGAGTCCGCGGGGAACCTGGATCAACTGGACCAGCATGCGCGTAATGCGCTGCCCGATCTCATAGATTGGCTGGCGCATGGTGGTCAGGGGCGGGTGCGCGTGCTCGGCCAGGGGGATATCATCAAAGCCGCCCACGGACAGGTCCCGTCCGACGGTCAGCCCCATCTTCTGCGCTGCACTCATCGCACCCAGCGCCATCAGGTCGTTGCAGGCGATGATAGCCGTAGGGCGGGGAGTCCGGCCCAGCAGCTCTTGCGCGGCGCGGAAGCCGCTCCGCTGCGCGAGGTCCCCGCTGACAACCAGCCCACCGTTCGCCGGGAATCCGTTTGCCTGCAGCACGCTGCGGTAGCCGTCCAACCTGAGACGACAAAACAGCAGGCCCGCTGGCGCAGATATGAAACCAAAGTGCCGATGCCCCAGGTCAACCATGTGCTGGGCAAGGAGCCGCATGCCGGTGTAGCTGTCCTCGTCCACGTATGGAAACTCGATACCCAGGTCACTGCGGCCGAAAGCGACGAAGGGAAAGCCCTGTTCGCTCAGAAAGCGGATTCGCTCGTCTTTCTGCCGCGTGCGCACGACCAGTGCCCCGTCGGCCCGCCGGCCGTGGACGATGCGGCGATACGCCTCCCGTTCAGCTTCGCTGTCAGGCGGCTGGGTGGAGACCAGCAGGTCAAAGCGGTGCCGGCCGGCTTCATTGCCTATGCCGGCCAGCAACTCGCTGAAAAAGGGGTCGGAGAGGCGTGGCCCGTGGGTAGGGATCACGAAGGCCAGCGTATCGGTTCGCTGTCGCCGAAGTTGCTGAGCCGTGATGTTGGGGTAGTATCCCATCTCCTGTGCGGTCTGGCGCACGCGCCGGCGGGTGTTCTCGGCGACGTCATCGTAACCCGCCAAGGCGCGCGACACTGTAGTGACGGAAAGGCCCAGTTTCTTGGCAAGGTCTTTGAGCGTAACCCTCATGCTCCCGGCCGTTGAGGAAGAGATGAGAATCCAAAACGTTTCGGATAACCTCATTATACTCCAAAACGTTTTGGAAGTCAAGCGGTTTTAAGGTACGACAGGGTCGTTCCACTGAGCATTCTTCACGCCTGATGGACGGCAGAGAAGCTGGAGGAGGAGATGCCGCCCCGCAACGCACGTTGGCGCGGGGAGGGCGGCCGCGGCCCGAGCAACTGGCGAAGGAGACTGACGCGATGCGGCCGGGTTTCACCCCGCGGCCGCAGGCTTCACTGCCGTACCATTCGGCGGTCTGACAACGCGACCCGCATAGCGAAAAGCCCCTGCCGCGGGTCGGGCCTCGGCAGG
>JAUVHW010000042.1 GCA_030593075.1 Ardenticatenales bacterium
GACCGGGTCTGGACTGATCTCGCCCCCCGGCAACTGCAGCGTGGAGGTATTGATCTCCAGAGCAATCCCGTGGCGAATGATGGCTTCAAGAATGGGCAGGATGAAGGCTCGGTACCGCCGTGCCTCGTAGCTCCCTTCAGAACCGGAGCCACGTCGCCTGACTACGTCCAGATGCCCCAGGACGTCAAAGCCGCCTCCCCAGCACATCCGCTCCAGTTCCTGGAAATACTCCTCGTAGAGTTCGTCTGCTGACGGCCGCCTACTGCAACTCGCCACGGAGACGAGTTCCTCCCCTGCCCAATGCAGGGAACCAATGACCAGATCCGGATTGACGATAGAAACCAGTGCGTCGGCCTCGGGCCGGAACCGATGATAGCAGTCCATCTCTACGCCCACCAGCACGTCAAGCTGGCCGTCGAACTCTGCCCGGCAGCGCTCGACCTCCGACAGAAAAGCGGCCGGCTCGAAGAACCCACACCCGGCGTCGTCCGGCACGAAATCGACGTGCTCAGTAAAGGCAATCTGCCGGAGACCGGAGACCAGGGCCCGGCGGCACATAGCCCTCATGCTGGTCTGGCTGTCGCAGGAGAAACAGGTGTGAGTGTGCAGATCGTAGGGAGGGCAGTCCCCCAGCCTGGGACCCGGCCGGCAGGAGATATCAGTTGCAGCGGTCAGCATCCTACAGCCGGTCCAGCAGGTCCTGCTTCTTCTTGTCGAACTCGGCCTGGGAAATGACCCCTCTTTGGCACAGTTCGTCCAGCTCGGCAAGGAGCTCAGGGATATCGCCGGCCGTTGGCGGCGCGCTGCTCAGAACGCGCTTGGCCCGTGTCTCGAACGCGTCAATCTCCCTCATGCCCTCCTTCTGATTGAGCATCTCGGTCTTGAACCGAATCGGGTGCCGAATGCGGTGCAGATAGTTGACGCCAATCTCACTTCCGGTCAGGATCTCGATGCTGCCGAAGCCAAGCAGCCGGCCGAGAGCGGACTGCTTGAGAACTACGTCGTTGACCTTCTCCAACGAGGAGTCAATCACGTGTTTGTCCAGGATTCCCTCGACCTGAACGACGCGCCGGTTGGTGACCACGTATTGCTCATTCCACCACCACGCCAGGCGCCGAGCCAGGTGCCCCAGCGGGACCAGGCCGAGCAGCGCACCGGCCGCCAGGCTGATCCCGGCCGTGCCTGCCTGCAAAAGGGCGCCTACCATTAGGAACCCGGCGAGAACGAGCAGGTCCACCAGCGCCACAGGCACCAACTGAATCCAGTGCTGGCGGCTCAGGAACACCGCGCGCTCATTTCGGCCCATCAAGCTGTCAAGATAACCCACTTTCTTCCTCCAGCGCATCCAGCGCCAAGACTAGTGAGCCGGGGCCAACCTTGCTGGCGCCGGCCGCGGCACCGCCGTCGGTGGCTCCCATGTGATGCACGGCTTCTCCCTCTGTTCGCAAGGCTGCACTCCGCGGCGAGCTAGCCGTGAATCGCCCGCTCCTCCACCGCGTGGGCTGCTTCCATGAGCGCTTCCGAGAGGGTCGGGTGTGCGTGGATGTTGCGGCCTATCTCCGCGGCCGTTAGCTCCTGCGCTTGAGCGAGCGTCAGCTCGGGCAGCAGCTCGCTCACATTCGGCCCCACCAGGTGGGCGCCGAGCAACTCGCCTGTCCTGGCGTCAGAAATGATCTTGACAAACCCCTCCCGCTCGCCTAGGCCCACGGCTTTGCCGTTGGCCAGGAAAAAGAACTTGCCCACCCGAGGTTTGAACCCCTTCTCCAGCGCCCCTTGTTCAGTGTACCCAAAGCTGGCTACCTGCGGATGCGAGTACACGCAACGCGGCATCATCACATAGTCAAGCGACCCAGCGCCAGCATCACCGGAGCGACCAGCCAGCCGAGCCGCAATGGCCTCCGCCGCCACGACCCCCATCGCTGAGCCAACGTGCGCCAGCATGAGCTTGCCGGTCACGTCGCCAATTGCGTATACATTGGAGGTGCTGGTGCGCATCTGATCGTCCACCTGGATGAACCTACCCGGCTCTATCAACTGCACGCCTGCGCTTTCAAGCCCAATCCCCTTCACGTTGGGCTGGAACCCGATAGCCACCAGAGCCTGGTCAGCCGTCAGTCTATCCACGGTCTCCCCCTGCTGGACCGTGACCCGTACACCCGCGTCGGTTGCCTCGACCCCGTCTACCCTCGCTCCAGTTAACAGCGTTATGCCCAGCTTCTTGTAGGCCCTAGCCACCACCGTGCACGACTCGGGGTCTTCCAGTGGCAAGATGCGGTCCATCATCTCCACTATGGTCACATCCACACCGTAATTGCGCCAGATGTAGGCGAACTCGATCCCGATGGGACCAGCGCCAATGATGACTGCCGACTTGGGCAGTACCGGCGACAGAATCGCTTCCGCGTAGGTGATAACTCGGCTGCCGTCCACCGTGACCCCGGGCAAGCTCCGCGGGCTCGCGCCCGTGGCGACGATGATGTACTCGGCCCAAAGCCGCTCCCGGCCGCCGGAGTTCAGCGTCACCTCTATCTCGTTGGGCCCGGTGAGTACGCCCGCGCCCTCATAGGTGGTAATGCCGTTCTTGTCCATCAGCAGGCGCACTCCCTTGACGAGGCGGCTGCACACCTGCCGGCTGCGCTTGTGCGCCACGGCATAGTCCAGGGTCAGGTTATCAAAGGAAAAGCCCAACTCCCGGCCCCTCCTTGCCAGGGTATAGGCTACCTCGGCATTCTTGAGCAGCGCCTTGGTCGGGATGCACCCTACGTTTAGGCAGACCCCGCCCCAGTGCTGTCTCTCAACGATCGCCACCTTCAGACCCAGCTGGGCGGCGCGAATTGCAGCCACATACCCCCCCGGCCCTGCGCCGATCACGGCCGCGTCAAACTTCTCCTCAGAGCTCTCTGCCATCCTCCGCTCTCACAATGCTCGCCTGCACGGCACCCGCACGCGGGCGGAGACCCCATTTGCCAACCAGCCACCCGGATAGCCAGCTGCTCCGCTCCTGCAGCTATCCAGTCTGCCCCGCGCCACTGGCCTGCGCCATCACCGTTGACAGGTCGGGCAAAAGTGGGTGCTTCGCTGCTGGAGCATTACCCGCTCGATAGCGGTTCCGCAAGTCATACAGGAATCGCCGCCCCTCCCATACACCCTCAGACGGGCCTGCATGCGGCCGTCTGGATAGACCCAGTCAAAGGTGGTGCCACCGTACTCCAGGGCCTCGGTCAGCACCTCCCGGATGCTCCGGTGGAGGGCGCCCGCCTCTGATGGGGCCAGCCCGTTGGCCCGCCGCCTCGGGTCCACCCCGGCGCGGTGCAAGGCCTCGTCCGCGTATATGTTGCCAAGGCCGGAAATGAAGCGCTGCTCCATGATCAGAGGCTTGATCACCCGCCTGCGCCGCGCCAGGTGGGTCACTAGCCAGTCCACGGTGAACCAGGCAGACAGCGGTTCCGGTCCCAACTCGCCCAGCACCGCCTCCCGGTCTGCGACTAGGTAGACCCTACCGAACTTCCGGGCATCCGAGAAGCGCAGCCGGTGTCCGTTGTCCAGCACGAAAACGGTGTGCGCGTGCACGCCAGGCTCCGCGTCAGGCGGGGCAATCGACAGCCGGCCGCTCATCCCAAGATGAATCAGCAGCGTACGATCGCTTGGCTCTAGGTCAAGGACAACGTACTTGGCTCGACGGCCGAGACCGGCCACCTTCCGCCCGGGAAGGAGGGACTTGAGTTCGTCTGGGGTCGGGCTGTGCTGGGGCCAGCCCATGTGAACAGCTGTGACGGTCCGTCCTACAAGGCCGGGCCGGAGACGGCGCACGATCGTCTCGACTTCCGGCAGCTCCGGCATTTCACGCGCGCGCTGCCAGGTCTGCCAGGGTCGCAAATAGACTAGGAACCCCCGCCGCGCTCAAGGCACTGGTCTCGACGTAGGGTGCGCCGATGTGGGAGGAGAATGCCTCGCCGAGGGCCCGCCGGATAGAACGTTCCAGGTCGGTCTTGTTTCCCACCACCATCAGTTTCTGCTCCGGCACTGCGTGCAGCACTTCCTCTCGCCACCGCTTCAGGTTCACCAGCGACTGCGGGCTGGTCACGTCGTACACCAGCGCGGCCGCCCTGCTCCCTCTGTAGAACCCGGTTCGCACGACCTGGAACCGCTCCTGCCCCGCCATGTCCCAGATGGACAGCTTGACCATCCCATTGGGAAGTTGGACGCGCTGGGTGTAAAAGTCTACACCAATCGTGGCAACCCGCGAGGAATCGAACTTGCCCTCACAGTAACGGCGAATCAATGAGGTCTTTCCAACCGCCGCATCGCCCACCACGACGACCTTGAAGAGAGGGACGTCAGGCATGCAGCGATTACCTGCGCCACTGTCCCAGATAATACTCGTGGGGGAACAACAGTTTGTGAGGATGCAGAGGCCGGTCAGCCAGGTGCCGGCGGTTCGCCTTCTCAAACAGGCGGTGCAGTTCCTCAAGGAAGCTCAGCTGCTTCCCGGCCGGTTCTGTCGTAAAGACCGCCAGCATGGTAGTGAACTCGCCAGGCACAAAACAGAGCCAGCGCCCACCTTCTATCGCGGTGGAGCGCATGCCAGCGCCAAAGATCTCCTTCGCTGCCGAACGATAAGCGGACAACATGGGCACCAGCAGAGCCGGGTCGATGTCAAACTCCCCCAGCGTGCTGAAGGGCATTCCCGACTCGTTCTCATAGATGGCGTAACCCAGTGCCCGGGCCATGTGCCGATGCCGGATAAACACGCTCTTCCCTTCCGTCACCGCTCCCTTCCAGTCCTCCGCGCTCGGGGTTGATTCGAGTAGCCCCATGATGTTCCGAATCTCGCGCTCGTAATGACTGTAGAGATTCTGGAACTGGGCACGGTTAATGCGACCAGCGTTGAAATCCTCGGCGAGTTTGCGGGTCTTGGCCCGAACCTTGTCCAAATACACCCGCGCCTGCTCCCGCGCGTCGGACGGCGCTTTCTCAGCAATCGCGCTGGGCGCTGGGTCCGCGCCACGACTCGACGATACTACCTCCGGATCCGGTTCGCCAGCAGAGCCCTCTCCGAAACCCAGCCATTCGAGCATCCCATCAAAGATAGAGCGAATTTCAGAAGCGATATTCATGTGAACGACTCCCGCGCCAACATTATACCACAGGGGGGCAATCAAGGGGAGAGAAAAAGGTACTACCCGTCCCCAAAACCCTGAACAGGAGTATAATACCCTGGACGCGCCAGTACGCGGCGAATGCGACCAAAACCTACCTTCCACGTATTGTGTTACGGCAGAGGGCGGGCCGGTCGTCGTAAGCCGGTTTCATACCATGGCCCTGTGCGGGACCGGACGGTGATAATGCCCTGGTCACCGGATCCCACCCGCCAGGTACCAAGGAGACACAATGAGCCTGTGTCCACAGTGTGGAGAAGATAACCGCGGGAAAGCTCTCTTCTGCCTGAATTGCGGAGCGGACCTGCCGCATGCCGAAGCGGACACCCGCGCGGGACCAATCATCCCCGCTGGCACGCTGGATGACACGCTTCCACTGGCGGAGAGTCCGGCCGGCGGGACGCCGCCCGACATCCCGTCGGCCGCCGATCGGCCGCCAGAGCCCACTGCCCCACCGGCGGCGGTAGCGGAGGAACCGGATGACCCGGATGCCGGCCCGGACACCGGCGAGATTACTCTGATCGGCCGCACCGCAGCAGGCGAACCCAACTCTGAGCGCGAGACCGGATTCTCTGAGCCAACACCCCTCCCATCCAAGGCAGACTCGCCACCTGTCACACAGCTTGATAGGGAGGAGGCAGCGGTGGAGCAGGAAGAGAGCTCTCCACCCACAGTCTCGGGCGAGCCCGCGGCGCAGGAACCGCTCCCCCAGGAGGCTCTCCCACCACTGGAGCCAGGTACCGTCCTCGATGACCGCTACGAGATACTGGCCCTCCTGGAGGAGGACCGGGAGACACTGCTGTACGAGGCATCAGACCGCGGGCGCTGTCCTCAATGCGGCTATTCGGACGCTCTGTCGAGCGATCAGTACTGCGCGAGCTGTGGTGCCAGCCTGGCAGACCTGGCCGAGCCGCCGCGCGTCCTTCTGCGCTGCTTGCAGGTTTCCAGAGAGGCAGTGCTGCAGTCAGAAGTGGAAGAGGCTGAGCGCTGGTTCGACTCTGGCGGCCGGTTGTACGCTGTACTTTCGGCCTCTCCACCAGAATCTGTCCCAGACCCATTCGCCCGCGGTGTCAAGCACGTGGTAGGCTACAGCTCGGACCCAGGCATGCAGCGGGAGCTGGACGAAGACTCGGTGCTGGCCCTCACGCTGGCCCCCTTGTTCGAGAGTACATCCCGACCATCACTGGGCCTATACGCCGTGGCGGACGGCATGGGCGGCCACGAGGGCGGCGAGATCGCCAGCCGCGTGGCGATCAGGACACTGGCCGAGAGCGTCATCAGCCGGCTGTTCCTGCCCGAACTCTCCGGCGAGCCGGTCCCACCCGGAACCCCGGAGGCGATGCTCGAGGAGGCGATCCGGTCCATCAACGCCACCATCTGTGAGCTGCAGGAGACCACGGGAAGCGATATGGGTACCACCCTCACTGTCGCGGTGGTGCGCGACGACTATGCGCTCATTGGGAACGTCGGCGACAGCCGGACGTACCTCTGGCGTGACGCTCAACTGGCTCAGCTCACTACCGACCACTCATTGGTGGCCCAGATGGTAGCTGCCGGGGTCATCGCGCCCGAACAAGTCTATACTCACCCTGAGAAAAGTGCCATCTACCGCAGTCTGGGCCACATGCCAGACGTAGAGGTCGATCTGTTCACACAGTCCCTTCGCCCCGGTGACTGCCTGGTGCTCTGTTGCGATGGGGTGTGGGAGATGCTACGCGACGACGGAATAGAGGAGGTCCTGCTGCTGGAGTACGACCCTCAGCGTGCTTGTGACGAGATCGTTCGCCGCTGCAACCTGGCCGGAGGGGAGGATAACATCAGCGTGGTAGTCGTTAGGTTCAAAGAGGTGGGCAGCGGCTGACGTTTCGGCGCTGCCCGCTAGCAAGGAGAAGATTATGTCAAGAGTTGACCTCAAGGTGTCTCTGAGCAGACGCCAGTTCCCCGTGACTGGCACACGCCAGTTGGCGTACGTGCTGATCGAGGCCGCTCCCAGTCAGGCGATGTCGGCTGTACAGATGCCCCTCAACCTCAGCCTCGTCCTGGATAAGAGCGGCTCCATGGAGGGGCAAAAGATAGCCGACCTGAGAACGGCCGCCAAGCTGGCAATCGACCAACTCGCGCCTGAAGACTATGTCTCGCTGATAACCTTTGACGACACCGCCACCGTTGCATTTCCCAGCCAGCAAGCGGCGGACAAGAAGGCGCTCAAGGCAACCGTAGAACGCATCCGTGACGGCGGCGGCACCCATATCTCCTTCGGTATCAGCAAGGGTCTGATCGAACTGGAGAAGATGCAGGCACCCGCTCGAGTGAGCCGGATGATCCTGCTGACCGACGGCGAGACCTTTGGTGACGAGGAGGGGTGCCGCGAACTCGCCAAGCAGGCAGGAGACGCCGGTATTCCTATCAGCGCCTTTGGCCTGGGAGAGGATTGGATTGAGGAGCTGCTCGACGACATCGCCGATGCCAGCGGCGGGTCGTCGGACTATATCGACGAACCGGAAAAGATCGCGGATGCCTTCCAGCGGACGGTCGCTACGGTTCAGGCGGCGGTCGTGCAGAACGCCAAACTGATCCTTCGCTTGGCAGCGGGCGTCTCGCCCCGGGCAATCTGGCGGGTGACCCCCATGATCTCCCGGCTGAGCGCCCAGCACCTCTCGGACCGCGACGTGCAGGCGGCGCTCGGTGAACTCTCGAAAGGAACGGGGCAGAGCGCACTGGTCGAGTTGGTCCTGCCGGAACGCGCTCCCGGCCGCTATCGCATAGCTCAGGCTGAGGTGAGCTACGACGTGCCCTCGGCCGGCCTGGTGAACGAGAAAGTCCGGACCGACATCGTCGTCGACTTGACCACTGATGCCGCCGCGGCACGGCAGCACGACCCCCGGGTAATGAACACCGTGGAAAAAGTGACGGCGCACAAGCTGCAGACCCGCGCTCTGGATGCAGCCGCGGCCGGTGACATAGCCGCCGCCACCCGGCAGCTGCGCGCCGCTGCGACCCGCCTGCTGGATCTGGGCGAGGCCGAACTCGCCCAGACCGCCCAGGATGAAGCCGACCGGCTGGAGAAAGAGGGCCAGATGTCGGCCAGCGGCACAAAGAAGCTGCGCTATGAGACTCGGAAGCTGACGATGAACATCGTGGACGATGTTCTGATTGAAGAGGACAACAGTTGATCACGAGGAGAGAGAAATGTCCATCATCTGCCCCAATTGCAGCACTGAACTTCCCGACGATGCAGTCTTTTGTGACCAGTGTGGCAGCAGCCTGAGTGCAGGCGGGCTCGGTGCAGCGCCCTCGGCGCCGGCCGGCGAGATTGCCTGCCCCCAGTGTGGCGCCCCCGCCATCCCAGGTGAGGCGTTCTGCGACAGCTGCGGCGCTCCGTTGGAGGAACCGGAGGTTGCGGCCGCGCTGCCCACGGCGGAGCCGGTCCCAGCAACCGAACCCTCGGGTGCGCCCTCGCATGACTTGATCCACTGCCCCTCCTGTGGCGCGGACAACCTCCCCGGCAGTACGTTCTGCTCCAACTGCGGAATTGCGATGGAGCAGGCCGCCGAAGCAGAGGCCCTCCCAGAGCCAGAGGTGACCGAGGAGGCCGAGCCAGAACCCGCCGAGGAACTGGAGCCCCAGCCGGCCGCAGCGGAGGAACCACCTTCACCCACGGGCCAGCGCCGCTTCGTCATTCGAGATACCGGTGCCGAGATCATCCTCCCTGCCGAGGAAGGTGAACACATCATCGGCCGGGAGGACCCGGTAAGCAACGTTTTCCCGGCCGTTGACATGAACCCCCACGACGGCGAGGCGCTTGGCGTCTCCCGGCATCACGCCCAATTGACCATCGAGGCGGGTATCGTGTTCATCCAGGACCTCGACAGCACCAACTTTACCTTCGTGAACCGAAAGAAGCTCGCTCCCCGCACGCCAACCGCTCTCTCCAATGGGGACGAGGTCCGGCTGGGCAAGCTGGTGATGACGTTTCTGGAATAGCAGCCTGTCCCACAGCATGGCAGTCCATTCGGCCGCTGATGTGAATAATGTACTGCCCTGACTGCGGCTGCCTCAACCGGCAGGATGCCAAATTCTGCGTCGCCTGCCGCAGCCCACTGGGCGCGCCCGGAGCGCCCTGGCGGCGCCCGCTGCAACCAGACCAGCTAATGGATAACGGCCGTTATCGCATCATTCGGCCGTTGGGCAAAGGCGGGATGGGTGCCGTCTACCTGGCAGAGAACCTGCAGGCGTTCGGCCGGGAGGTGGTGGTCAAGGAGATGCTCGATTACTTTGATCCCACTGACCCGGAGCAAGTGGAGCGCGCCCGAAACCGCTTCGAGGCCGAGGCGCGCACTCTGGCAGCGCTCAAGCATCCGGCCGTCCCCGACATCTATGGTTACTTTTCCCAGGGCGGCCGCAACTACCTGGTTATGGAATTCGTCGTCGGGGAGAACCTGGAGACCGGAGTCACTCACCGGGACGGCGAAGGCAGGCTGATTCCCGCCCTCCCCTACACGACCGAGCAGGTCGTCCACTTTGGAGCCCAGCTCTGCGACCTGCTCGAATACCTGGCCCGGCGAAAAGACCCGGATAGCGGCCAGCTCCGACCTGTGATCCATCACGACATCAAGCTGGCCAACATCGTGCGAGACCCGGAGGCGGACCGGGTCTGGTTGGTGGACTTTGGCACGGCAAAGAGCCGCATCGACGCCGCTGCCGCTGACCAGCTGGACACTACCGCGGGCCAGCCTCAGGAAGCGAAGGAAAGCGTCTTCGGCACCGTCGGGTATGCCCCACCGGAGCAGTATCAGGGGGAGTCTACGCCCCGTTCCGATGTCTACGCTCTTGCGGCGACCCTGTACCACCTGCTCACTGACGACGACCCCCGCGACCACCCGTTTCAGTTCGGCCGCCTTGACGAGCTGCCTCTGGAGCTAAGGCTGGCGCTGCACAACGCTTTGGCCCAGGAGGTGGAGGCGCGGAGCACGGCCGGGGAGTTCAAGGCCGCCCTGACCAATGCCCTGCCGGACCAACCAGCGGGAGAAAGCCAGCCGTTGGCGTTTCCCGACGGCAAGTCGGCGCAGAGCCTGAGTGATGTCCCGCGCCTTGCACTGCAGCACTGGGACTATGCGCGGGGCATCCTCTACTCTGGAGATCTCGAGCACTGGTTTCGCCGTTCGATTCACAACCCGGTCGTGGCAGACACGGCAAAGCGAATAGCCGGCGCCACATCGGACCAGGATACGGGGTTGGATAGCCTTCTCCGCGAACTGGACCCCGACCTCCCTGGCGGCCATCTGCAACTCGCTCAGCGTTCCGTTGATCTAGGTACTGTCACCACTAGCAAGGGGACCACTGCCACGCTGAGTTTGAGCAACAGCGGCCCCGGCTACAGCCATGGGAGTATCACCAGCTCAGCGGACTGGCTGCGGGAGGCGGACGGCTCTTTCAGCGTCAAGCCGGGTGGAAGCGAACAGTTGGTGATAGACGCCGACACGACGCCGCTCACGCCGGGCCAGCGGTACAAGGAAACCCTCACTCTCACCCCGGCCGACGGCAGCAAACCGCTCCGTCTGGAAGTGGCCTTGGAGGTGGCTGAGGCGCGCGTCATCTGCAGTCCGCTGGAGCTGGTTTTTGACGTTGCAGAAGGAGACCCTGACCCACAGGATGTTAGCCTGACCAATACCGGGGGCGAGAATGTGACCTGCACGCTGACGCGGGACGAACAGTGGCTGCTGGTTCGCCCAAAGCAGCTGACACTCCCAGCCGGGCAGAGAGCCAGTGCTACCGTTACCATCCGGCTGGCCCGTCTGCCGCTCGCCTCAAAACCCCGCACCCAGATCACCGTCACCCCCTCCCATGGTCCGGTCACCGCCATCCCGGTTGCCGTGGTTACCCGTCGCAGCCGGGGGGTCTCCCGGGCGCTGGTGGCCCTGGCGGTTGTCAGCCTCGTCGCCCTGATGATCAGCGGTGCAGTCCGCCTATTGAGAGGGCGAACCTTCGGCCCCGCAGCCGCGCCGGCTCCGCCGCCACACACGGCTCAAGAACTGGACATCGACGTGGCCGTCGTAGACGGCTTTGAGATGGACCGTTACGAGGTGACCAACCTCCAGTACGCCCGGTACGATACTGCCCACGCCTACGAGACCGGCGACGAGTTGCTGCCGGCCGTGGACGCAAGTTGGGAGGATGCGCGGCTCTACTGCGAATGGGCTGGGAAGCGACTGCCCACTCTGCAGCAGTGGCAGGATGCCGCCCAGCTGAACCGGGGATGGCTTTTTCCGTGGGGAAACGAGGCGGACTACTCGCGCCTCAACTCTGACAACAACCGCGAGACCAGCGGTCTAGTGCCGGTGGGCAGCTTCCCGGCCGGAGCCAGCCCTCACGGCATATACGACCTGCTAGGCAACGCTTCAGAATGGGTCATCGGCGGCGGAGCCGACCAGTACCGGCAGATCCAGGCGGGCGGTTCGTGGCGGCATTTTGCCCTGACCAACTCCCTGACATTTCACGAGACCCGCCAGTCTGCTCCCGGCTCTATTGGTTTTCGCTGCGTCCGGCCGGTTGACAGCGAGAGCGCCGAATAGCCGAACCGCGTTGGGCGGCTGTCCAGGACTGCGTCAGCAGAAGCTGGGCCAGCGGCGGAAGGCCTCGCGGCTCAAGGGATGGCCTCCGAAGGACACGCTGCGGGAGGGTGCACCGACGCTGGCAGCGCCGCAGAATGCCAGCTGGGCACCTAGTAGCCCACCTCACGATTCACGAGGTTCATCAGTGGCGCTCCTTCCAGATACCGCCGCAGGTTCTCGGTAAAGATGTCTACCCCCCTTTGATCGTAGCTCGGAGTGAATCCCGCCACGTGCGGGCTGAGCAGCACGTTGTCCATCTTCCACAGCTCGCTGTCGGCCGGTAGGGGTTCCACCTCAAAGACATCCAGGCTCGCTCCAGCGATCTCGCCGTTCTGCAGCGCCTTAACCAGCGCGCCTTGATCCACCAGCTTTCCTCGGCCCACGTTGATCAGGTAGGCCGTAGGTTTCATCGCTCCTAACGCGCCCTTGTCGATCAGATGATGGCTCTCGGCCGTCAGTGGGGCGCACACCACGACATAGTCACACTCGGCCAGCATGGAGCGCGTAGCGGCGGCCGGATACAGGCGGTCAGGCAGGTCGCCGGCCGGGTCGCCGGTGCCCTCAACTCGGTATCCCTCTTCCCTCACGTTGCGGGCGTCCCTCTTGGTGACCAGCACATGCATGCCGAACGCCCTGGCCAGGCGAGCCACCTCCCGCCCAATGCTGCCGTAGCCCAGAATCCCTATCGTCGCTCCTCGCAGCTCCTGCGGTACGAACTTTCCCCAGCGGCCGCTCGGCCAGATTCCCCTTCCTTGATAGGCCAGCATGCGCGGCAGGCGGTGAGCCCAGGCAAGAACAGAAGCCATGACGTACTCTGCTACCGGCACCGCATGGATGCCGCTAGTGGTGGTCAGCCGCACGTCACAGTCCAGCAACGGGTGCCCCTGAGCGTGATCTATGCCGGCCACGTGGAACTGCACCCATTGCAGGTTCGGCGCCTCCTCCGGGTGGGGCAACGCTGTCCATGTGTACAGCACCTCCACGCTCTCGGCCATGTCCTCTGGAAGGGACTCCCCTGCCCCAAGGGGCAGGTACTTGAGGCTCACGTCCGAGGAGACCGCCCGGATTCGATCCAACAACTCCTCCGGGAACCTCACGGTCACGGCAACCTTCACAGTCATTGACATTCCTCTCCCTTGCGCGGTCCCATACGGCGTGCTACGGCCGCAAATCCAAGCAGAGTAGCGACTCCCTGGAGACCGCACACTAGTGGCAAAACAGAATCCGGCCCCAGGTACAACCACCGGAGGGACGGCTCCGCCCTCGCGGGGGTCTGAGAGACAGGCCCGCCGTCAGTGAGCAAAGGTGGGGTCTGGCTCGCCGTTGCAGATGCGACCACGGGGAGCGGCGAGGGTGAGGCCACTGCAACCTGCCGGGTATGAGTCGCAGACACAACGCTCGTGGGCGGCTCAACGGTGGGAGTGCTCGATGGCGCAGCTGTGGGCAATATCGGATTGGAGGTGCCAGGATAGTTCGGGGGAGGCGGTGGAGCAGTAGGGACTGGAGAAGGCTCGGCCGTTGGCGGAGCAGTGGCCACCGGAACGGCCGAGCCCCCGGACAGCACAATGGTCGCCTGGCCGAGCGTAGTGCGGCCCGCCAGGTCCCTAAACTCGACGGTGACCAGCTTGGGACCCTCCCCGGCCGGTAGAACCCAGGGCACCTGAGCACTCCATGGCTGCCATGCAGCACCAGATACGTCCGCGCCATTCGCCACTCGCACTTCGCTCGCCAGGCCGATGACCTCCGAGCCATCTCCATATACCATTGCGCCCTCGTTGGAAAGGGTCACAGCTACGTTCTGGCTGTCGGTGTGCGAGGCGCCGTGGTTGAGAAAGATGGGCAGGACGTTGGGCCGCCCCCCCAGGTGGAGGGTCCAGTAGGTACGTCCGTTCTCGGCCCTCGTGGCCATCCCGATGCCGATTTCGCGATAGCGAGTGCTGAGAATCAGGTCGTGGTGCACAGACGAGTTCATCCACCACTCAAATGGCTTCTCTGGCCCGCCCACGCCACCGTAGATCAGCTCCGTGCCCAGTATCCCGCCGCTGTACGCAGGGTACCCAGCTGCCGCCATCCGGTCCTTTGCCGTGGACCCATCTGATCCCGCGTGGTCAATGAAATCGTTGGCCGCCATATCGTTGCTATGCCGCTGTGCGGAGGTGCCGAGTGTGGAGTTGAGCGCGTACGGCCCCAGCCCGGCCGCTAATCGCGCGCCATTGACGCTGGATAGGAGCTGGACGATGGGGTCCTGCTGTGCGCGCCCCATGCCCCAGGGCAGCAGCCCCAGAAGCAGAGCCAGCATACCGCCAACCAGCCGGACTCTGTGCAATACGCCTCTCTTTCGGCCAGACAAAACAGTCGCCATCCGCTGTCAATCGAGCCGGTCTTCATCGAACCATGGTCCGTCAAGACCACGGGTCCACTAGCACCGCTACCTTGCACACTGCCGTGACCGCACCCTGGACAGTCGGCCACGCGCGCTCCTCACGAGCATCAGTATAGCACCGGCCGAGACCCGAGCAATAGCCCAACCTCCCTCCCAGGACCACCAGAATCGCCAGCGGCGCCGCGAGCCAGGTGGGGAACCGGTCACGGAACCGTCTCTCTCTCTCAACAAGCCCGTTTCGTGCTCACGATCGCTAGCCAAAGACAGCCTGCGATAGACACGGAATTGCCCAGGAAGCGTGCACAGGCGACCGTCACGCCGACGAGAGGGCAGACCCGGCACCGCACCCTACTTCCTCAGGCCGGTGGCGCAATGGAAGAAGGCCCCCTGCCTGCCCTGCCAACCGCACAGCCCACTCAGCCGGTGGGCCGTAGCCAGTGGACCACCTGCTGCAAGGCGCGCCCCAGCCGGGTCCCGGGCCAGGTGAGCAAAGTGCCGTCCACCAGCAGGACCCGGCCCTCCCTCACGGCTGGAATCTCGGGGTAGGCCTCGATCTCTCGGATGTGCGTCTCGTCGAAGCGGAAGGGCTCGCCTGGCAGCAGCACAACCTCCGGCGCCATTGCGGCCGCATCGTCTAGGGTAATGGTCGGGTAGCGCTCGTCCCCCCAGTCAGCAAACACGTTACGCCCGCCGCAGACACGCAAGAGATCGCTGGTGTATGTGTCGGCCGCGACCGTCATCCAGGGATCGCTGCCGATGGGGCAGAACACGCGAACCGGCTCGGTCTCTGCGGCCGCGTTCTCGGTCCAAGTCAGAGCCTTCTCAACAGTCACCAAGCCTGACGCCCGTTCCGGGACCTGGAAGACCCGGACCATCTCCCACAGCAGCTCCATCGCCTGATGCACAGTACGGGGAAAAGTGACCCAGACGGACAATCCGGCCGACTGGAGAGCCTCAACATCCTCCCTGCGATTCACCTCCTGGTTGGCGATCACCAGGTGCGGCTGGAGGGCGATGATCTGCTCCACGTTGGGACTGGACGGGCCGCCGACTTTGGGCACCGCTGCCACCCGCTCGGCCGGGTGGATGCAGTACTCTGTGATGCCCACCAGACGGTCTCCCAGCCCGAGATCAAAGACGGACTCGGTGTAGCTAGGAACCAGCGAGACGACTCGCTTGGGCGGGCTCTCCATCATCGCAGAACGATCCGCCTGAAACGCTCTGAGTGTCCCCCATCGGCCGTCGCTGTGCGCTGTCGTGCTCGGGCCAGCTGCGCAGCGGGATAGCTCAACTGGCTCTTGTGTTCCCGGATGGCCCGAACCTTCTGCTCAATGTACGCAGCAACGTCTACCGTGCAGTTAGGCTCATCCGGCTCGGCAATGTAAATCTCCTGCGGACTATGCGGAGCCAATCCCTCCGTGCCCCAGAGTTCTGGGTAAAAGCGCTCGGTGCCGGCGACCGGAAAGATGGCACCCAAGGCCGCCTCACCAACCGCCCGGTGGTCCGGGTGGTTCAGGCGCCTGTCTCCGACGTAGAAACGGAGTGGATCAGTAGTGACGACGATGTCCGGCCGGCAGAGGCGAATGCAACGGACTAACTGGAGGCGCAACCAGAGATCGGCAACCAGCTCCCCATCTCGATGACGGAGAAAGATGATCTCCTGGACTCCGAGCACGTCTGCGGCCGCCCGCTGCTCGGCTTCCCGCACCCGGCTAACCTGACCCGGCACGACAGCCGCGTCAACCGACCCTCCGTCCCCGCTGGTGGCGAGAAGATAGCAGACCTCCTTCCCCTCATCGATCCACCGAGCCAGCGTGCCTCCGCAACAGAACTCTGGATCATCGGGGTGCGCCATGATCACCAGAACCCTGCGCAGTTGCTCGGTCATCCGCGGCGATCGCGTTTCCCATTCTGCCCAGCGCGGCCGCGAGGTCTGTCTGCGCCCTTGCTGGCGGCCGTGGCTGGCTTGCTTCTCCGTCTCCTTCTTCGCCGTCTGCTCCGCGAGGAGCGAGACGGCTTGCGCTCCGGGGCAGCCGCCGGGGCAGCGGACTCGCCCTCCTCCGGCACCGCAGGATCAGGACTGGGGGCGGCGGGCAGCCAGGCGTCGGTCTCAAGCACAGGAGGACGGCTCAACTCCTCCTTCCCAACATCCTCGCGCTCGACGACCTTGCGCACGCCGTCAATGTCAACTACCACCTGTCCTACCAGCGTACGCACCTCTACCACCCGCCCCTTGCCATAGGGCGTCACTATCTCCCTGCCCCGCTTGGGCAACCCCTTTGCTGCCTCGGCATACAACTCGTGCTCGTACGTCAAACAGCAGCGGAGACGCCCGCAGACACCTGTCACCTCGGAAGGAGTGAGCGAGATGTTCTGCAGCTTGGCCATGCGGATAGAGACAGAGCTGAACTGAGTGAGGAAACGGGCACAGCAACGTCGAGCCCCACAGGCCCCAAGTCCGTCTATGAGCTTGGCAAAGTCCCGCGGCCCAATCTGGTAGAGTTCCACTCGCGTGCGCAGTCCCCGCTTCAGCTCACGCCGCAAGGCGGTCATGTCCGCCCTCTTGTTCTCAGTGGCATACAGGATGGTCACCTGCGAGCCATCAAAGCTGTACTCTGCTCTGGCGAACTTGATTCCCTTCAGGCCCAGCCGCTGGGCCTGCTCCTCACACATCACCAGGGCATCCAGAGCCTTTGCCTGCCACTGCTCCTGCTTTACGAGATCACTAGGGGTGGCGCACCGCTCGATGGGCTTACAGGCCCGCCCCTCCAGTTCCTCCTCAGCGACATAGCCCGTCACGATTCCCAGCTGTCTTCCGCGGGCTGTCTCCACTACCACCCGATCACCAGCCACCAGATCAGTAACGCCCTGGGCGTCAAAGTGGTATTGCTTGCCTGCCGGGTGAAATTGGATACCTATTATGGGTGGCACAGGTCACCTGTACTGCGTCAACTGCCCTTCAGCGGCGGATCGCCACTGCTCCACGCGTACTATTCTCCCAGGCATCAGCCGACCGGGCAAGAGGATGCGCGGGGCAATCGACTAACCATTCGCGCGACGGGCAGGCATGTACCGCACCGCACCGCCTCCGCTACGATTCATCGTCAAAGGCCAGCATACTGATGCGCGCGGCTACCTTGCTGCCAATCTCCCTGAACGCGATGCCGGCCGGCGACTCGGGTGCAGCCACCAGGATCGGTCTGCCGTTGTCCCCTCCCAGACGAATCCGAGGGTCCAGGGGGACCTTGCCTAGGAATGGGACACCCCGCTGTTGAGCCAGTTGCCGGCCGCCCCCCTCCCCGAAAAAGTCGCCGCTCATGTTCTCCACCACCCCCAGGATGGGGACGCCGAGTTTGGTGAACATCTGCAGTCCTCTCTCGGCATCGCCGAGAGCGACCTTTTGCGGTTGGGTGACGACGATAGCTCCGGTAAGAGGAACCGACTGTGCCAGCGAGAGCTGCGCGTCCCCAGTGCCTGGCGGAAGATCAATGACCAGGTAATCCAGCTCACCCCAGGCAACGTCGGACAGCAGCTGACGAATCGCCTGGTGCAAGACAGGCCCGCGCCAGACCAGAGGTTCGCCGGATGGCACCAGGAAGCCCATAGACATGAGACTGACCCCCATTGCTAGAGCCGGAACCATTTTGTCGTCTCGCGGCGGAGGCAGCTCCGTCACGCCCATCATCATTGGGATGTTTGGCCCGAGGATGTCCGCATCCAACAGCCCGACCCTGGCTCCGCTCTGAGCCAGCGCGATCGACAGGTTCACCGCCACTGTCGATTTTCCCACCCCGCCTTTGCCGCTGGTGACAGCGATAGCATTGCGCACCGCGATGGAAAGCTTGCCCGCAATGCGACGATCAGCGACAACGTTGGAGTCGAGCTTGATCTGTACATTCGACACACCAGGCACACCAAGCGCTGCCTGGCGCGCTTCCTTCTCTATGCTCTCCTTCAGCGGACATGCCGGCGTGGTCAGCATTATGGTAAAGCTGACAGCGCTGCCATCTGCCCTCAAATCCTGAATCATGTCCAGGGAGACAAGGTCCCGCTGCAGCTCCGGGTCCATCACCCCGCCAAGAGCCTTCAGTACTGCCTCAGGGTCTACCTTATTATCCTCGCTCATTCGTATCCTCCCGGGACCAGAAAAAGGGCAGCCGCCCCCGAGGGCAGAGGGCGGCTCCACATCCAGGCTATTCGTGATCGGCAGAGGGAGGTGCTCGGCCCATTCAGGGTCCAGCTGATCTCTCCTCACGCGCGGGCGGCGCGGCCAGGTCTACTGCTTGCGCTTTGCCGCCCTGGCAGCTTTGGCCTCTGCGGCCGCAGCCTTCTTGGCCTCCTCGGCCGCGTGGTACGTCGGCCGGATCTTGGCGTAGTACTCGACCGGCTTGCTCAACCGCTTGAGGTCGTGGAGGTGCCCCTCTGTCCGATCATAGTCAGACAACTCGAATGCATGATCCATCTTGATCGCGTCAAAGGGGCAGTACTCGGCGCAGGAACCGCAGTTCATGCAGATATCAATGTCAACAACGAACTCGGCAGGCGTCTTCAGCGGGCGATCGGTTTCAGGGTCTCGGGCCCGGACAATCCAGATGCACTGAGGCGGGCACGCCTTGGAGCAAATCCCGCAGGCAGTGCACCGGTACTCCCGGTCCTCGTCCGTTCCCTCGTACACCAAGAAGGGCAGGAAGCGGAACCTCTCTTGAGGAGGCAGCACCTCCTCGGGGTACTGCACCGTGAAAACACCGCGGGCCTGGGCACTCTGCCGGATGGGGAGCATTTCCGGCGTATAGCGCTTCCCAAAGCCCCACTTGATGTCATCCAGGTAGGTGGTGACGAAATGCTTCAGAGTGACGCTCAGTCCTTTGAGGATTCCTATTCCATACATTAGCGATCCACCTCGCCCAGCGTTATGTCAATGCTGCCCAGGATGACGACCACATCCGCTATCTTGTGCCCCTTGCACATCTCGGCAAGCGAGGTGAGGTTTATCAGGCTCGTCGAGCGTACGTGGTAGCGCCAGGCGTTGGGCTTGCCGTTGCTGACCAGATAGAAACCCAGCTCGCCCTTGGGCGCCTCAATTCTGTGATACACCTCTCCTGGCGGTACCTTGACGCTGTGGCTCTTCTTTCCCGTCTGGATGGGGCCATCTGGAATCTGGTCCATCGCCTGCTGCAGAATCCTCAGGCTCTGGCGCATCTCCTCCATTCGCACCAGGAAGCGGTCGTACACGTCCGCGTTGTAGCGAACCGCCACGTCAAAGTCAAAACGGTCATAGATGGAGTAGGGCTCTGCCCGGCGCACATCGTACGGAACACCGGAGGCGCGGAGCAGAGGACCAGTCGCACCCAGAGCTATGGCCGTCTCCGGAGGCAGAATCCCCACGCCAATAGAGCGGGCCCGCCAGATCTCGTTGTCTGTCAAGAGCCGATCAAACTCATCCACAAAGCGCGGCAGCCGGTCAAAGATCAGCGCCCGGGCCTTCTCCGCCCAGCCATCGGGCAGGTCCTCGAACACGCCGCCAACCCGCATATAGTTGCACATCATGCGAGAGCCAGACGCCATCTCAAACAGATCCAGCATTAACTCCCGCTCATTGAAGCCATAGACAACTGGCGTATAGAACGCGCCAACGTCGTTCCACAGGAATCCGATGGCAAGCAAGTGGTTCACAATCCGGGTCAACTCGGCCATGATGACGCGGATGTACTCTGCCCGCTCGGGAGGCTTGATGCCCATCAGCTTCTCGACCGTCAGGACATAGGCCAGTTCATTGGACATGGCGCAGATATAGTCCAGCCTATCGGTGTAGGGTATCATCTGCGGGAAGGTACAGCGCTCGCCAATCTGCTCGTGGTTCCGGTGCAGGTAGCCGCAGACCGGCATCAGACCGGTAACCGTCTCGCCGTCGAGGAGCGCCACAACCCGCAGGACCCCATGGGTGCTCGGGTGTTGGGGACCCAGGTTGACCACCACCTGCTCGGTACGGA
>JAUVHW010000201.1 GCA_030593075.1 Ardenticatenales bacterium
TGCCTCTTCGTCGATACGGTGGGCAATCGTCCGCCCCAGCTCTTGGTGGGTACCAGGTACCCACTGCCGGTATTCGGTACCGGGCCCCACCGTCTCGTCCAACCATGCAAAGAGACGCTCGCGCAGGTGGCGGTAGCGGTCGTCGGCTTCCTTGCGGTCAGCCTCCACTTTGATCAGCTGTTCGCTGATGAATTCCAGGAACTGGGCCTCGCCAAGGCCAGACGGTATGCGAAGCATCTCAAGCCTCCTTCGGTTCCATGTAGGGCGGAAGCCTCCGCCGGGTGGTCCTTGTAAGACACGGCTACGCTCCGTAGTACCGTTTGATTGCGCCTTGCCGCCGTCGGAGACTGGGCTGCGTGTCGTGCCAGTTCTCATCGTATTCGCCGTTCCGCTTAGTAGCCCCGAAGAAATCAGTCACGGCCATCTCGTACCCCTCCTCCAGGGCACGGCTGTAGAACCCTGCTAGGATAGAGCGTGTCCACTCCTGGCCCTTCTTGAACTTCAGCAGTTCCAGCGTTGTGTCCAGGCGTCGCCGTATCATGGCTCACCCTCCAAGTTCTTCCTGCCCGCGAACGCCTCCGCTAAGGCGTCAAAGATAACCGCTCTGGCCTCGGCCTCTACTTCTGTGATTTCATTGTCCCACTCGCTTAGCAGGACGGGCACTAGTTCAGGGTGCTGGCGTGCAAAAGCCAACGCATTCCAGGCTATCCACCGGGTCATGACTGCGGCCGCTATGTGTTCCTCCATTAGGGCGGCGTTGTTAGGATTAGTCAGGCCGAGTATTGCCAGGGCAGTGACGACTGCGTTTGGGCTGCCCGGCGGTATTTCATCGATCAGGATACCCGCGAATGACTTATTAGGTATGCCGCTCATGGTTTCCTCCCTGGGCGCACGTGTTCTATCAACAGGTCATTGTCTGGATGCACACGGATATCCCTGATCCGCTTAGGGTCAGCCACCACTTCGGCCTCGTCCTTGCTGGTGAAGACCGCCAGTACGTCCCCGCCGTCAATCCAACCCTCGTATACGATGGGGGTGCGGTTCCGTGGTGCCAACCGAGTGGCAAACCACGCCGCCACTGCAGGACTCTTGGTCCAGGCGATGCCCAACTTGCTCCCGGCTATGGTGCCCCGATAGACCGTTAGGCCGTAGTCTGGCCGCTCCAATCCCTCGGCGTCGGTCACCCAACCTGCCTTGCGGAACAGCCGTAGGGGCACCCCTTTGTATTGGCGGGGGAACTCTGTACCCATCCATGTCCCTGGTAGGAGCGCCCGCAAGCTATCCTCGTCCACCAGCCCGGCCCGGGTCCACTCCCAAAGCATAGACAATCGGTGGGGCCGTTCATAGAGCCAGAGGATGCGCTCGTAGTCCTCCTCGCCGGTGAGCTTGATGATCAGTTGTTCTTTGTGCGTCAGCGTGTCGTTGGCCAGCTTCCAGGAGAAGAATGGCACTTGGTACACGAGCGGGTGCCGGAGGCAGGGGCCGAGCCCCTTGATCTCCTCCGTGGCTATCCGTAGTTCTGGCACTAGGCGGTCCAGGCTCATCGGGTCTTCGCCGAGGCGATCCGCCATCGTGCTCCCCGCGGCGAGCTGTGGGGAACCACTCATATCGCGGGGTCTCCTTGGTCGGCTGTTTCGCCGATTAGCACAGCCCGCCACTCTTCGGCCTTCTTGCGGCTGTTGAATGGACCGGCGCACACCTCTGATACCACAAGGCCGGGGTAGTTGTCGTGGGCTTTCACCCACCAACGGAGCGCGAAGCGAACTACCTCGTAGGTCCGGGTTCGGATCTTCTTGGCGGCCGCTGTGATCTGCTCGTCAGTCATTGCGCCGCCTCTAACGGTGCTTGCAGAGAGACCCCCCCCATACCCGCCACCTCCATCTGGAATGCCCTTGGCATGAAGGACATCAGCGTTGCTGGCGACAGGGCTTTCCAGAGACCGAGCAGGTGACCCATCCCGATGAGCATCAGGGCGGCACCTTGATCCCCGATGTCCCCTCCCACTTCAAGGTAGTTGTGCTCCTTGCCGTCGAGATAGGTGGGAGCCTCCTCAAGCACCAACCGGCGGAGCACTTCGCCGGATGCCCCTGGCCGGACTGCCACTTTGAAGAAGGTGATGTCGACCGCATGGCCTTCGGGTTGGGTTGGGTTGGCACTCTGATCAACGCACTGACCGCATTCGCAGTCCCCGCGGATCCCGTACTCCTCCACGAATTGATACAGCTTGTTCATTACTCCCTCCAGAGCCCCAGGGTTTCATTGCCGCCGCTCATGGCAGGGGTGGGCTTAGCGCCCACCCCTCCCTCCGAGATAGTCACCGGCAAGTTCCTGCAGGTCGGTGCGTGCCCTGACCGACTCCTTCTGATTCGCTACCCAACTGAGGGCGTTGGCGAGCTTATAGCGCGTCGCTGGGCCCGCTGGCACTTCGCCCGTATCGCTCCGCCCCAGGGCTCCCATCGCCAGGTCTCGCTCACCCTGTCCGATGGAACCTGCCCGCATGAGTGCCGCCAACTCCCGCTCCGGGTCCACAGCCTGGCCCGCCGCAAGCTCCAGTTGGGCGACATGCCCTCGGACCGCCTCCACTGATGTCACCTGCCGCGTGGCGTCGCGCACGGCGCTGGCTGTGGTCCGCGTGTCCAATTCGTATGTGCGGTCGCTGAACATGATGTCGTCGGGCAGACGGCCGCCCAGGTGCACTTCCCTCATAACCGACCGGCCGATGTGCAGGTTGGTGCAGACGAGCCGCGCTGTGAACGCCGACAGTGCAAGCGCGCCATCGCCGAAGTCGGACGTGCGCAACCTGATGCCGAAGGCGAGGTACTCCCAGCCGTGTTCGCCCAGTTGCAGTTCGAACATCTGGGGGAGTAGCGCCTGGACACTGAACCGCGTATCCTCCCATGTCCCGGCGTAAGGGACTGCCCCGGCCTCATCCAAGGCCGCCGTGAACGCTTCTAGGACAGGCAGCGAGTTGAGCCGCCGATAGCGATTGCTCAGCACTGCCATGGCCCTTGTCCCAACCACCCGGACAAGAAGGCGGCGCTCCTGTTGGGCGTTGGTGGCGTGCTCATCGAATATCGTGGCGGCGAGGGTGCGCTGCCATGCGGCACCATCGGCCAGCCTTTTCATGAAGCCGCCAGGGAGGTCAAGACGGCCAGCCGCCTGCTCCGTGGCGTGAGGGTGCAGGGTTGCTATGACCTGTGATGGCTCGCCCTGCGCTGGGATGCCCCGCCGGTTGGTGACCGCCAGCGCCCGCTCCTCTCCTGCCGTGTAGAAACCCATGCCCGCCGGGCCCAAGGGCCACACGAAGTCCCTGAGCCTCTGGCTCTGGTCCTCGACGTAGCCCAGGATCTCCCGCGTCCGCGCTTCCCCACCACGGATGAGGCCGTCAAGCCGGGCCTGCATCGTGGCTCTGTCCTCAGTCTGTCGCTCGGTAACTGCCATCGCTCTCCTCCTTCTACTGCTCGCCGCTAGCCTTCACGGCTCTCTGTCAGCACTTTCTGAAGCTCGGCTCTTCGCCACTCCTTGACCTGCTCATGTTCCGCTGCGAGGGAACGGAGGTCAGCCCATACGTACCCTCCGAAGACCCCAGCGGCTAGTGCCGCCAGCACTGCAAGCACCCATAGGATCGCCATGTCTCACTCCTGTTTTGGTACGAACGTCGGCGTGAGTGCCTGCTCGATGCAAATCATTCCCGCCCTGCGCTCGTGGTCTGCGAGATACCTGTCCGCCATGTCCCTTGCCTCGTCCTTCCACCGTCCAGCTTCCATCTTTGCCTCGATATACGCCTCCTCTGTCATGCTAACCCGCGCTTCCCAAACAGCCTGCATGTCGGCCACGGCCTTCTCGCGTGACTGCATCTGCTCTTCAGCCATGAGCCAGCCGCCGCAGAAAGTCATAGCCAGCGCCATGAACATGCCGAAGGCGACCAACCGTTCCCACCAAGTACTCATGCGAACCACACCACTTCCGGTGAGCTAAGGTAGAACGTTAGTGCGCAGGTAGTGGTCACCACTTCGGTATCCTTGTCGGCGATTCGGTGGCCCACTACCTCACCAAGGATCGTCCGTAATCCAACAATGAGACCATGCAGTGGTTCCCCGCCACTCCAACAGGCACGGCACTTCCGGGCTGCATCCTGGATCATGCTACATCCCCGTCCACCGGGTACTCATCCAGTTGACGCCCGCACAAGTAGCAGACTGTCCCGGAGACAGCCTCCTCGTTGATGACCACCACGCATTCCGGTGGATGGACGCAGGCATCACCCTGTAGCTGTGTGAATAGCGCTGCTAGGACTATAGCGTGCTTATCGCCCTTTATGTAGCCGACCAACTCGTCCCCCAACCTGATGTCGAAGAACTCCGAACCGTACGTACCTACAGCTCGTTCAGGATAGGATCGCTTGATCCGATAGGTAGGCTTGCGGGTCTCTTGCTGGGTCATCACTCTCCTTCCTCGGGTACCTCTAGCCGCTAGCCTTCGCGGCTCTCTTCCAATACTGGCTGAAGATTGGTGGCAATGGTCGCGCGGGGCTCGTGAAGCACGGTCACGAAAGCGATGGGGGATGCCATGGCGATCTTCTCGAATGCCCTCTGGTCGAGCGTTACAGGATTTACAGCGAGGCTGTGTTCGATGCCCCATCTTAGGGCTTCGTCAGCATCGTACTTCAGGCGTGTCTCCACCCTGATTCCCACACCTGGTACAGGGCTCTTATCCTGTGCCCCCGTGTCGTTGTAGAAGGCTACCGCCATGTCGCGGAGGCTCTTCTCGGCCACCGCTACGGTGGCACCAGTCGTCACTACACCTTCGATGGTGTCCTTGTTGGCTACGGCCCACTGGCGATAGCTCTCCTCCTTCTTGTCATGCATCTCCGCGCTCTTGGCGCGAGCCTCAGCCACGACATTGACCTGCTCTGTCAGTTCCTCTCGTGTCGTCATCACTCTCCTTTCGTCTCACTGGGCCCTGGCGGTGCCTCCCGTTCTTGTGCCCGTTCCCACCGCGCGGCGAGCTGCTGGTCGGCCTCCTCCTTGAACGGTTGATACGCTGGCAGTAGGTGGGTCGTGCAGTAGTTCCTGCTTGCGGACCTGAATTTACGCCCGCCGGTAAACTGCATAGTGTAGTCCGCGAAGCGGTAACAGACCCGGCAGCGCGGGTGCTCTATGCCAGGATATGGCGGTCCGAGCGCCACAAGTCGTTGTCGTCGCTCGCTCACGATGCCTCCTTCACTCCAGAACTATCGTGTATTCTGTGGTGCCGGCCTGGTAGCCCGGTTCGTTGTGATGAAAAGGCCGGCCGAAACCCCAGAGCACGGTTGCCTTGCACCCCGGGCACTCATACAGATCCGCGTTGGCCTGGTAGTAGGGGCCAATCCTCGCCACCGCCTCAACGGTCACGCCGATCCGCGCAGGCCGCATCGGCACGAAGCACGCTCCACATACAACGTTCGGGGGGCTGGCCATCTTACGGTCCTTCCTCCGCCACCTGATGGCGGAACTGCTCTTGGCACTGCGGGTTCAGGCACTCCGATTGTGATGTTGACCCATGAGCGCGCAGCGCCTTGATGGCCGCCTCTTTGAGGGGGCTCGTGTAGTCGGAGTAGCCCAGGTAGTATTCAAGGTGCGGAGGAGCGGCCAGAGATTCGGAAGTCAGCATGAGTAGGCGGACAAGGCTTGCTGGTGGGGCTAGGCCGCCCTCCCCATCTGGATCGTACAAGATGGGAGCCCCAGCTCCGCAGGTGCAGGCAATCGCTACCGTTCCGCCCTGTTCCATGTTGATGACTGCTCTGTCGCAGCCAATGCAATGCATCATCATTGGTTGGGTACCTCCTCTGATCGCTCCTGTTCCGCGCGCGGAAATCCGCACCCGGCTACTGCGTTGAGTCGAATGCGGAAGCGGACACTTTGCCGGTTGTGCATGTGAACGCTTCCTCTGCGCCGCAACGGCAAGAGACCTTCCCGCTGACCTCTGTGAAGTACAGGTGCTTGCTGAAGCGGCCCCCGCCCTCCTCGTCCATCTCGCCAAGCTCGATCTCCTCGAGTTCCAGCTCGGGCACTTCGCATCCTTCTTCGTGGGTGAGTTCGACTTCGATTTCGAAATCGGAACTGGCCTCCGCCATCTCACCGCTGCAGCTACCGCACTGGAGTGACAGCCGAACGCTGCCGCTGACGGTGCCGCCCGGCTCCACGTCGGCGTTATCCTCCTCAGGATCGCCGGGCTCCAAGGAAA
>JAUVHW010000134.1 GCA_030593075.1 Ardenticatenales bacterium
GGAGGAAAGGCGAGAAATTCGCCTTGAGCAACGCCGGGTCCTGGCCAATTGCTGCCAGCCCAAAGGCGGCGAACAACCCTAGCACCATGATCTTGCCCATGGTGATGACGTTCTCGGCCTTGCCGGTCACGTCGGCGCCGATCACGTTGAGTGAGATGAACACCGCGCTGGCTGCCAGGGTGACGCTGGCGATTGCCCCGCTGTGTCCCACCAGCCCGACGAACGCTTGCGAGACGGCCGGCAGGTAGCTGTGCAAAAGCTCCATGAAATAGCCGCCAAAGCCGAGGGCATATAGGGCCCAGGCCACGGTGTAGGCGAACCACAGCATCCACCCGGAGACAAAGCCGGTCAGGCCGGGGAACGCGCGCTTGACGAATGCATAGCCGCCCCCCGCCTCGGGGATTGCGGATGCCAACTCAGCGTAGGCAAAGGCGGTGATGAGGGTGACCAGCCCGTTGAGAGCAAAGGCTAGCAGCGCGGCCGGCCCCGCCTCCCCGGCCGCGACGCCGGTGAGCACAAAGATGCCGGCGCCGATCATCGCACCGACGCCGATCATCGTGGCGTCAAAGTACCCGAGGGTGCGGGCTAGTGTGACCTCTTCTCCATCGCTCATTCGTATGGCCCTCGCCTCTTCAGGCGGCCGAACGGACGGCAGTATAACACAGAAGGGGCAGAGTTCCAACGGGGGCTTGTGCGGTGTCCGGGCGCCAGCGTGGTTGTGGGCCGGCAGTTCAGGCCTGGCGCGCGGAGAGCCTGACAGCCGATTGTCAGGGAGGTGCCGGGAGACTGCCCTAGCACGGCGGCGATAGTGGTGTATAATGTCCCCAGCAAATGACTTTGACTGACTAGCGAAAGGAGTGGGAAATGGACTTTGGGAAGGTTCTGAGCCGAGCGTGGCAGATCACCTGGCGCTGGAAAATACTCTGGGTTCTGGGGTTCCTGGTCTCGTTGGGCAGCGGAGGGGGCGGCGGCAACCCTAGCTACTCAGCGGGACGCGGGGAGCGTCTTGGAGGCTTTGAGGTTCCTCCCGAGGTAGGCGGCTTCATCATCGCGGTGGCCTGCCTGCTGTTTGTGGTCGCCATCATTCTGTGGGTTGTCTCAGTGATTGCCCGAGGCGGGCTCATCGCTGGCGTGCAGCAGGTGGAGGATGAGGGTGCTACCAGCTTTGGCCAAGCATGGCGCGTAGGCGTGAGCCGGTTCTGGACGCTGTTCGGCGTCGGAGTGCTGGCTGCTATCCCCATGATTGTGGCCGTTCTGGTGGGCCTGGTTGTCGCGCTGGCGGTGCTGGTTCCGTTGAGCATCGCTGCGGGCGATCTTGAGGAATGGGCTGTTGCCGCCGGCGTTCTGCTGCCGGCGCTGGTGTGCGGGATTCCCTTTGCCTGCCTGTTAGTCATCGCCGGGATTGTGCTGCGCCAGATTCGCATCTACGCCGAGCGGGCGGCCGTGCTGGAGGGGCTGGGCTGGACCGACGCGTTTGCGAGGGGGTGGCAGGTGCTGAAAGAGAACCTGGGTCCCACCGTTGTTCTGTGGCTGATCTTCTTGGTCATCGGCTTTGTGCTTGCCGCGGTGGTCATGATCGGGCTTCTGATTGTCGGTGCTCCCTTTCTAGGCCTGCTGTTGGCGGCCGCCTTTGTGGAAGCCGAGGCTGGGGCTTGGCTGCTGGCGCCGATGGCGTGCGGAGGGTTGCTCGCGGTGTTGCTCGGAGCCGTCTTCGGGAGCATAGTGGAGACGTTCAAGTCTGCCACCTGGACGCTGGCCTACCGCGAGATGATCGAGTTGGCTCCCGAGCCTGCGGCTGAGAAATAGCTTGCCCTTGCCCAGTCCTTGCCAGTCCGCCGGGGCTGTGTGATGCCCTTGTAGAGAATGAGGCTGTCCAGACCCTTCGGGCCGGTTGCTCTTGCTGCGGCCGGCCTGCTGCTCGCCGTGCTGACGGCCGTGCTGGTCGTCGCCATCACCCGGCCGCCGCTGGTTGCTGAACGATACGGTGTGCCGGCCGGGCCCGTCGCGCGGGCACCGGCGGCCACCCTCCAGGAAACCAGGCCGGCCGCGACGCCTACCGCACTCCTCTCGCGGGAGGACGATCAGGCCACCAGCCAGCCTTCCCCAACTCCGCAGAGGCCCACAGCCACTCCGACAGAGACGGCGACGGCCGCGCTGACTGTGACCCCCACGGTCGTTCCCCCGACTGAGGAGCCACCGGCGACAGAGGCCGCTGAGAGCCTAGTTTTCGACCCCTTTCCCACCGAATGGCAGCGGGTGGAGGTCGGTGAGCTGGGACTCGCTTTTCTGGTGCCCGAGACCTGGGAGCGCCTGGGGGCCGCCTGGGCCTGGGCGCCGGCCCAGGACAGCGCTGCTCGGGTTGGCTTGGCGTGGAGCGAGACCGGGCCCGAGTGGGAGCCTACCATGATGCTGGCTGAGCCTTACCGCGTGGTGACAAGCGCCCCGGTCGACCTGGGCTGGGCGCAAGGAAGCAGCTACCGGGTCGAGCTGCTTCTGAGGGACGAGGCGGTGGCTGTGGAAAGGCATGCCATAGTACAGGATGCCGTTGACCTGGCCTACGATTTCTTTGCCAGCGGCCGCACGCTTTCGGACCTGCAGGCGGCGGAGCCGGTGCTCCAGAGGATGCTGGCTTCGGCGACGCTGAACGTCATGCCCGGCGGTCCTACGGACGTCTCGATTCAATTCCTCTCCTGCGTGTTGCGGGTGACGCTGGATGGTTCGAGCGTGGACTGTACGGCCCTTCTGAGTGATCGCCTACAGGAGGCGGTTCAAGAGCCTGGCGCTCCTCTCTCCGTGCTGGGCGTCCAAGAGGCGTACTATTCGTTCTACGTGGAACTGCTGCCGGCCGACGGGCGGGTGCGGGTGGGTGTGGCGCTCAACTACTCGGGTGGGATTGTGGAGGAGCGTATCTTCACCCTGGTCAAGCAGGACGGCGAGTGGCGCATCGATGTCATCGACACGCCCTCGTAGGTTCTCTCTTTCTGGCAGTGCTTCCGGGGAACCTCTGGCCCGGTTCGCTCGTCTGCATTGCAGTGGAAGCAATCAAAGTTCGCAAGGAGAGATCCATGTCCCGCACCAGACTGCTTGCCGTCGTCGCACTCTGGACGGTGGCTGCTGTTGCCTGCCTGCCCGAAATCGAACCCCCGGCCGTTGAACCGACTGTGGAACCCGCGCCCGCTCGGGCCGTGACTCCAGCGCCGGCCGAACCGGGGAGTTCAGACTCATCCCCGCCCACCAAGGCACCGCCTCCGTCCGCGGCCGAGACTGGCAAGGCCAGGGTCGAGAGCGTCGAAATCATGATCCTGGAATCGTTCCCCGTGCAGGTGCGCGTCCGAGCGGCAGGTTACTTGCCGGACGGCTGCACCCAGATAGACCGGGTCACCCAGGAGCGAATCGGGGACGCGTTCCAGGTGACCATCAGCACGGTGCGCCCGGCCGGCGTGGCGTGCACCGAAGCACTGGTCAGTTTCGAGCGGAACATCCCGCTGGACGTGGTGGGCCTGCCGGCCGTTACCTACGTCGTTGACGTGAACGGTGTGCAGAGCAGCTTCGAACTCTCAGTCGACAACGTCTTGCCGCAGGAAGCTGGCCCGCGAAAGATGGTCAAGGGGGAGGCGCCGGTGGAGAGCGTTGACGCTGGGTTGCCTGCGCCAGGGGCGGCGCACGCCAACGTGTTGGTGGAGGGCTACCTGCCGGACGGCTGCACGACCCTCGGAAAGGTCATCCAGGAGCGCGACGGGCGCACCTTTCGCATCACCCTGACCACCGAACGGCCGGCCGACATGCAGTGCATCACCGTTATCGTGCCCTTTGAGCAGGTGATACAGCTGGACGTGACGGATCTGGAGCCCGGCACCTACAGCGTAGTTGTCAACGGGGTAAAGGGCTCGTTCGAGCTGCCGCCGGCCGGCTAATCCGCCAACGCCGCGCCAGACCCCGGCCGGCCCACTGGCAGGCCAACCTTGCCAAGGTTGCGAACCGAGGGTTCGGAGCCTTTGCAGGGTTCATCTGGATTCGCGCCGAGGCGATTGCTCCCGGTGAATGGGCAGGCAGAAGGAAAAGACCGCACCCTGCCCCAGCCCGCTCTCCACCTCGATGGTTCCCCCGTGGGCCTCGACGATGCTGCGGGCGATTGCTAGTCCCAGCCCGGTTCCTTGCTCGTCCGCTGATCGCGGCCGGGCACGATCGCTCCGATAGAGACGTTCAAAGACGTAGGGGAGATCGGCCGGGGCGATGCCTTCCCCGGTATCCGCCACCGACAGCCGCACGCCACCACCCGCGACAAGGCATGTGCGATGGCCGTTGCTTCTATCGACGCGCGCGGCTACGAGGAGGTTCTGAACGCCGTCTGTACCGGAGAGGGGGAGACCGCCGCCACCCGGGGGTGAGCACGCCTTGACGACCGGTGGTGTTTGCAGTATCATAGTAACTGACATAATGGTATGTGATGTACTTGCGTGGCAAACCAGATTGGTGTCGGAGGAGACCGAGTGTGGAGCGTCGACGCCGTTTTTTGACCCGTTGGCGGCTTGACGCCGCCCGTGAGATGCATGCCTTCCAGTTGGCCAACCTGTTGGCAGCGGAGGCAGCTCTGCGCATCTCTTTGGCCCGCCGTCTGGCTCTCCTGGATGCCTTGCAGGCTGCCGACCGCCCCCTGGTTGCGGCCGAGTTGATGGTTCGAATCGAGACACGCTTGGGAAGCGGATGCTGGGGCCATTCACCCAAGCGAGCTTTGCACGATGACATCCGCCGACTTAGGGCGGCCGGCTGCGTGATTCACTATCGGCGCGGGCAACCTCCTGGCTATCTGTGGGGTAGCCCGAATGGTTCGGTGGACCCTGGGGCCGTTAGACAGAGGATCGAGCCGGCCGATCCCGCCTACATTGAGGCCGTATCCCGCTTGACCGCCAGAGAAAAACTGGAGCGGGCGGATGGGATGACCCGGTGGGCTCATGCCTTGCACGCGCAAATGCAGACGCAAGGAGAACCTTCGTGAACAGTATGGCGTTCGTGGACCGGCTGGTGGAGGTGTTGGAGAGTGCGGGAATCCAATATGCCATCGTTGGCGGGCTGGCTGCCATCGCCTGGGGTGTGCCCCGCTCCACCCAGGATGTAGATCTGGTCGCCGAACTGCCCGCAGACTTGGAGGAGTTGACCCGGTTGGGCGAACGGATGGGTGCGGCCGGACTGTCGGCAATGGAGCCGGATCACTTTGCCGAGGTGGCAGCAAGCAGCGTCACTCATGGTGCGACGTTCAGCTTTATGACGCCAGCCATCGAAAAGATCGACATCTCTCCAACCGGCAGGTCCGAGGCCGGCCGGGTGGCAGCCACTGTGCTGGGATTGCGCTGTCGCCTGGAGACGGCCGGCGGGCAAACGGTCTGGTTTGCGACCCCCGAAGGTACCATCATCGGCAAACTCTACTTCTACTGGTTGGGGAGCGACCGGCAGATGCGCGACATTGCTAACATCCTGCGGGTCCAGGCGGCGGCCGGCAGGGACCTGAATCTGGAGACCATCGGGGAATGGGCGCGAGCGTTCAACCCTGGACTGTATCAAGCTTGGGTTGAGACCTTGGACGCAGTCGGTCTGGGTGAGAGTTAGAAACCGTCCTTGCTGGTAGGGGGGAGATCGGCAGCAACACGCAGCTGGAGCGAGAGTTGATCTCGTTGATATCCCTGCCTGGACTGCCGTTCGACACCAGCTATCACCTGGATTTGCACTTGCTGCGCGAGAATACGCGCCCGATTCTACCACCGGCCATCTCTGGGGAGCTGATTTCGCGCTTTGCTGTGGGGTTCCTGCTCAACCTGGGGCTGGTCGCCGGCTCATTCGTACTTGCCTTTCCAGGGGATCGGCAACACAATCAAACTCGAGCTTCACAGGGATCACGTGTGGCATGCAGTGTTGAGGTAGCGCGCTGGATAGATCGCTTTTCAGTCTAGTTGTCAGTATGCGAGGAAACAGCTTGATAGATGCCAATAGGCAGCCTGCGCGAGCGTAGCGACCCGTTGGCCCGCAAGGCCGCCTCCATCATTCGCAGACTAGCTTGCTCTGTGTAGCAGAACCACTCTGGCAAGGAGGTCATGCTCACACCTGGAATCTCACGGGGCGCAGTCACTGAATAGCAGCCAGGCTGGCAACCAAATGACAAGAAGCAAGGAGCACGAGTGCAGGCTGGATCAACTTTGATCCCCCCAACGGCGGGGTGGCGGTCTACAATGGCCACCTGGAGGGACGCGCCTGGGGGAGAACGTCGGCTGGACCAGGATGGGCACCAACACCGGCGGCGACGCACACACGTGTGCTAACACCTCAGCTGCCGACTATGGGGTGCACAGGGACATCTCTACCGGTGCGCTTTCCGGCTATGCGTGGGGGACGAACGTGGGCTGGATCAACTTTGCCCCCAGTGGTGGCGGAGGTGTAACCATCGACCCTCTCACTGGCGATTTCGGGGGTTACGCCTGGGGGGAGAACGTGGGCTGGATTCCCTTTAACAATTCGGGACCCGTGGCATACAACGCATCTATGGTGATCTCCCGCATCTTCCTGTCACTTGTGGTGTGGGGGTTTTGAGGAATGCAGCGGGGAGAGTCGGCGCCCGCGCCGCTGCCTAGCGCTGGACTAGCTTGGCGTCGCGCAGAGGGAGTCACTCTGGGTGAACGGGCAGGCAGAAGGAGAAGACGGCGCCGTCCCCCAGCTCGCTCTCTACCTCGATGGTTCCCCCGTGGGCCTCGACGATGCCGCGGGCGATTGCCAGTCCTAAGCCGGTTCCTTGATCGTCGGCCGAGCGCGCCCGGGCACGATCGCTCCGATAGAGACGTTCAAAGACGTAGGGGAGATCGGCCGGGGCGATGCCTTCCCCGGTATCCGCCACCGACAGCCGGACGGCCGATCTGGAGCCGGCCGCCTCGGTCGCGCTGAGTGTGATGGTCCCGCCGGCCGCCGTGTGGCGCAGCGCGTTGCTCATCAGGTTGGTCAGCACCTGGCCGATTCTTTCCCGATCAGCGTGAACCAGGGGGAGTTCGGGGGGGAGTTCGGCCCTTAAGCTCACCTCTTCTGCTTCCGCCTGGGCGCGGAAGCTCCTCAGCGTCGACTCCACCAGTGTTCGTAGATCGGTGGGACCGCACTCGAGAGGGAGTTGGCCGGCGTCCGCCAGCGCCAGTTCGCGCAGGTCCTCCACCAGCCGGCCGAGAAGCAGGATCTTGTCGTGAATGGGGCCCAGGTTATCCGGCGTCAGGTCAAAGACGCCGTCCTGCAGCGCCTCGACATGGCTGCGGATGACGCTCAGGGGGGTGCGCAATTCGTGAGCCACGTCGGCCGTCAGGTCTCGCCGCAGTTGCTCGGCGCGCTCCAGTTCGGCGGCCATGTGGTTAAAGGCGGCCGCCAGCTCACCTACTTCGTCGCCGCTGGCCACCGGGACCCGCTGGCTTAGGTCACCACCAGCGACGGCCTCGGCGGCGGCCGTCAACCGGCGCAGGGGCCGCACCAGCCCCCAGGCCAAGAGACCCCCTACCGCCAGCGCCACCGCTCCGGCGCCAAGGCTGGCGATGAGGATGCTCCGCTGGACCCGATCCAGCGTCGCTGTGCCTTCCGGGGTGAGTCCGCGGCGCATCACCTCGGGGTTGGGCCGCCCATCGTCGATCACTATCAGGATGCCCACCGTCTCTCCGCCGACCTGCACCGGACGGCCGGTGGCGAGGTCTCCCCGTGATAGTTGATCGCCGGCCCGCTCTCCCCAGCTGTCGGCGACGACGCTGCTCTGTGGGTCAGCGAGCATCCAGTTGATGCCCGGCGGGTGGTTCTTCATCCCCATTCGGTTCTGTCGGAGGACTCGCTCGACGCCGGCCCAACCATCATATTGGCTGTAATAGAGGGCCAGTTGAGCCGCCAGGTCATCGGCCGCCAGCATCTGGCGCTGCTGCATAAAGTCGGTGAACTCGCGAACGGCCGTCCAGCGGGCGGTCAGAGCCACGGCGGCCAGGCTGACCACCACGACAAGGCCGAGGGCAGCCAACAGCTTGACCGAGAGGCTGATGCGAATCCCCTGGCGCGCAGCCGATGCGGGTCGCTGCCCTGGGCCAGGTGGCTGCCGCTGACCCCCAGAAGTGTCAGTTGCCATGGCCCTCACTGGACTCGGCCAGTTTGTATCCAACACCGTAGACGGTGAGGAGATAGCAGGGGCGGCGGGGGTCGGGCTCTATCTTTGACCGGAGGTTCTTGACGTGGCTGTCTACGGTGCGGTCAGACACCGCATAGTCGGCATCCAGGGCGTCGATGAGCTGGGACCGGCGGAACGCCCGGCCAGGCTCGGCCGCCAGGATGGCGAGCAGTTCAAACTCGGTGCGGGTAAGTTTCACCAGCTCACCAGCCACGGACGCCTCGTGCCGGGCTAGGTCCAGCACGAGGTCGCCGGCTCGAATCACGTCGGGCGCTGCCACTACTCGTCCGCCGGCGCGGCGCAGCAGAGCCCGCACCCGAGCCACCACTTCGCGGGGGCTGAACGGCTTGACAACGTAATCGTCGGCCCCTATCTCCAGGCCCACGACTCGGTCAGCTTCTTCTACCCGGGCGGTGAGCATGATGATAGGCACGTCGCTGGTCTGGCGCAGCCGCCGGCAGACCTCCAGGCCGTCCATCTCGGGCAGCATCAGGTCGAGCAGCACCAGGTCCGGCCGCTCGTGGCGAAAGACGGTCAAGCCCAGCCTGCCATCGCCAGCACTGACGACGCGGTAGCCGGCTTGCTCCAGGTAGCCGCTCAGGGCCCGCACCAGTTCAGCTTCGTCTTCGATAACCAGGATGGTCTTCATGCGGCTTCCCTTGGTTCAGCCACCATTGTAGCAGTAGAAGGGCGCCCACGCCACGGTGGTACGCCAGAGCGCGACATCGCCCGCTGTGTCCCCGGAGCCGAGCCGGGCGACTCGCTCATATGCGCTACTCGCTGTCAGACCCTGGCGAAAACGAGCCGCTGAGCAAATCGGAAATGCGTTGGTCCAGGTCTTCCCCTTCTATTGCCGGCAGATCGCTGAACGCATCCTTGAGGGCAGCCTCCACCGCTTCCAGGTCGCCGTCGTGAGCAGCTATCACCTCCGCCAGCGTGGCTCCCTCGGCCATCTCTTCCTGCAGGGTCTCC